>NZ_JBVJEA010000001.1:531141-1042541 GCF_055581985.1 Streptomyces sp. NPDC042336 | reverse complement strand
CCGTGCATCGTGAACGCCTGGTTGAACTGCTCGTTCGACATGATCTGCAGACCGGGCCGGGCGAGCTCGGCGCGCATGAACAGCGCCATCACACCGCCGATCACGAAGAACGCGAACGACGTCACCAGGTACATCGTGCCGATCGTCTTGTGGTCCGTGGTCGTCAACCACTTGATCACGACGTTACCGGGCTGCTTGCGCCGTACCGGCAGCTCGTTCTCGTACGAGTCCTCCGCTGCCGAGGCACCCTGGGGTTCGTTGAGGATGCTCACAGGTTGTTCGTCTCCCGGTTCTTCTCGTGGCTCGTCTGCGCGACGCCCGCGGGAACGTAACCGGTCTGCCCCTTCTTCGCGAGGTCCTGGAGGTGCTGCTCGTAGCGCTCCGGGGAGACGACCTTGACGTTGAACAGCATCCTGGAGTGGTCCACGCCGCACAGCTCGGCGCACTTGCCCAGGAAGGTCCCCTCCTTGTTGGGGGTCACCTCGAAGGCGTTGGTGTGGCCCGGGATGACGTCCTGCTTCATGAGGAACGGCACCACCCAGAAGGAGTGGATGACGTCACGCGAGGTCAGGACGAAGCGGACCGTCTTGCCCTTGGGGAGCCAGAGGGTCGGGCCCGGGTTGTTGGTCTGCGGGTTCCGGGTGCCCGGGGTACCGCAGTCGTAGACACCGCCCGCGTTGGCCGGGAAGTCCTCGATGAACCGGTCCGGGATGCCGGCCAGTTCCTTGGAGGTCTTGGCGTCCCCGGTGGAGCCCGGGACGTCCTCGATGTGGTTGAAGCACCAGCTCCACTGGAAGCCGACCACGTTGACCGTGACGTCGGGCTTCTTCTTGAGGCTCATGAGATCCGACTCGTCACGCGCGGTGAAGTAGAACAGCACCGAGACGATGACGAGCGGAACCATGGTGTACAGCGCCTCGATGGGCAGGTTGTACCTGGTCTGCGGAGGGACCTCGACCTTGGTGCGGCTGCGCCGGTGGAAGAAGACACTCCACAGGATCAGGCCCCACACCAGCACGCCGGTGGCCAGCGCGGCAGCCCAGGAGCCCTGCCACAGGGAGAGGATCCGCGGAGCCTCTTCCGTGGTTGGGGTGGGCATGCCGAGGCGGGGGAAGTCCTCGTATGTGCAACCGGTGGCGGTCGCCAGGACCAGGCCCGCGGTCAGTGCCTGCAGCAGCTTCCGCCGCATCGGGCGCCGCGGCGAGCGGTCGGAGCCGTTGGGACTCACGTAGCGCCTTCCCGAGAGTCTCGCCCGCGCGGTTGGCTGCGGCCTGCCTTCTCGCTGGTCGGTCGCCGCCCTGCGTCGGGCAGGGGTTTGATGTTTATGCGGACCAAACCCTAGCCGACGCCCTCCGGGGGGTCGCGGGGAGGGTGGCATACGCGCCGGGGGTCACTCTTTAAGGGTGGGATGGGGGCCTACGGAGGTGGGGCCTGGGGTTGTTCGGCGGCTGACGGTCCGTCGTGGGTCGTCGCGCCCGCGCGGCGGAGCCGCACATGTCACAGCCCCGCGCCCCTTTGGGCGCTCCCGCACCGGACGTTCTAGCGTTGCTGTGTGGCCTACTTCGATGCTGCTTCCGCTGCTCCCCTCCATCCCGTTGCCCGGCAGGCGCTGTTGGCGTCCCTCGACGAGGGGTGGGCCGACCCCGCTCGGCTCTACCGGGAAGGGCGGCGGGCGCGGCTGTTGCTGGATGCGGCTCGGGAGGCGGCGGCCGAGTGTGTGGGGTGCCGGCCGGACGAGTTGGTGTTCACCCCTTCGGGTACACGGGCGGTGCATTCAGGGGTGGCGGGGGCGCTGGCCGGGCGGCGGCGCGTCGGACGGCACCTGATCGTGTCAGCGGTCGAACACTCCTCCGTACTGCATGCGGCCGAGGCGCACGAGGCCGACGGCGGGAGTGTCACGCGGGTACCCGTCGACCGGACCGGCGCGGTGGACCCGGCGGTGTTCGCGGCGGCGCTGCGCGAGGACACCGCGCTGGCGTGTCTCCAGTCGGCCAACCACGAGGTGGGCACCGAGCAGCCGGTGTCCCGGGTGGCGGAGGCCTGCCGGGCCGCCGGTGTGCCGCTGCTGGTGGACGCGGCCCAGTCGCTGGGCTGGGGCCGGGTCGAGGGCGACTGGTCGTTGCTCACCGGCAGCGCGCACAAGTGGGGCGGTCCCTCGGGGGTGGGGCTGCTCGTGGTGCGCAAGGGGGTCCGGTACGCGCCGCAAGGGCCCGGGGACGAGCGGGAGTCGGGTCGGGCGCCCGGGTTCGAGAACCTGCCGGCGATCGTGGCCGCGGCGGCGTCGCTGCGGGCGGTGCGGGCCGAGGCGGCGGCGGAGGCGGTACGGCTGCGGGAGCTGACGGAGCGGATCCGGGACCGGGTGCCCGTCCTGGTACCGGACGTGGAGGTGGTCGGCGACCCGTCGCGCCGGCTGCCCGGGATCGTCACCTTCTCGTGTCTCTATGTCGACGGGGAGACCTTGCTGCACGAGCTGGACCGCGCCGGCTTCTCCGTGTCCTCCGGATCGTCCTGCACGAGCAGCACGCTGACGCCGAGCCATGTCCTGAGGGCGATGGGGGTGCTCAGCGAGGGCAACGTCCGGGTGTCGCTGCCGCCGGGGACCACGGAGGGGGACGTCGAGCGGTTCCTGGACGTGCTGCCGGGCACGGTGGCCGCGGTGCGCGAGAGGCTGGGGGCGCCGACCGCGACGGAGACCGTCCGCGCGGCCGGCCCCGACCTCGTCGTGGACGCGCTGGGCCGGCGCTGCCCCGTTCCGGTGATCGAACTGGCCAAGGTCATCGGCGACGTCCCCGTGGGCGGCACCGTCCGCGTCCTCTCCGACGACGAGGCGGCCCGCCTGGACATCCCGGCGTGGTGCGAGATGCGGGGCCAGGAGTACGTGGGCGAGGAGGAGGCGGAAAAGGGGACGGCCTACCTGGTCCGCCGGAGCAGGTAGGCCACCCAGGGGCGCGGGGCTGTGTCGATGTGCGGCTCCGCCGCGTGGGCGCGAACAACCCCGCCACGCACCCGCACCCGGCCACGCGCCTCGCGCCTCGCGCGGCAGACGAACAGTCGCCCCCGCTTCAGCCCAGGTGCGCCCGAACCTCCTCCGCGGCCTCGTCCCCGTACGCCTTCGTGAACCGCTCCATGAAGTGTCCGCGCCGCAGCTGGTACTCCTGCGTCCCCACCGTCTCGATGACGAGGGTCGCCAGCATGCAGCCGACCTGCGCCGCCCGCTCCAGCGAGACCCCCCACGCCAGTCCCGAGAGGAATCCCGCGCGGAAGGCGTCGCCGACGCCCGTGGGGTCGGCCTTGCGCTCCTCGTCGGGGACGCCGACCTCGATGGTCTCGCCGCCGGCCTGCTCGATGCGCACGCCCCGCGCGCCGAGGGTGGTGACGCGGTGCCCGACGCGGTCGAGGATCTCGGCGTCGCTCCAGCCGGTCTTGGTCTCGATGAGCCCCTTCTCGTACTCGTTGGAGAAGAGGTAGGTCGCCCCGTCCAGCAGTATCCGGATCTCGTCGCCGTTCATCCGGGCGATCTGCTGGGAGAAGTCCGCGGCGAAGGGGATGGACCGCGTGCGGCACTCCTCCGTGTGCCGGAGCATCGCCTCCGGGTCGTCGGCGCCGATGGAGACCAGGTCGAGGCCGCCCACCCGGTCGGCCACGGTCTTCAGCTCGATGAGGCGGGCCTCGCTCATCGCGCCCGTGTAGAAGGAGCCGATCTGGTTGTGGTCGGCGTCGGTGGTGCAGACGAAGCGGGCGGTGTGCAGGGTCTCGGAGATGCGGACCGAGTCGGTGTCGACGCCGTGCCGGTCGAGCCAGGCCCGGTACTCGTCGAAGTCCGCGCCCGCCGCGCCGACCAGGACCGGCCGGGTGCCGAGCTGACCCATGCCGAAGGCGATGTTCGCGGCGACGCCGCCCCGGCGTACGTCCAGCTGGTCGACCAGGAAGGAGAGCGAGACCGTGTGCAGCTGGTCCGCGACGAGCTGGTCCGAGAAGCGGCCGGGGAAGGTCATGAGGTGGTCGGTGGCGATGGAGCCGGTGACTGCGATGCGCACGGCGTGGACTCTCTCCTGAGGGGAGGCGGGTTGACGGTTCACGCTACCCGGCGGCGCCGCCAGGCTGAAGCAGGCGAAACTACCCGGTAGTACAACTTTCTTCGCGGTACGGGACGTGCCTACGGTTCTCTTATGACGAACCTGAGAACCGCCGACCCCGCTCCGGCCGACCTGGACGGCGACCTGGCGTCGCTGCGCGGTGACTGCGCCCGGATGACCCCGCGCTGGTCGGCGCCGGACCACGTCTCCCCCCGGCCGGTGCCTCTCACCCTCATCCACGGCGTCCGGGTGCCGCCGGCCTCGGCCCGGCTGCTGGACGCGATGTCGGACTACGGCGACTGAGCGCCCTTGGGCGGTCCCTGGGCCGTTCGGGCGACGCGCGCCGTCACCGGGAACCGGATCCCGCCCCACCGCGTCCCACCGCTGTCCCCAGTAGCAGCAGAAGGAGCGATGCGGTGAACACCGAGCGACCCGACAACGACGACGCCGTCGCCGCCGACGAGGCCGGTGGCGGGCGTCCCGCGCGGCGGCGCCCCCGGGCGGTCGCGGTCGCGTCGGTCGCCGCCGCCGTACTGCTGCTGGGTGGCGGCGGCGCCTACCTGGCCACCTCCGCCACCGGGGACGACGCGGACGGCGGTACGGCGTCCGGGGCCTCGGGCGACGACACTCCCCCGCCGCTCCCTCTCGACGACCACGGGGCGCCGTCCCCGGAGGGCGGCTCGAACGGCATCGCGCCGGGCGAGCCCGACCCGTACGGCGTCACCTACCGGGCCGACGGGCCGCTCCCCGAGGGGCCCGGCTCGGCGCCGGTGTACCGGGCGGAGGGCGACGTCACCGAGGCCGAGGTGGCCCGGCTGGCCGAGGCCCTGGGCGTCGAGGGCGCGCCCCGCACCCAGGGCGAGGCGTGGAAGGTGGGCAACGCGGCGGACGGTTCCGGGCCCCTGCTCACGGTGAGCCGGCAGGCGCCGGGCACCTGGACCTTCCACCGCTACGCACCCGGCACCGACAACTGCAAGAAGGGCGCCGTCTGCAAGGGCCCCGCCGCCGACGGGGACCCGGTGGGCGAGACGGCCGCGAAGAAGGCGGCGACGCCGGTGCTGAAGGCACTGGGCCAGGACGACGCCAAGCTGGACGCGAGCCAGGTCATGGGTGCCCGGCGGGCCGTGAACGCGGAACCCGCGGTGGGCGGGCTGCCCACGTACGGCTGGACGACCGGAGTCGTCGTCGACGCGCGGGGCGAGGTGGTCGGCGGCAGCGGCCAGGTGAAGGCGCCGGTCAAGGGGGACACGTATCCCGTCCTGGACGCCGAGAAGACGCTGGCGCTGCTGAACGCGCCGGGTGCCGGGACCGGGGCGGACACCGGAGGTGCCGGCGGCATCGGCGGCTGCACCGGCCCCGTACCGCACGAGGACCGCGCGGACCCGCCGTGCGCGCCGCCGACCGGCGCTCCGGAGCGGCCCGGGACGGGGAAGAAGCAGGTCGCCACCGTCGAGGACGCCGTGTTCGGGCTGGCCGCGCATCCGGTGCGGGGCCGCCAGACGCTGGTGCCGTCCTGGCTGTTCGAGGTGCGGGCGCCGGGCGCGGACGACGCCGTCACGGTCACGTACCCGGCGGTCGAGCCGGAGTACCTGACCACCGCGGCCCCCGCCGAGCCGTCCCCGGCCCCGTCCGACGAGCCCGCCTCGAAGCCCGGCGAGCCGCGGGACGTGCGGGTGAGCGGCTACACGGCCGCCGACGGTGAGCTGACCGTGCACTTCACGGGCGGGGTGTGCTCCGACTACGCCGCCGAGGCCCGGGAGAGCGGCGGGAAGGTGACCGTCACGGTGACCGAGACCCCGCACCCGGACAAGGTCTGCATCCTGATCGCCAAGGAGTACGAGCGGACGGTGCCGCTGGACGAGCCGCTCGGCGACCGGACGGTCGTGGGCTCGGACGGCAAGGACATCCCCGTGCACAAGCCGGGCGCGCGGCTGCCGGCTCCGTCCGCGGGCCGGTGACGTCCACGGCCGGGGGCAGACGCGGCAGAAGGGCGGTGGCCCGGGGAGGAATCCCCGGGCCACCGCCCTTCTCACGCTCGGTGCCGCGCGGCGGCGCCACCCGTCAGCTGAAGGAGTCGCCGCAGGCGCAGGAACCCGTCGCGTTCGGGTTGTCGATCGTGAAGCCCTGCTTCTCGATCGTGTCCACGAAGTCGATGGTGGCACCGCCGAGGTACGGGGCGCTCATGCGGTCGGTGGTGACCTTGACGCCGCCGAAGTCCTTGACCACGTCGCCGTCGAGCGAGCGCTCGTCGAAGAAGAGCTGGTACCGCAGGCCGGAGCAGCCGCCGGGCTGGACGGCGACGCGCAGCGCGAGGTCGTCACGGCCTTCCTGGTCGAGCAGCGCCTTGACCTTCGACGCGGCGGCGTCGGTCAGGATGATGCCGTCGGTGACGGTGGTGGTCTCGTCCGATACGGACATCTACATCTCTCCCGGGTTGTACGGAGACTGCTTGCCGACGGTTTCAACCGACGGAGCCGCGGATTCATTCCGGGCGGAGCCGAGTCTTTGTCCTCGGCGTTCCCTTCATGCTCGCACACGCCCCCGCCGAGGGTCAGGGGCTGTGGGCAGCGGCTGCTCGGACACCGCGATTCGCACCGGGATTCACGTCACACCGACACTATCGGCATCGTCAAAGTGACGTGAACCGGTTATGATATATAGCGTCAGTTCGACGAAAAGGGTCGACGATAAGTAGAAAGGGTGCGTGTCGTGACCACCGCCCAAACCCAGGAGCTCGACGTACAGCCGACGCCCCTCGCCCTGCTGCTGCTCGGCCGCGAGGCCGACCCGAGGAGCGAGCGCGGTGTGGAGTGCCCCGGCGACCTGCCCTCGCCCTCCGACCCGGACCTGGTCGCCCGCGCCCGCGCGGCCAAGGAGAAGCTCGGTGACAAGGTCTTCGTCCTCGGTCACCACTACCAGCGTGACGAGGTCATCCAGTTCGCCGACGTCACGGGCGACTCCTTCAAGCTGGCCCGGGACGCGGCCGCGCGCCCGGAGGCCGAGTACATCGTCTTCTGCGGTGTGCACTTCATGGCGGAGTCGGCCGACATCCTGACCTCGGACGACCAGAAGGTGGTCCTGCCCGACCTGGCGGCCGGCTGTTCCATGGCGGACATGGCCACCGCCGAGCAGGTCGCCGAGTGCTGGGACGTGCTGACCGAGGCCGGGATCGCCGAGCAGGTGGTGCCCGTGTCGTACATGAACTCGTCCGCGGACATCAAGGCGTTCACCGGCAAGCACGGTGGCACCATCTGCACCTCCTCCAACGCCGAGCGCGCCCTGAACTGGGCCTTCGAGCAGGGCGAGAAGGTCCTCTTCCTGCCGGACCAGCACCTCGGCCGCAACACGGCGGTGCGGGACCTGGGCATGTCCCTGGAGGACTGCGTCGTCTACAACCCGCACCGGCCGAACGGCGGGCTGACGGCCGAGGAGCTGCGCGCCGCGAAGATGATCCTGTGGCGGGGTCACTGCTCGGTGCACGGCCGCTTCAGCCTCGACTCGGTGAACGACGTGCGGGAGCGCATACCGGGCGTGAACGTCCTGGTGCACCCCGAGTGCAAGCACGAGGTCGTCGCGGCGGCGGACTACGTCGGCTCGACCGAGTACATCATCAAGGCCCTGGAGGCGGCCCCGGCCGGTTCCAAGTGGGCCATCGGGACCGAGCTGAACCTGGTCCGGCGACTGGCGAACCGTTTCGCCGCCGAGGACAAGGAGATCGTCTTCCTCGACAAGACGGTCTGCTTCTGCTCGACCATGAACCGCATCGACCTCCCGCACCTGGTCTGGACGCTGGAGTCGCTGGCCGAGGGCACCCTGGTCAACCGCATCGAGGTCGACAAGGAGACGGAGGCGTTCGCCAAGCTGGCGCTGGAGCGGATGCTGGCGCTGCCGTAACCCGCTCCCCTGCGCGCGAGGGCCCCGTCCGATCACCGCTCCGGTGATCGGACGGGGCCCTTCTCCGTCTTCTCGTTCCACGTCGGTCTTCTCGATTCGCGCAGGAAGGTCAGGCGCTGAGCGCACACCTTCGGCCGACTCGTTGGCTCGCGGGGACGCCTGTGCGACGGTGAGGTCCGGGAGAGAGTGGAGGGCTGTCATGGCAGGTCAGGGGCAGGTTCCCGGCGGGGACGGCGGTTCGTTCGGCCGCGGGGCGGGGCAGGGGTGCGGATTCTGCATGGGGGTGCTGCTGGCTCTGGTGATCCTCATGGCGGTCGTGCTGTTCGGCGGCATCGCCGCGCTGTCCGGGCACTGACGCGCCAGGCCCGCATGCCGCGCCGCCTCCCCGACACCGGTGTCAGTGCGCTGCCGTAGGCTTCCGGCCGCCGCACACCCGACTGGGAGGATCCGGAGTTGACCGGCCTGTCCGCTTTCCCGCTGCCCTTTCACGCTTCTCGCTCCACAGCGTTCGCGACCCCCCGGACACTGCGGGAACTGCAGATGATGCGGTGCAGTGCCCATATCCGGGCGAAGCCCGGGTGGTACGACAAGAGGAACGACCCCGAGATAGTGGCCAGGTGGACGCGGGAAGCCGTCGACCAGGGCCTCACCGAGGCGCAGGTCCGCTACGTCCTCGCCGAACTCGCGCACTACGCCGCGCTGCGGGACGGACGGACCGGCATCGAGGTGTCCGCCGTCGACGGGGTGTGGCAGTCGGACACCCTGGTCGACGACGCGCTCAGGTCCCGGCTGCGCGAGGCGGTCCGGGTGCTGGAGCAGGTCCCCGAAGCGGACCGGGACTGGCACCCCGGATCCGGCGGCCAGGTACTGGATCTGGTGCATCCCTCACTGTTCTGCCTGGTGAGGGAGGTGAGTGGCGCGCCCGAGCGGGCTTGGCGGAATCCGACGGACCGGTATTCCCGGCACGAGTTCTCGGAGCGGTTCCAGTGGCTGCCCACCGACGCCGACGTCAGTGCGGACGGCGCCGTCACCTTCCGTTCGTACGTGAACAACGTCCACCCGGAGACCCATCGCGAACTGGCCGGTGTCCTCCCGGACCTGTTCGCGCGCATGCGCCCGCTGCTGGAGAACGTGCTGACCGACCTGCGCCATCCGCGAGCCCTGCGGATCGAGGCCGACCCCTACGGGTGGTACGACTCGGAGCCGGAGTATCCGGACGAGGACGCCTTCAGTGACGAGAGCGCCTACGAAGAGGCCGTCCTGGCCTACGAAGAGGCCCAGGACGACTGGTGGGAGAACCGCCGCCCGGTCGTCCCCGACGCCCCGGACTTCACCCCGCCCGAGGTGCCCGACGAGTCCGCCCGCGTCGATCTGCGCGGCCGCCGTCTCCAGGTCGTCGTCAAGCTCGCCACCGTGCACCTCACCCCGGACAAGCCCGAGTACGCGGGAGGTTCGTGGCATGTCGAGGGGATGCTGAACGAGCGGATCGTCTCCACCGGCATCTACTACTGGGACAGCGAGAACATCACCGAGAGCCGGCTGGCTTTCCGGGCGGCGCTCGACGACCCCTCCTACGAGCAGAACGACCACAACGGTCTGCGTGAGGTCTACGGCCTGGAGAACGAGGACGCGCTGAACCAGGTGCTGGGATCGGCGTCGACCCCGGCGGGCCGCTGCCTGGCCTTCCCGAACGTCCTGCAGCACCGCGTCGGCCCGTTCCGCCTCGCTGACCCCAGCCGCCCGGGGCATCGCAAGATTCTGGCGTTCTTCCTGGTCGACCCGTCGGAGACGATCGTCTCGACCTCCGACGTGCCGCCGCAGCAGCCGTGGTCCGACACCTCGACCATGACGCTGGACGAGGCCAAGGAGTATCGCGAACAGCTCATGCGGGAACGCAAGTTCTTCGTCGACGAGCACAACGAGCAGCTCTACGAGCGCGAGTTCTCCCTGTGTGAGCACTGAGGAGTCGCGAAGGGCGCCCCCGTGGAGAGTCCACGAGGGCGCCCTTCGTCGTACCGGCGGGTGTCAGACCTGGGCCGGCTCCGGTTCCTCCGAGGGCTGCGACTGCTCGGGCAGGCCCTTCTTCGCGGCCCGCTTCTTCGCCCGCCGCTCCTTGCGCAGCTCCAGCATCGCGTAGAGCGTCGGGACCAGGAGCAGGGTCAGCAGCGTCGACGTGATCAGACCGCCGATCACGACCACCGCGAGCGGCTGGGCGATGAAGCCGCCCTCGCCGGTGACGCCCAGCGCCATCGGGAGCAGGGCGAAGATCGTCGCCAGGGCCGTCATGAGGATGGGCCGCAGACGGTGGCGGCCACCCTCGATCACGGCCTCGACGACGCCGTAGCCCTGCTTGCGGTACTGGTTGATCAGGTCGATCAGCACGATGGCGTTGGTGACCACGATGCCGATCAGCATCAGCATGCCGATCATCGCCGGGACGCCCATCGGGGTGCCGGTGACGATCAGCAGGCCGATCGCGCCGGTCGCCGCGAACGGGATGGACACCAGCAGGATCAGCGGCTGGGCCAGCGACCGGAAGGTGCCGACCAGCAGCATGAACACGATGGCGATCGCCGCGAGCATGGCGAGGCCCAGGTTGACGAAGGCCTCGTCCTGGTCCGCCGTGACTCCGCCGATCTCGGCCGTGGCACCGGCCGGCAGGTCCAGTCCGTCGATCTTCGACTGGAGGTCCGCGCCGACCGCGCCGGTGTTGTCGCCGGTCGGCTTGGCGGTGATGGTGGCCGCGCGCTGCCCGTCGATGCGGGTCATCGACACCGGTCCGTCCACCAGCTGCACGGTGGCGATGTCACCGAGCTCGACCGGGCCCAGGTTCAGCGCCTTCAGCTCGGCGATCGTCTCGGCGGGCCGGGCCGACCTGATGACCACGTCGCGCTCGGTGTCGTCCAGGGTCGCCTTGGCGGCCGGGGTGCCGCGCACCGCCTGGGCGACGGCCGCGCCGAGGGTCTGGTCGGTGAAGCCGGCCCCGGCTGCCTTGGCGTTGGCCTTGACCGAGATGCGCGGCACGCTCTGCGCCAGGTCGCTGGTGACGTCGGTGACGTCGTCGAGGCCGGCGACCGTCTTGCGGACCTGCTCGGCGGCCTCACGGAGCACCTGCGCGTCGGCCGCCTTGACGACGACACTCAGGTCCTGGCTGCCGAAGCCGTCACCGGCGGCGATGGTGGTGGTGCCGATGCCGTCGAGCTTCGCCAGCCCGTCCTCGATGTGGTCCTGGACGTCGTCGGCGTTCGCCGAGTCCTCCAGCATCAGCTGGTACGAGGCCTGGTTGGTGTCCGTGCCGCCGCCGAAGGCGGCCATGAAGCCCGACGAACCGATGGTGACCTGGAAGTCCTTGACGCCCTCGGTGTCGCCGAGCAGCTTCTCGACCTTCTTGGCCTGCTCGTCGGTCGCACCGAGGCTCGTACCGGGCTTCAGCTCCTGCTTGATGCTGAGGACCTTCTGCTCGCCCTGGTCGAAGAAGTTGGTCTTCAGCAGCGGCGCCATGCCGAAGGTGCCGACCAGGACGACGATCGCGATGGCGACGCTGGTCAGCCGGCGGCGGGTGGCGAAGCGCAGGACGGGGACGTAGAAGCGCTGGAGGCGGCTCTTGGCCTCCTTCTCCTCGGCCAGCCTGCGGGCCTCGGCCGCGTCCTCGGGCGTGCCCTTCGGGGGCCGCAGGAACCAGTACGACAGCACCGGGACGACCGTCAGCGACACCAGCAGGGAGGCCAGCAGCGCCGCGGTGACGGTGAGGCTGAAGGAGCCGAACAGCTCGCCGACCATGCCGCCGACCAGCCCGATCGGCAGGAACACGGCGACCGTGGTGAGGGTGGACGAGGTGACCGCTCCGGCGACCTCGCGGACGGCGCCCAGGATGGCGTCCTTGCGCTCCTCGCCGTAGCCGAGGTGCCGCTTGATGTTTTCCAGGACCACGATCGAGTCGTCGACGACGCGGCCGATGGCGATGGTCAGCGCGCCCAGCGTCAGCATGTTGAGCGACAGGTCGCGCGTCCACAGGACGATCAGCGCCAGCACCACCGACAGCGGGATGGAGACCGCGGTGACCAGGGTGGAGCGGATCGACGCCAGGAAGACCAGGATGACCAGCACGGCGAAGAGCAGGCCGAGCCCGCCCTCCGTGGTCAGGCCCGAGATGGCCTTGGAGACCGCCGGGCCCTGGTCGCTGACGACGGTGAGGGTCGCGCCGGAGCCGAGCTGCTCGCGCAGGCCGGGGAGCTTGTCCTCGACGGCGTTCGAGATGGAGACCGCGCTGCCGTCGTGGTCCATCGTCACGGCCACCGCGAGGGACGGCTTGCCGTTGGTGCGGGTGAGGGAGTCGGCCTTGGCCTCCTCCTCCTTGACGGTGGCGACGTCGCCGAGGCGGACCGGCTTGTCGACGCCCTCGCCGGTGACCATGAGGTCCTGGATCTGCTTGATCGAGGTGAAGCCGCCGCCGACCTGGACGGTGCGGTTGGCGCCGCCCTCGTCGAAGGACCCGGCCGGGACGGTCGCGCCGCCCGCCTGGAGGGACTGGGCGAGCACCTGGGGGCTCACCCCGGCCGCGGCCAGCTTCGCCGGGTCCGGCGTGACGGTGACCTGGACGTCGCGGACGCCGTCGACCACGACCTGGGCGACCCCGTCGATGTCCTTCAGCTCGGAGACGACCGTCTTGTCGAGCTGGTCGGCCAGCGCCTGCTGGTCCTTGTCCGAGGTCACGGCGAGGACGACGGTCGGGATGTCGTCCGTCGAACCGGAGATGACCTGCGGGTCCACGTCGTCCGGGAGCTGGGCGCGGGCCCGGTTCACGGCCTGCTGGACGTCGGCGACCAGCTGCTGGGTGTTCGGTCCGTAGTCGAAGGACGCCATGATGACGGCGTTGCCCTCACTGGCCGTGGAGGTGACGCCCGAGATCCCGTCGACGGCCTCGAGGCTGTCCTCGATCGGCTCGACGACCTGCTTCTCGACCACGTCCGGCGAGGCTCCCTGGTACGGGGCCAGCACCGACACCATGGGCAGTTCGATGGTGGGCAGCAGCTGCTGCTTGAGCTGGGGGATCGCGATCGCCCCGAAGACGAGCGCGACGATCGACATGAGCCCTATCAGGGCCCGTTGCGCGAGGCTGAATCTCGACAGCCAGGACATGGATCAGGGTCTCTCTTCTGTGGCCGAGCGGGGGACGGGGCACATGGCAGCGCCGGTCGCGGGCGACACAGGTGAGCGCCCACCCCAACACCCTGAGCCATGGACGGCCCCCCATCCCTAGGCCCCAGGTCCATTTCCTTATCCCGCGCCTACTCCCTCCGCAGTACACGCGGGTAGAGGTCACTCCACCCTTGGACGTACCAGTCCGGATTCGTACGCGATGACGACCAGCTGTGCGCGGTCGCGGGCGCCCAGCTTGGCCATGGCCCGGTTCACATGGGTCTTCACGGTGAGCGGGCTGACCTCGAGGCGCTCGGCGATCTCGTCGTTGGAGTGCCCGCCGGCGACCTGGACCAGCACCTCGCGCTCCCGCACGGTCAGCGACTCGAGACGCTCGGCGCGGGCCGGGTCGCGTTCCGCGTCGGCCGTGTCCTGCTGGGCCAGGAAACGGGCGATCAGCCCCTTGGTGGCGGTCGGCGACAGCAGTGCCTCGCCGCCGGCCGCGACCCGGATCGCGCTGAGCAGCTCCTCGGGCTCCGAGCCCTTGCCCAGGAAGCCGGAGGCACCGGCGCGCAGCGACTGCACCACGTAGTCGTCGACCTCGAAGGTGGTCAGTATGACCACGCGGACGTGGGCGAGGGACGGGTCGGCGCTGATCATGCGGGTGGCGGCGAGACCGTCCGTGCCGGGCATCCGGATGTCCATCAGCACCACGTCGGCCCGCCGCTCGGCGGCCAGCCGGGCCGCCTCCGCGCCGTCGGACGCCTCCCCCACCACCTCCATGTCGGGCTCGGAGTCGACCAGCACCCGGAAGGCGCTGCGCAGCAGCGCCTGGTCGTCGGCGAGCAGGACACGGATCGTCATACGGGGTCCTTGGTGGCGTCGGTGGCGGCGTCGGTGCGGTTCTTGACCGGAAGGATCGCATGCACGCGGAAACCGCCTCCGTAGCGGGGACCGGTGGTGAGGGTGCCGCGCACGGCGGTGACGCGCTCGCGCATGCCGAGCAGACCGTGCCCGCCGCCCTCGGCGGGGGTGTCGGCGGCCTCGCCCTCGGTGATGCCGTCGTCGAGCACCGTCACCTCGATGTTCGGCCCCACCCGCACGACGCTGACCTCCGCTTTCGCCTGTCGCCCCGCGTGCTTCTGCACATTGGTCAGCGCCTCCTGGATGATGCGGTAGGCGGCCAGGTCGACGGCGGCGGGCAGCTCGGTGCCCTGGTCGGTGCGGGCCACCTCGATCCGCAGCCCGGCGTGGTGGAAGGTGCCCACGAGTTCACCGAGGCGGGCCAGGCCCGGGGCGGGCTCGGTCGGCGCCTCCGGGTCGCCGGACTGGCGGAGCAGCCCGACGGTGGCCCGCAGTTCGTCCAGCGCGCTCCGGCTGGCCTCCCGTACGTGGGCGAGCGCCTCCTTGGCCTGGTCCGGCCGCTTGTCCATGACGTGCGAGGCGACCCCCGCCTGCACGTTGACCAGGGCGATGTGGTGGGCGACGACGTCGTGCAGGTCGCGGGCGATGCGCAGCCGTTCCTCGGCGACCCGGCGGCGCGCCTCCTCCTCCCGGGTGCGCTCGGCCTTCTCCGCCCGGTCCCGGATGGCCTGCACGAAGGCGCGGCGGCTGCGGACGGCGTCCCCCGCGGTGGCGCCGATGCCGGTCCAGGCGAAGACGGCGAGGTTCTCCTGCGCGTACCAGGGCAGGGGTCCGGCCAGCATGGCGGCGCCGGTGAGCACCGTCATGGTGAGCAGGCCGACCCGCCAGGTGGTGTGCCGGTCGGTGGAGGCGGCGACGGTGTAGAGGGCGATGACGGCGGACATGACGACCGGGGCGCGCGGGTCACCGGTGACGCTCTCGACGACGGAGACACCGCCGGTGACGACGAGGACCGCCATCGGCACCCGCCGGCGGAAGGCGAGCGCCGCGGCGCCGGCGGTCATCAGGGCGAGGCTGAGCGCGTCGGGGGTGCGCAGGCCCCAGCTGACGCCCTCCGGGCCGTGCGGGTCGACGAAGGAGCCGGCGACCATGCAGACCAGGACGGCCAGGGCGAGGGCGGTGTCCATGGCGGAGGGGTGGGCGCCGAAGACGCAGCGGGCTCTCGCGAGGGTGGTCACGGTTTTTTACGGTAGCCGCAGTGGCCGTGTCCTACGGACCGGTTGCGGTCGCCCGCGTTCGTCAGGTGCCCCCCGGGATCAGGCCGTCGTCGCTCAGGAGTTCCCGGACCTCCTCCAGGGTGGCGTCCGGGGACGGGAGGATGAGGTCGGAAGGCTCCAGGCTGTCGTCCGGGAGGGGCTCGCCCAGTTCGCGGACCTTGGCCAGGAGGGCCTGGAGGGTCGCGCGGAAGCCGGGCCCGTCGCCGTTCTCCATCTCGGCCAGGAGTTCGTCGTCCAGCTTGTTCAGCTCACCGAGCCGGCCGTCGGCCAGCGTCAGCTGTCCCTCCCCCATGATCCGTACGATCATGTCGGCCCTCCTAGGCGTGGGGCTACTGCTTGTCGAAGCGCGGGGTGTCCTGCGGCTGCTGCTGCGACTGCGACGGGGCCTGGCCCTGTCCCTGGCCGCCCTCGATGGCCTGGCGGTCGGCGGTGGAGCCCCCGGCCAGCTCGGCCTTCATGCGCTGCAGTTCCAGCTCTACATCCGTACCACCGGAGAGCCGGTCCAGCTCGGCCTGGATGTCGTCCTTGTGCATGCCGGACTGGTCGTCGAGGGCGCCGGAGGCGAGCAGCTCGTCGATGGCGCCGGCCCGGGCCCGGAGCTGGGCGGTCTTGTCCTCGGCGCGCTGGATGGCCAGGCCGACGTCGCCCATCTCCTCGGAGATGCCGGAGAACGCCTCGCCGATCCGGGTCTGCGCCTGGGCCGCCGTGTAGGTGGCCTTGATGGTCTCCTTCTTCGTGCGGAAGGCGTCCACCTTGGCCTGGAGGCGTTGGGCCGCCAGAGTGAGCTTCTCCTCCTCGCCCTGGAGCGTGGCGTGCTGCGTCTCCAGGTCGGTGACCTGCTGCTGGAGTGCCGCGCGCCGGGAGAGCGCCTCGCGGGCCAGGTCCTCGCGGCCCAGCGCCAGCGCCTTGCGGCCCTGGTCCTCCAGCTTGCCCGACTGGGACTGGAGCTGGTTGAGCTGAAGCTCCAGTCGCTTGCGGCTGGTCGCCACGTCGGCGACGCCGCGGCGCACCTTCTGCAGCAGCTCCAGCTGTTTCTGGTACGAGTAATCGAGGGTCTCGCGCGGGTCCTCGGCCCGGTCAAGGGCCTTGTTGGCCTTCGCGCGGAAGATCATCCCCATACGCTTCATGACACCGCTCATGGGCTTCGCGCGCCCCCTTCTGACCGACTCCAGCTCCAGCGACTGCAACAGAACCCACAGTACGGGCCCTGCATCCATTACCGCACTGTTCGGGGACGGATGCGCTCATCCCCAAGGACGACTGCGTACGTTCCCCGTCCGGCGCAGGGAGTAGGTGCTTCCCGGGGTTGTCCGGAAAGTCCCGGTGTCCGGGGCTGTACGCACCATCCGCTCTGTAACATCCGCTCTGTCCACTTACAGACGACCGGCGTTGCCGGATCGTTCCCCACCGGACTGGGGTCCACACCCCGGCACCCCGTACCCTTGGGTTTTGTGTTCCGAAGCCGTGCCAAGGATGAGAAGGCCCAGAGCGCCGTCAGCGCGCCGGTGACCGACTCCAAGCAGCCCCGCGACCCGCAGGCCCCGAAGGGCAGGCCCACGCCCAAGCGCAGTGCGGCCCAGTCCCAGCGCCGCAGCGTCGCCAATACGCCGATGACGCGCAAGGACGCCGCCAAGCGGCAGCGCGAGGAGCGGCGGACCGCAATGGCCCGCCAGCGCGAGGCGCTGGCGAAGGGCGACGAGCGGTACCTGCCGGCCCGCGACAAGGGCCCGGTCCGCAAGTTCGCGCGCGACTTCGTCGACTCGCGGTTCAACATCGCGGAGTACTTCCTGCCGATGGCCGTGATCATCCTCGTGCTGAGCATGATCCGGGTGGCTTCGCTGCAGAACATCGCGCTGCTGCTGTGGCTGGTCGTGATCGTGCTGATCGTGCTGGACTCGATCGTCACCGGCTTCCGGCTGAAGAAGCGGCTCGCCGAGCGCTTCCCGGACGAGCGCCGCCGCGGTGCGGTCGCGTACGCGCTGATGCGCTCGCTCCAGATGCGCCGGCTGCGGCTGCCCAAGCCCCAGGTCAAGCGTGGGGAGCGGCCCTGAGCACGGCGCCGTTCACCGGGGACGCGGCCGAGGCCTGGACAGCGGGGCTGTCCGGGCTTCGGGGCGTCGTACGGCAGGAGCTGGTGGCCCGGCAGCTGGACGAGCAGATAGCCGGGCGCTTCGCCGTGGGCAGGCGGCTGCGCGTGCTGGACGTCGGGATGGGCCGGGGCGGCCAGGCGCTGCGGCTGGCCCGGGCCGGGCACCAGGTGACCGGCGTGGAGCGGGACACGACCATGATCGCGGCGGCGCGCGAGGCGCTGGCCGGGCAGCCGGAGGGCATCCGGGAGCGGATGCGGATCATCGAGGGCGACGGCCGGGACACCGGCGTGCACTTCCTGCCGGGCAGCTTCGACGTGGTGCTGTGCCACGGCGTGCTCATGTACGTCGAGGAGCCCGACCCCCTGCTCGCGGGGCTGGCGCGGATGCTCGCGCCCGGCGGTCTGCTCTCGCTCGTGGTGCGCAACGCCGACGCGCTCGCGCTGCGTCCCGGCCTGCGGGCCGACTGGGCGGGCGCGCTGGCCGCCTTCGACACCACGAACTACCGCGACCGCCTGGGCCTCGACGTCCGCGCGGACCGCCTGTCGACGCTGACGGCGAAGCTCGCGGGCATCGGCGCCCCGCTGCACACCTGGTACGGCGTACGGGTCTTCACGGACACGGCGCCCGACGGGACCGCGCCGCCCGACGACTTCGAGGCCCTGCTGGCCGCCGAGGAGCGGGCCGGCCGGACCGACCCGTACCGCGCGGTCGCGGCCCTGCTGCACCTGTGCGGGGTGCGGGGCTAGACGGCCGACAGCCCGGCTCAGGCGCCCGTTCGGGTGTTCACCGGGGGCCGGGTGCCGGGGGCACGGTGAGACTCGGGCCATGGACACTTCCCGCGCCCGTCCGCGCCGTCTGCTCGCCTCGGTGGCCGTGCCGCTCTCCTCCCTGCTGCTCGCGACCGGCTGTTCCGACGCCGGTTCCGGCACCGACCGGGGCTCCGGGAGCGCGCGGGAGGGCGACCCGGCGCAGGCCGCGGCGCCGCGCGCGGCCAGTGAGCTGGAGGCCGACTACGAGCGGGTGATCAAGGACGTACTGCCGTCGGTCGTCCAGATCCAGGCGGGCGACTCGCTGGGGTCGGGCATCGTGTACGACGACAAGGGGCACGTCGTCACCAACGCCCACGTCGTCGGGGACACCAAGTCGTTCCGGGTGACGACGGCCCGCGCGGAGGGCACCCTGACCGCGAAGCTGGTCTCCTCGTACCCGGAGCAGGACCTGGCCGTCATCAAGCTGGACAAGGTGCCCGAGGGCATGAAGGCGGCCCGCTTCGGGGACTCCGCGAAGGTCGAGGTCGGACAGATCGTGCTGGCGATGGGCTCGCCGCTCGGCCTGTCGTCCAGTGTCACGCAGGGCATCGTGTCGGCGACCGGGCGGACCGTGACGGAGGGCAGCAGCGGGGGCGGCACGGGCGCGACCATCGCCAACATGGTGCAGACGTCGGCGGCCATCAACCCCGGCAACAGCGGGGGCGCCCTGGTGAACCTGGACGGTCAGGTGATCGGCATCCCGACGCTGGCGGCCACCGATCCGGCCCTCGGCGACAGCGCGGCGCCCGGCATCGGGTTCGCGATCCCGGCGTCGATGGTGACGACGGTGGCCGGGCAGATCGTCGAGGACGGCAAGGTCACCGACTCGGGCCGGGCCGCGCTGGGCATCACGGCCCGTACGGTCGTCGACGACGGCTTCCGTCCGGCCGGGGTGGCCGTCGTCGAGGTGAGCGACGGCGGGGCCGCCGACGACGCCGGGCTGCGGCCCGGGGACGTGATCGTCGGGCTCGGGGACACGGACATCACCACCATCACCTCGCTGTCCGAGGCGCTGGCGTCGATGCGGCCGGGCGACCGGACGAAGGTGACGTACACCCGCGACGGCGACGAGCGCACCGCCGAGGTGACGCTGGGCGAGCAGTGACGGGGGCGGAGCCGCCCCCGCCCCCCGGCCCTCAGGCCTCGGTCCCCGCCTCGGCCTCGGCCTCCGCCTCCGCCTCCTCGGCGTGCAGGCTCATCGGGCCGTAGATCTCGGTGGAGTCCTCGAAGAGCCGCACCTGGTCGGTGCCGCCCGCCTGGAGGTCCTTCCACTGCTCCCCGATCCAGGACTCGGCGTCCCCTTGCGTGGTGAACTCCTCGGGCTGGACCGCGGGCTGGACCTCCGTCCCGTCGGCCGTCTCGAACCGCCACGTCCATGCCGCCATGTACGCCTCCAAGATGTGAGCACATGCAGAGCGGAAGCCGGATCCTGGTCCGGCTCCCGCCCGCAGCCTATGCGCTGAGCCGGGCCCACCGCAGAAGGCCGGGAGACGGGATCCGGTGACGGGAACGGCCCCGTCGGGCGCCCCCTGGGGGGCAGGTCGCCCGGCGACCGGTGAAAATCGGTGCGTGGACGTGACTCTGCTCGGCACCGGTGCCCCGGCGGGACTGCCCCGCCCCGACTGTCCCTGCGCGGCCTGTGCCGCGGCGCAGGGCGAGTACGCGCGCGCGGCGACCGCGCTGCTGGTGGACGGGGCGCTGCTGCTCGACCTGACGCCCGGCGCCGTGTTCGCCGCCGCGCGGGCCGGCCGCTCCCTGGCCGGCGTACGGCAGGTGCTGCTCTCCCACCCGCACGACGGGCCCGCCGTGGAGGTGCCGGCCGGGCTGCCGCAGCCGGGCCGGGTGCCGGACGGGCGGGAGCTGGCGCTGCTGACCGGGCACCGGGTGCGCGCGGTGGCGCTGGACGCGCCCGGCACCGGGTACGCGGTGACGGGTCCGGACGGCGGGCGGCTCCTCTACCTGCCGCCGGGCGGCGCCCCGGCGGGCCTTGAGGAGCCCGCGGAGCCGTACGACCTGGTCCTCGCGGACGTCGTGGGGCGGCCGGACGCGCTGGCGAAGCTGCGCGTGGTGGGCGCGGCGGGCCCGACGACGGACGTCGTGGCGGTCCACCTGGACCACGACGTGCCGCCGGGCCGGGAGCTGGCGCGGCGGCTCGCGGCGGCCGGCGCGCGGGCGGTGCCGGACGGCACGACGCTGTCGGTGGGCTCGTACGAGGACGTGCCCGACGTACCGCGGCGCACCCTGGTGCTGGGCGGCGCCCGGTCGGGCAAGTCGGTGGAGGCGGAGCGCCGGCTGGAGTCCTTCCCCGAGGTGCTCTACGTCGCCACCGGCGGCTCCCGGAACGGCGACACCGAGTGGGCGGCCCGGGTCTGCGCGCACCGGGAGCGCCGCCCCGGATCCTGGCGTACCACCGAGACCTGCGACCTCGTGCCGCTCCTGAAGGACGAGGGCCCGCCCCTCCTCGTCGACTGCCTGTCCCTGTGGCTGACGGACGCGATGGACGCGGTCGGCGCGTGGGACGACGCGGAGTGGGCCGACGGCGGCGAACGGGCGCTCAGGGACCGCATGCAGGAGCTGACGGAGGCGGTGCGCGCCACCCGGCGCACGCTGGTGGCGGTGTCGAACGAGGTCGGCTCGGGCATCGTCCCGGCCACGGCGTCCGGCCGCCGCTACCGCGACGAACTCGGCCGCCTCAACGCGGCGTTCGCCGCCGAGTGCGAGCAGGTCCTCCTCGTCGTGGCGGGCCAGGCACTGGTGCTACGGGGCTGAGGCGTCCTTGCGCGCGATGACGCGGTGCCCCCCGGTGAGGACCGTGCAGCCCTGGGCCAGGAGTTCGGCGCCCAGTCCGACGGGATGGCCGGGCGTCAGGCGGCGCGGGTCGGCCACGTCGACGAGCAGGTGCCCGCCGGGCCGCAGCGCTCCCAGCGCGGCCCGCAGTTCGGCCCGCGGGTCCGGAACACGCTCCAGGTACTGGAAGAGGCTCACGACGTCGTAGCGCTCCCGCACCCGGGCCGCGACATGACGGTCTGTCAAGCGTCCGACGAACGCCTCCTCCACCCGCTCGACGGCGCGGGCGCGCAGCACACGGGGGGCGGGGTCCAGGCCGTCGAACGAGGTGTACGGGAAGTACGCACGGGCGGTCCGCGGGAAGTCGGCGTCCCCGGTGCCGACGTCCAGCCAGCTCTCGGGCTCGGGACAGCGGCGGACCATCGCCCGCGCGGCCAGCGCGTGTCTGAGCCGTACACCGGCCCGGACCACGGGGTGTCGGGGCCCGGGCGGGAGCGGCGGATTCCGGAAGACGTGCCGGCAGTCGGAGCACCGCTCGACGGGAGACCGGTGGGGTGCTCCCTGCCGCGGCCCGTCACCGCGCCGCCGGGCCCGCAGCCGCCGCGAGCCGCACCAGGGGCAGTCCTCGCGGTAGGGCGCGTACGAGGGCAGGGGCGGCACCGAGGGGGCGGAGGTTCCGGACACGCGCTGCTCCCGACACGAGATGTACATGGGCACCTACGACATTCCAGGCAAAACGTTACGTAGGTGAGTGCGCTCCGGGGCGCAACGACGCCGCCCGGGCGTGCTGCCCACGGGCCCTGCTTCCGGTTCGACCGGGGCCGGTACTGTTCGGCGAATGAGCTCGCTGAATCTCGACGACTTCACCGACCTGATCGAGCGCCCCGACGGCGGGGTACGCCGCGATGCGGAGGCGCGGCGGGAGCGCCAGGCCGTTCCGCCCGGATCGCTGGGCCGCCTCGACGACCTGGGCGAGTGGCTGTCGGCGGCCCAGTCCGCCGTGCCGGTGCGCCCCGTCGTACGTCCCCGGGTGGTGCTCTTCGCCGGTGACCACAAGGTCGCCGAGCTGGGCGTGTCGGCGCGGCCCGCGGGCGGTGCCGGTGAGCTGGTGCGCGAGGTGCTGGAGGGCGGCCGGCCGGCGTCGGTGCTCGCCAGGCGCCTGGACGTACCCGTACGCGTCGTCGACATGGCCCTGGACTGCGAACCGGAGACGTTGCCGGCCGAGGTGTCGGGCCACCGGGTGCGGCGCGGCGGCGGCCGCATCGACATCGAGGACGCGCTGACCCTCGAGGAGGCGGAGGCCGCTTTCCGGGCCGGGATGGCGGTGGCCGACGAGGAGGCCGACTCGGGCACCGACCTGGTGGTCCTCGGCGACGTGAGCGTGGGCGGTACGACCGCGGCGGGCGTGCTGGTCGCGGCGCTGTGCGGGACGGACGCGTCGGTCGTCACCGGCCGGGGCGGGCTGCCGATCGACGACCTGGCGTGGATGCGCAAGTGCGCGGCGATCCGTGACGCGCTGCGCCGCGCGCGGCCCGTCCTCGGCGACCAGTTGCAACTCCTCGCCACGGTGGGCGGCGCGGACCTCACCGCCATGACGGGCTTCCTGCTGCAGAGCGCGGTGCGGAAGATGCCGGTGATCCTGGACGGCGTCGTGACGGCGGCGTGCGCGCTGGTCGGACAGCGGGTCGCCTTCCGGGCCCCGGACTGGTGGCTGGCGGCGCACGACAGCGGGGAGCCGGGCCAGGCCAAGGCGCTGGACCGGATGGCCATGGAGCCGCTGCTGTCCCAGGGCGTGAAGGTGGGCGAGGGCGCGGGTGGGCTGCTGGCGCTTCCCCTGGTCCAAGCGGCGGCGTCACTGGCGGCGGAGCTGCCGGAGGGCTCCGCCGGCAGCGAGTGAACGCGGCCAGGTGGACCCGGAATTCCTGGTCACCCGGCGCGGGTGTGGCGCGGGGGCGCGGCCCGGCGTAGCAAGCTACCCAGCGTGGGTGCCGAGCGCGAGGGGAGCGTGACCCGGCATAGCGGGGTGCCGCTGCGCCCACCCTCCCCCACTCTCGGCTTCGCTCGACCGGGGGACCCCCATCGCCCCAGCGGCACGACTGCCCGCAGCTACACGGCATGGCGACGGCCCGCAGCGAGGGCGACGGACGACGGCCCGCAGCCGGGGCGGCATGGCGACGCGGCGGGAGAGCCGCGTACGGCGGACCGGGCAGCGCGGGCGTCGGCGGGCCGCAGTCGCGTACGGCGGGCCGGGGCAGGGCGGCGTCGGCGGGCCGCAGCCGCGTACGGCGAGAAGGGGTCGTGTCGGGGGGTGTCCGCCCGCAGCGGTTGGCGCGTCAACGGAGTTCCACTTCTGTGGCCGACCGATTCCGCGCCGTTCCGAGGACGGACACCCCCCGGCGCGGCCCCGACCCACCCACAACGCACCGCGCACCGCGAACCCCCACCGAACCCGCACAGGCGCCGCAGGCACCCCCCACCGAACCGGCACGGGCGCCGCAGGCACCCCCACCGGAGCCGCACAGGCGCCGCAGGCACCCTCACCGCGGATCCGGCCGCCCCCCGATCCAGTCCTGGACCACACGGCGCGGCCCCGACCAGCGGCGGTCGTGGCGATAGGCACGCAACCGGGCACGAGCGCGGGCGCGCGGGCGACGGGCGTAGAACCGGCGGGCCCACGGAGACCCGGGCCGAGCCAGCCGGACCGCGCCGATCAGGGCGACCACGGGCACGATGACCCCGAAGACGGCCAGCCGCGCCTTGCCCTTGGCCAGGGCGAGGAGCGAGAAGACGAAGTTCCCCGCGACGGTCCCGATGACGTTCGCGCGGTCCTGCAACTCGCCCTGGGACATCCCGTCGACACCGAACGGCGTGAATCCCGCGAGGACCAGCCCCACCAGGGCCGCGGTGAGCACCACGACCTCCACGCTCTTGCGCCCCGCCTCGGTCCAGTACACGTCGTCGAGGTGCAGGATCAGCGCGAACTCGTCCAGCACGAGCCCCGCCCCGATCCCGAAGACCACCGCCGCGAGCGCCGACCCGAACCCGTGCCGGCCCCCCGCGACCGCGCCGAAGCCGCCGACGACGGTGAGCACGATCCCCGGGACCACGTGGTGGATGTGCACCCCGCCCGCCTTGACGTTCCCGAACGGCCCCTTGCCCGCCCGGATCAGACGGGTGACGACCCGGGTGATCACGAACGTCAGCACGAACGCCGCCAGCGCGAGAAGCAGCGGCAGCTTGCCCGGTTCCACGATGTTGCGCTGCCACCAATCTCCCATATGCGCACTTTATCCCCGAGGCCCGTCCACGCCCCTCCGACCGCCGGGTAGTCTGCGCCGGTGCTCAGGACCCCCTCCCCCGACGGCCTCCGTTTCGCCTTCGGCACCCTCACCGCGCTCCCGGTCGAAGTCACCCGCTGGGACCGGGACGCCGCGCGCGGCGGCATGCTGTGCGCGCCGCTGGCCGGACTGGCCGTCGGTGTCGCCGCCGCGGGCGCCGGGCTCCTCCTGCTGCTCCTGGGCGCGGGAACCCTGCTCGCGGCGGTCGCCACGGCCGCCGTCCCCGCCGTACTCACCCGCGGACTGCACCTGGACGGACTGGCCGACACCGCCGACGGCCTGGGCAGCGGCAAGCCCGCCGAGGACGCCCTGCGGATCATGAAGCAGTCCGACATCGGACCGTTCGGCGTGCTCACCCTGCTGTTCACGCTGCTCGCCCAGGTGGCCGCCCTCGCCC
The DNA here is from genome assembly GCF_055581985.1 of Streptomyces sp. NPDC042336. Taxonomy (NCBI): domain Bacteria; kingdom Bacillati; phylum Actinomycetota; class Actinomycetes; order Kitasatosporales; family Streptomycetaceae; genus Streptomyces; species Streptomyces sp. NPDC042336. The sequence goes on along the minus strand of NZ_JBVJEA010000001.1, from coordinate 1,017,870 downwards.
AGGCCTACGACGGCTCGTGGACCCGGGGAGCGCTCGCCGCCGTGGTCTCGGCGACCGCCGCCCGGCTGGCGCTCACGACGGCGGCCCGGGCCGGGGTGCCCGCGGCCCGTCCGGAGGGACTGGGCGCGGCGGTCGCCGGAGTGGTTCCGGCCGGCGGGGTGCTGGCCGCGGCGGCGGTCGTCACCCTGGCCGGCGCGGCGGCGGGCGCGTACTTCGGCCCGTACGACGCCCTGCGCACGGCACTCGCCGTGGTGTGCGCCGTCGTGGTCGCCGAACTCCTGCTGCGCCACTGCGTCCGCCGCTTCGGCGGCGTCACCGGCGACGTCTTCGGCGGCGTGGCGGAGACGGCGGCCACCACCGCCCTCGTGGTCCTCGTCCTCGGCTGAGCCGCGGGCTCAGCAGGCCTCCCGCCACGCGTCCAGTTCGTACTTCTTCAGCATCGAACTGAGCCGCAGCTCACGGGAGTCGGCGCAGAAGCGTTCCGTCGGCAGCTCGTACTCGACGTGGAAGACGGCCTTGCCGGCGTCGATGAACGGCTGGTTGTCGGCGCACTCGCCGTACTGGGCGCACTGTTCGTTGACGGCGAAGTCGAAGTCGTCCACCAGTTCCGGGATCTGGTCCAGGTCGTTCTTCAGGCCGACGGCCATCCCGCGGTCGTGGGCGAGCTTCGCGATCAGCCGGTTGTAGCGGAGCTGGTCGTCGCCGGTGAGCGGGAAGCCGGTCTCGTTCTTGTAGCCGTCCATGTTGTCCGGCTCGACCGCGTCGAAGCCCTTCTCGCGGCACATGTCGAGGCGTTCGGCCATCAGCGGCTCCAGGACGTCCGTCGCGCGGATGTCCAGCCACCGCTCGCCCTCCCAGCCGTTGCCCTTGCCCAGCACCTCCGCCGGGAACTCGTCGGCGTCGGGCCGGAAGTCCTCCCAGGCGCCGGTGGAGACGTAGCAGATGACCTTGCGGCCGTCCTCGTGCAGGCCGGCGACGGTGGCCTTGCCGTGGTCGAAGCCGTCGATGTCGTAGACCGGTACGTCGACGGAGGTGTCGAGCTTCCCGCTGAGCTGCCACTGCCAGGTGGTGCCGGGCGTCGGCCGCCAGCGGCCGGCGCCCTCGCCGTCGCCGCCGTCGTCGCCGGGGGCCGACGTGCAGCCCGCGAGCAGCAGCAGGAGGAGGGCTGTCGACAGGACCGGGCGTCTCACGGGAGGTGCTCCAGAGTGCGGGAGAGGTGTGCGGCGTACGTCCGGAATGATCTCCCATCCGCACTCCGACGGGGAAACCGCGGCCCCGCGGGAAGGAGCCGGGCGGGGCGCGAGCGTAGGCTCGTGCCGAGTGTTCGCCTGCCCAGGCGAGGACCGCATCGCAGGAGGGATCTAGGGTCGGATGTCGGGCCCGGTCGACCCACCCGCATTCGGCCACACCAGACTTCATACGGAAGCGAGATTTCACCACCGTGACTGCTCTCACTCTCTCCACCGCCGCGGCGCCCGGCCTCCGGGCCGACGCGATCGTGATCGGCGTCGCCAAGGGCGCAGGCGGCCCGTCCGTCGCCCCGGGCGCCGAGGCCGTGGACAAGGCGTACGACGGCCGGCTCGCCGGCGTCCTGGAGACCCTCGGCGCGTCCGGCGCCGAGGGCGAGGTCACGAAGCTGCCCGCTCCGGCCGGCTTCAAGGCGCCCGTCGTGGTGGCGGTGGGCCTCGGTGCCGAGCCCGAGAAGGACGCCGGTTTCGACGCCGAGGCGCTGCGCCGGGCCGCCGGTGCGGCCGCCCGTGCCCTGGCCGGCGCCAAGAAGGCCGCCTTCGCCCTGCCGCTCGCCGAGGCCGCCGACGCCGGTTTCGTCGCCGAGGGCGTGCTGCTGGGCGCGTACTCCTTCGACGCGTACAAGGAGTCCGCCAACGACGCCAAGGGTGCCAAGGGCAAGGGCAACGGCAAGGCCCCGCTGGCGGAGGCCGCGCTGCTGGGCGGCAAGCCCCGCGACAAGGCGTACAAGGCGGCGGTCGAGCGTGCCGCCGCCGTCGCCGAGGAGCTGAACCGCGCCCGCGACCTGGTCAACACCCCGCCGAACGACCTCAACCCGGAGGCCTTCGCGGCGGTGGCGCAGGCGGCCGCCAAGGAGCACGGCATCAAGGTGCAGGTGCTCGACGAGAAGGCGCTCGTCAAGGGCGGCTACGGCGGCATCCTCGGCGTCGGCGCCGGTTCGGCGTCGGGTCCGCGGCTGGTGAAGCTGTCGTACACCTCGCCCAAGGCGAAGAAGTCCCTCGCCTTCGTCGGCAAGGGCATCACCTACGACTCGGGCGGCATTTCCCTGAAGCCGGCCGGGCACAACGAGACGATGAAGTGCGACATGGCCGGTGCCGCCGCCGTGTTCGCCGCCGTGGTCGCCGCCGCGCGGCTCGGCCTGGAGGTCAACGTGACCGGCTGGCTGGCGCTGGCCGAGAACATGCCGTCCGGTTCCGCCACCCGCCCCGGTGACGTGCTGCGCATGTACAGCGGCAAGACGGTGGAGGTGCTCAACACCGACGCGGAGGGCCGGCTCGTGCTCGCCGACGCGCTGTGGGCGGCCTCGCAGGACAAGCCGGACGCGATCATCGACGTGGCGACCCTGACCGGCGCGATGATGCTCGCGCTGGGCAGCCGTACGTACGGGATCATGGCGAACGACGACGCGTTCCGCTCCGCGGTGCACGAGGCGGCGGAGGAGTCCGGCGAGCCGGCGTGGCCGATGCCGCTGCCGGAGCACCTGCGCAAGGGCATGGACTCGCCGACCGCGGACATCGCGAACATGGGCGAGCGGATGGGCGGCGGTCTGGTGGCGGGCCTGTTCCTGCGGGAGTTCGTCGGCGAGGGCATCACCTGGGCGCACCTGGACATCGCGGGTCCGGCCTTCAACGAGGGCGGGCCGTTCGGGTACACGCCGAAGGGCGGCACGGGTACGGCGGTGCGGACGCTGGTACGGGTCGCCGAGCGGGTCGCCCTCGGCGATCTCGGCTGACGTACGCCTGAGAGCCCGGGGGTGCGGGTGATCGCGCGACCGCGGGTCCGTCGTGGCCTGTCGCGCAGCTCCCCGCGCCCCTCGGGTCGGCTGTCCCGGCCTCGGCCAGGACGAACCCCGGAACGTCGCGCCCACGCGGCGGAGCCGCAGATCGGACACAGCCCCGCGCCCCTAGCGGGGCTGTCTCCGCCCTGGGTGACGGGTTGTGCCGGTTCCGCTCAGCTGAACGTGGGGCGTCTCACACCCCGGCCCCGCGTCTCCTTCGCCTCTCACAAGTGCGAAGATGGAGCCCGGCAGGACAGGGCCCACCCAAGGGCCGAGAACAATGAGCGGCCGGACACCAGCCGCCGACCGGTCACTGGAGACCGGCGTGGCGCACATGCATGGAGGACGTGACGTGGCGAACGACGCCAGCACCGTTTTCGACCTAGTGATCCTCGGCGGTGGCAGCGGTGGGTACGCCGCGGCCCTGCGCGGGGCACAGCTGGGCCTGGACGTCGCCCTGATCGAGAAGAACAAGCTCGGCGGCACCTGCCTGCACAACGGTTGCATTCCGACCAAAGCCCTGCTGCACGCGGGCGAGGTCGCCGACCAGTCCCGCGAGAGCGAGCAGTTCGGTGTCAAGACGTCCTTCGAGGGCGTCGACATGGCCGGCGTGCACAAGTACAAGGACGAGGTGATCGCCGGCCTGTACAAGGGGCTGCAGGGTCTGGTCGCCTCCCGCAAGATCACCTACATCGAGGGTGAGGGCCGGCTCTCCTCCCCCACCTCCGTCGACGTGGGCGGCCAGCGTGTCCAGGGCCGCCACATCCTGCTGGCGACCGGCTCCGTGCCGAAGACCCTGCCGGGCCTGGAGATCGACGGCAACCGGATCATCTCCTCGGACCACGCCCTCACGCTCGACCGCGTGCCGAAGTCCGCGATCGTGCTGGGCGGCGGCGTCATCGGCGTCGAGTTCGCCTCCGCGTGGAAGTCCTTCGGTTCCGAGGTCACGGTCATCGAGGGCCTCAAGCACCTGGTCCCGGTCGAGGACGAGAACAGCTCCAAGCTCCTGGAGCGCGCCTTCCGCAAGCGGGGCATCAAGTTCAACCTGGGCACCTTCTTCCAGAAGGCCGAGTACACCCAGGACGGCGTCAAGGTCACCCTCGCCGACGGCAAGGAGTTCGAGGCCGAGGTCCTGCTCGTCGCCATCGGCCGCGGCCCGGTCTCGCAGGGCCTGGGCTACGAGGAGAACGGCGTCGCGATGGACCGCGGCTTCGTCCTCGTCGACGAGTACATGCGGACCAACGTCCCGACCATCTCCGCCGTCGGTGACCTCGTCCCCACCCTCCAGCTCGCGCACGTCGGCTTCGCCGAGGGCATCCTGGTGGCGGAGCGGCTCGCCGGCCTGAAGACCGTGCCGGTCGACTACGACGGCGTGCCGCGGGTGACGTACTGCCACCCGGAGGTCGCCTCCGTCGGTCTCACCGAGGCCAAGGCGAAGGAGGTCTACGGCGCGGACAAGGTCGTCTCGATCAAGTTCCCCCTGGGCGGCAACGGCAAGAGCCGCATCCTGAAGACCGCGGGCGAGATCAAGCTGGTCCAGGTCAAGGACGGCGCCGTGGTCGGCGTCCACATGGTCGGCGACCGCATGGGCGAGCAGGTCGGCGAGGCGCAGCTGATCTACAACTGGGAGGCGCTGCCCGCCGAGGTGGCGCAGCTCATCCACGCCCACCCGACGCAGAACGAGGCGCTCGGCGAGGCTCACCTGGCGCTGGCCGGCAAGCCGCTCCACATGCACGACTGACCGCTTCGGTCTTCGGGCGCGACGACACAGACTTCCGCAATTCGTAAGGAGCAACCGAAACCATGGCGGTTTCCGTAACCCTTCCGGCGCTCGGCGAGAGCGTCACCGAGGGCACCGTCACCCGCTGGCTGAAGGCCGAGGGTGAGCGCGTCGAGGCCGACGAGCCGTTGCTCGAGGTCTCGACCGACAAGGTCGACACCGAGATCCCGGCCCCCGCCTCGGGCGTGCTGTCCTCCATCAAGGTCGCCGAGGACGAGACCGTCGAGGTCGGCGCCGAGCTGGCGCTGATCGACGACGGTTCCGGCGCCCCCGCCGCCGCTGAGGCCCCGCAGGCCGAGCCGGTCGCCGAGCCGGCTCCCGAGCCCGCCCCGGCCGCCCCCTCCACCGAGCAGGCCGCCCCGGCGCCCGCTCCCACGGCCGACGCCGCCGCCGGCGGCTCCGCCGAGGGCACGGACGTGGTCCTGCCCGCGCTCGGCGAGTCCGTCACCGAGGGCACCGTCACCCGCTGGCTGAAGTCGGTCGGTGACAGCGTCGAGGAGGACGAGGCTCTGCTGGAGGTGTCGACGGACAAGGTCGACACCGAGATCCCGGCGCCCGCCTCCGGCACCCTGCTGGAGATCGTGGTCGGCGAGGACGAGACCGCGGAGGTCGGCGCCAAGCTCGCCGTCATCGGCGCGGCGGGTGCCGCACCGGCGGCCGCCCCGGCCCAGGAGGCCCCGGCCGCCCCGGCCCAGCCCGAGCCCACCCCGGCTCCGGCGGCTCCGGCCCCGGCTCCCGCGCAGGCCGCTCCGGCTCCGGCCGCCCCGGCACCTGCGCCTGCCCCGCAGGCACCGTCGGCCCCCGCCCCGCAGCCCGCAGCGCCGGCCCCGGCCGCCGCTCCGGCTGCCCCGGCCGCCGCCCAGCCGGTGGACGACGGCGCCTACGTCACCCCGCTGGTGCGCAAGCTCGCCGCCGAGAACGGCGTCGACCTGTCCACCGTCAAGGGCACCGGCGTCGGTGGCCGTATCCGCAAGCAGGACGTCATCGCCGCCGCCGATGCCGCCAAGGCCGCCGCTCCGGCTCCGGTTGCCGCTGCCGCGCCCGCCGCGAAGAAGGCCCCCACCCTGGAGGCCTCCCCGCTGCGTGGCCAGACCGTCAAGATGCCGCGCATCCGCAAGGTCATCGGCGACAACATGGTCAAGGCCCTGCACGAGCAGGCCCAGCTGTCGTCGGTCGTCGAGGTCGACGTCACCCGTCTGATGAAGCTGCGCGCCCGTGCCAAGGACGCGTTCGCGGCGCGTGAGGGCGTCAAGCTCTCGCCGATGCCGTTCTTCGTCAAGGCCGCGGCCCAGGCGCTGAAGGCGCATGCGCCGATCAACGCCAAGATCAACGAGGCCGAGGGGACCATCACCTACTTCGACACCGAGAACATCGGTATCGCGGTGGACTCCGAGAAGGGCCTGATGACCCCGGTCATCAAGAACGCCGGTGACCTGAACCTGGCCGGCATCGCCAAGGCGACCGCCGACCTGGCGGGCAAGGTGCGGGCCAGCAAGATCAGCCCGGACGAGCTGGCCGGTGCGACCTTCACCATCAGCAACACCGGTTCGCGCGGCGCGCTGTTCGACACGATCATCGTGCCGCCGGGCCAGGTCGCCATCCTCGGCATCGGTGCCACGGTCAAGCGTCCGGCCGTCATCGAGACGGAGGACGGCCCGGTCATCGGCGTCCGCGACATGACGTACCTGACCCTGTCCTACGACCACCGTCTGGTGGACGGCGCCGACGCCGCCCGCTACCTGACGGCGGTCAAGGCGATCCTGGAGGCGGGCGAGTTCGAGGTCGAGCTCGGCCTGTAGTCCCCCCGCCAGTGGGCCCCTGCGATGCCCCCGCCCGGAACTTCCCGGGCGGGGGCATCGCCGTGTTCCGGCCGGGGCACGCTGTGTAAGTCTCGTCTCACCTGCGTAAAAGCGCCCCCATGCGCCCTTCCCGCCCGCCGTGACGGCCGTATTGTCTAAGCGTCAGCCGCCCCAGGGGTCCGAAGGGGACCCTCCCGAAGGAGCTCTCATGACCGCGCCCGTCGTCCATTCGCTGCGCGAACAGATCCGCGAGCACATCCTGGAAGGGATCATCAGCGGACGCTGGCAGCCGGGCGAGCGGATCGTGGAGCGCCGGATCGCGACCGAGCTGGAGGTCAGCCAGACGCCGGTGCGGGAGGCGCTGCGGGAGCTGGAGTCGCTGCGGCTGATCGAGTCGGCGCCGAACAAGGGCGTGCGGGTGCGGAACCTGACCGCCGCCGACCTGGAGGAGAGCTACCCCGTCCGGGCCGGCCTGGAGGCGATCGCGGCCGAACTGGCGGCGGACCGGCTCGCCCTGGACTGCTCGGCCCTGGAGCCGCACGTCGCCGCGCTGTACGAGGCCGACCGGGTCTCCGACGGCACCGGCCAGGTGCGGCACACGGTGGGCTTCCACCGTGAGCTGGTGCGGGCGGCGGGCAACTCGGTGCTGCTGCACACCTGGGAGGGGCTGGGGATCGAGGTGTTCACGGCCCTGTCGATACGGTGGCTGGGGACGGTGCAGCAGTCGTACGCGGAGGAGCACGAGGAACTGGTCGCGGCCTTCCGCCGCCGCGACCCCCGCATCCCGGAGATCGTCAAGTCCCACGTCCTGGGCTGCGCGCCCCGCGCCTGACGGGTTTCCTCCGCCCCCGCCGCCCCTTCCCTTCCCGTCCCTGGGGGCTCCGGCCCCAGACCCCCTTTTGCGCAGTTCCCCGCGCCCCCGAGGAACGGCGCAGCCGTTCCAGGGGGCGCGGCAACTGCGCGATCAGCCACAAACCACCCGCGGACGCCACTCGACCGGGCCCCCCGAGCTCATCCGCGCCTGACCCCTCTCACCTGCACGTATCCCCGGCGGGACGGTCACCCCGTGCCACCGCCGAAGGCACCCCGTGCCGACTTTCTCGTGATCAAGAGTTTTTGCCTCTCAACCCTTTGATCGATCATCGATCAGGGAGTTACAGTCACAGACGGGCTTCCACCCAAGCCCCAGCCCTGTCCTGCCAAAGACCTAGGGCACCCCCGAACCCTTGCCGATGAGGGAACCCCCTTCGACTGAGGAAGGCGGCGACATGACGACCGACCCCAAAGCCATCCAGCCGAGCGAGCTCGACCAGCTCCCGGACCGCGACCCCGAGGAGACCGCCGAATGGCAGGCCTCCCTGGACGCCGTCACCAAGGCGGCCGGGCCGCACCGTGCCGCGTACCTGATGCGCCGCACGCTGGAGCGCGCCGAGGGCGCGGGCCTGGCGCTGCCGAAGCTGCTGGAGACCGACTACGTCAACTCCATCCCGACCGCCGACGAGCCCACCGTGGACGGCGACGAGGCGATGGAGCAGCGGATCACCGCCTGGAACCGCTGGAACGCGGCGGCGATGGTGACCCGCGGCAGCAAGTACGGCGTCGGCGGCCACATCGCCACCTTCGCCTCCGCGGCCTGGCTCTACGAGACCGGGTTCAACCACTTCTTCAAGGGCAAGGAGGGTGACGGCTCCGGCGACCAGCTCTACGTCCAGGGCCACGCCTCCCCCGGCATCTACGCCCGTGCCTTCCTCGACGGCCGCCTGTCCGAGGAGCAGCTGGACAACTTCCGCCGCGAGGCCGGCGGCAACGGCCTGCCGTCCTACCCGCACCCGCGCCGTCTGCCCTGGCTGTGGGAGTTCCCCACCGTCTCCATGGGTCTCGGCCCGATCTCCGCGATCTACCAGGCGCGGTTCAACCGCTACCTGACCAGCCGCGGCATCAAGGACCTCACCAACTCCCACGTGTGGGCGTTCCTCGGTGACGGCGAGATGGACGAGCCGGAGTCCACCACCGCGCTCACCCTCGCCTCCCGTGAGGGCCTGGACAACCTGACCTTCGTCATCAACTGCAACCTGCAGCGCCTCGACGGTCCGGTCCGCGCCAACTTCAAGATCGTGCAGGAGCTGGAGGCCCAGTTCCGCGGCGCCGGCTGGAACGTCGTCAAGTCGCTGTGGGGCACCGCCTGGGACGAGCTGTTCCAGCTCGACACCACCGGCGCCCTCGTACGCCGCCTGCGCGAGGTACCGGACGCGCAGGTGCAGACGTACCAGACGCGCGACGCCGCCTACATCCGCGAGGACTTCTTCGGCAAGGACCCGGCGCTCGTCGAGATGGCGAAGCTGCTGAGCGACGACAAGATCCTCGAGTGCTTCCACTACTCGCGCGGCGGCCACGAGTCCCGCAAGGTCTACGCCGCCTACCGCGCCGCGCTCGCCCACAAGGGCGCGCCGACCGTGATCCTGGCCCAGACGGTCAAGGGCCACACCCTTGGCACCGGCTTCGCGTCGAAGAACGCCAACCACCAGATGAAGAAGCTCTCGGTGGACGAGTTCAAGGACATGCGCGACCTGCTCGGCCTGCCGATCAAGGACAGCGACTTCGTCGACGGCGTGGTCCCCTACGGCCACCCGGGCGCCGACTCCCCGGAGGTGCGCTACCTCCAGGAGCGCCGCGCCGCCCTCGGCGGTCCGGCCCCGGCCCGCCGCGTGCACCCGATCGCGCCGCTGCCCGCGCCCGCCGACAAGGCGTTCGCGTCCTTCGACAAGGGCTCCGGCTCGCAGAACGTGGCCACCACCATGGCCTTCGTCCGCCTGGTCAAGGACCTGGTCAGGGACAAGGAGACCGGCAAGCGCTGGGTGCCGATCGTCCCCGACGAGGCGCGCACCTTCGGCATGGAGAGCCTCTTCCCGTCCCTGGGCATCTACTCGCCCAAGGGCCAGACGTACGAGCCGGTCGACCGCGACCAGCTGATGTACTACAAGGAAGCCAAGAACGGCCAGATCCTCAACGAGGGCATCACCGAGGCCGGCTCGATGGCCGACTTCATCGCCGCGTCCACCGCGTACGCGACGCACGGCGAGGCGATGATCCCGTTCTACATCTTCTACTCGATGTTCGGCTGGCAGCGCACGGCCGACCAGATGTGGCAGCTCGGCGACCAGCTCGGCCGCGGCTTCCTGGTCGGCGCGACGGCCGGCCGCACCACCCTGACCGGTGAGGGCCTGCAGCACGCGGACGGCCACTCCCCCGCCATCGCGGCGACCAACCCGGCCGCGCTGTCCTACGACCCGGCGTTCGCGTACGAGATCGCGACCATCGTCAAGGACGGTCTGCGCCGCATGTACGGCGAGACGGCCCCGGGCGAGGACCCGAACGTCTTCTACTACCTGACGGTCTACAACGAGCCGATGCCGCAGCCGGCCAAGCCGTCCGGCGCCGGCGTCGACGAGGGCATCGTCAAGGGCCTGTACCGCTTCAACACGGCGGAGACGGCGGGCCTGACCCCGGCCGCCAACGCCCCGCGCATCCAGCTGCTGGGCTCCGGCACCGCGATCCACTGGACGCTCAAGGCGCAGCGGCTGCTCGCCGAGGAGTGGGGCGTGGCCGCCGACGTGTGGTCCGCGACCTCGTGGACCGAGCTGCGCCGGGACGCCATGGACGCCGACGCGGCGCTGCTGCGCGGCGAGGACCGGGTGCCGTACGTCCGTCAGGCGCTCCAGGGCGCCGAGGGTCCGGTCCTCGCGGTCTCCGACTACATGCGCCAGGTCCCGGACCAGATCGCGCAGTGGGTCGAGCAGGACTGGTCCTCGCTGGGCGCCGACGGCTTCGGTCTGTCGGACACTCGCGACGCCGCCCGCCGCCACTTCGGCGTGGACGCCGAGTCCATCGTCGTCGCGGCCCTGGCCCAGCTCGCCAAGCGCGGCGAGGTCCAGGCGACGGCCGTGAAGGAGGCGCGCGAGCGCTACGGCCTGTAGAGGTCCCCAGCGACCACCGGAAGGCCCCCGCCGCGGCGGGGGCCTTCCGCGTCCTCCTGCATCATGTGGGGATGCGTGCTGCCCGCCTCATCAAGATGGTGCTGCTCCTCCAGTCCCGCCCGTCGATGACCGCCGCCGAGCTGGCCCGGGAGCTGGAGGTGTCGGAGCGGACCGTGACACGGGACGCGCAGGCGCTGTCGGAGGCGGGCGTGCCGGTGTACGCGGAGCGGGGGCGGGCCGGCGGCTACCGCCTGATCGGCGGCTACCGCACCCGGCTGACCGGGCTGGCCCGGGGCGAGGCGGAGGCGCTGTTCCTGTCCGGAGTCCCCGGGGCGCTGCGCGAGATGGGTCTGGAGGACGCGGCCTCGGCGGCCCGCCTGAAGGTGTCGGCGGCCCTGCTCCCCTCCCTGCGCGACGCCTCCCGTACGGCGGCCCAGCGCTTCCACCTGGACGCGCCGAACTGGTTCCACGAGCCGGAGACGCCCGAGCTGCTGCCAGAGGTGGCGGACGCGGTCTGGGACGACCGGCGCGTCGCCGCACGCTACCGGCGCGGGGCGGACGAGGTCGTCCGGGAGCTGGAGCCGTACGGGCTCGTGCTGAAGGCCGGGGTCTGGTACCTGTGCGCGCGGGTCTCGGGGGCGGGCGACGGGCCCTTCCGCGTGTACCGCATCGACCGGTTCACGGCGGTGGAGGCGGGCGAGGAGCGTTTCACCCGGGACGAGGGATTCGACCTGCCCGCGTTCTGGGCGGAGCGGGCCGAGCAGTTCGCGCGGTCGATCCTGCGGGCGGAGGTCGTGGTGCGGCTTTCGGAGCGGGGCGTGCGCGCGCTGCCGTACGCCGTCGACGCGCTGTCCGCCCGGGAGGCGCTGGAGGCCGCGGGGGCGCCGGACGCGGAGGGCTGGGTGAGGGTGACGCTGCCGGTGGAGTCGGAGGACGTCGCGCACACGCAGCTCAGGGGGCTGGGGCCGGAGGTGGAGGTACTGGCGCCGGCGACACTGCGGGAGCGCTTCGCGCGGGATGCGCGGCGGTTGGCGGGGTTGTACGGGGGCTGAGCACGGGTGCCTGCGGCGCCTGTGCGGGTTCGGTGGGGGTGCGGGGTGCCTGCGGCGCCTGTGCGGGTTGGTGGGGGTGCGGGGTGCCTGCGGCGCCTGTGCGGGTTCGGTGGGGGGTGCCTGCGGCGGCCGTGCGGTGCGGGTTCGGGTTGGGGGTGCCTGCGGCGCCGGTTCGGTGGGGGGGCCTGCGGCGCCTGTGCGGGTTCGGTGGGGGTGCGCGGTGCGCGGTGCGTTGTGGGTGGGTCGGGGCCGCGCCGGGGGGTGTCCGTCCTCGGAACGGCGCGGAATCGGTCGGCCACAGATCTCCCCCGGCGCGGACGCGCCAACCGCTGCGGGCGGACACCCCCCGACACGACCCCTTCTCGCCGTACGCGGCTGCGGCCCGCCGACGCCGCGCTGCCCCGGCCCGCCGTACGCGGCTCTCCCGCCGCGTCGCCACGCCGCCCCGGCTGCGGGCCGTCGTCCGTCGCCCTCGCTGCGGGCCGTGGTCCTCGCCCTCGCTGCGGGCCGTCGCCATGCCGCTTAGCTGCGGGCAGTCGTGCTGCTGGGGCGATGGGGAGAGTGGGCGCAGCGGCACCCCGTAAGCGCCGGGCCGCGCTCTCCACCCCGCACAGGCGCCGCAGGCACCCCGTAGATAACGATCCGCCGCACTCCGCGTGCGCGGCCCCCGCCCAGGGCCGATGCTGGACCCGTGATGGACGAGACGGAGTTCTGGGAGCTGATCGACGCCGCCCGGCAGGGCGCCGACGGCGATCCCGAGGACCAGGCCGACCTGCTGGTGGAGCGGCTCCTCGACATGGACCCGGACCTGGTGCTCGACTTCGCCCGCCACTTCGAGGCCCGTTACAACCGCGCCTGCACCTGGGACCTGTGGGGTGCCGCGTGGCTGCTGCTCGGCGGGGCCAGCGACGATGCCTTCGACTACTTCCGGTGCTGGCTGATCGGCCAGGGCCGCGAGGTGTACGAGGGCGCGGTGCACGAGCCCGACTCGCTCGCCGAGCTGCTGGACGACTTCGACGAGGAGCTGGACGGCGACGGCGAGGAGCTGGGTTACGCCGCCGACGAGGCCTACGAGCAGCTCACCGGCACCGTCGCCCCGGACCTGGGCATCGCGCCCGCGCCCGCCGAACCGCTGGGCACCCCGATCGACCTGGAGGACGACCGGGCCCTCGCCGAGCGCCTGCCCCGTCTGTGGGCGAGGTTCGGACCGGAGTGAGGCACCCCGCCCGCCCCGCCGGGGTCAGACCCGGCCCTGGAGGCGGGCCGCCGTGTCCCTGATGTCGCCGAGGCGGGCGCTGAGCGCGGCGCCCGGGCAGCTCGTGGCGTAGCCGTCGTCGTGGCCCGCCACGGCGGGCAGTGTGGCGGTGGCGCCCGCGGCGAACCGGCTGAGGCCGTTGCTGGAGACCAGGGCGACCTTCGCGCGCGGGTCGGTGCCGGTCTCGCCCAGTTTCCAGGCGGCCACGGCGGCGATCGCGTCGGTCAGCTCGCGGGGCACGGGCACCCCGGCGGTGTAGGTGCCGAGGGCGGCGATCCCGGTGGTGCGGTGGTTGAAGCCCTGGGTGTGGGCGCCGGTGACGGGGCGGTCGATGCCCCCGGCGCGGCCCTCGTAGACGGTGCCGCAGCGGTCGACGACGAAGTTGTAGCCGATGTCGTCCCAGTCCCGGGCGCCGGTCTGGCCCTGGTACACCCCGCGGAGTATGGCCGGCACGTCTGCGCAGTCGTAGCCGTTCGGCGTGTCCGTGTGGTGGACGAAGACGGCGATCACCTTGTCGTCGTAGCGGGGGGCGGGCTGGGCACGGGCTGCGTCGCCCAGCCAGACCGACCGGGGCACGATGTCGGGCCGGGGCGCGGCGTACCGGTCGGTGGCGGCGGCCGGGGCGGCGTCGGCGTCGGCGTCGGCCGCCCGTTCCACGCCGTTCGCGCACAGGAAGAGCGCGGCGACGGCGGCCAGCCCGGGCAGGGCGCCGAGCAGCGCCCGGGCCGCGGCCGGCATGCGGGCGGCGCCGGGTATGCGGGCGGGCCGTCGCTCCCGGGCCCGGCGCGGTCCTCGGAAGACTCGCATGGTCCTACTGTCCGGCCGATCCGCCCTGTCCGCGATGTGGGGTGTGCCACCCGGTGGAACCATCGTCCCGGTGCGCGGCGTTTCAGGGGTGACCGCACACATTCGCTCGCACGGGTGGCCGGTTTTCGGACCCCCGTGCGCCTCAGGCTGATCATCGGCCCGGTACGGCGCGTACTGAGGGTCCCGGGGTCCGGTAGAAAGGCGGTTCGCGTGGACCTGCTCGACATCGTGCTGGCACTGGTGGTGCTGGTCTACGCGGCCTCCGGCTACCGGCGCGGGCTGGTGGCCGGCTGTGTGTCGCTGGCCGGCTTCGTGGGCGGTGCGGTGCTCGGCGTGTGGGTCCTGCCGTGGGCGACGGACCTGGTGGCGCGGGGCTCGACCGAGGCGACGGTGGTCGCGGTGGTCACGGTGCTGCTCCCGGCGATGGTGGGTCACGAGCTGGCGGGGCGTCTCGCGCTGCGGCTGCGCCGGGAGCTGGACGCCGGTCCGCTCCGGGTGGCCGACGAGGTCGGCGGGGCGGTCGCGAACTCGGCGGCGGCGCTGATCGTGGCGTGGGTGGCGGCGAGCGTGCTCGCGGCCTCCTCGTCCTCGCTGCTCACCTCGGCGATCCGGGACTCGACGCTGCTGGGCGCGGTGCAGCGGGTGATGCCGGACACCACCCCGGCGTGGTTCTCGGGGGCGACGTCCGCGCTGGCCGAGGCCGGGTTCCCGCAGGTCTTCAACCCGTTCGAGAACGAGTCGGCCGCCGAGGTCGCCGAGCCGACCGGCGACAGCGTCACGCCGGCGGCCACCCGCGCGGCCAAGCTCAGCACGGTGAAGGTGGAGGGGGTGACCGGCACCCAGGGCCGGGAGGGCAGCGGCTTCGTGTACGCGCCGGAGCACGTGATGACCAACGCCCACGTGGTGGCCGGCATCGACGACCCCGGTGTGCGGGTCGGCGGGGTGGGCCCGGCGCACGAAGCGCGGGTGGTGCTGTTCGACCCGGACAAGGACGTGGCCGTGCTGTACGTGCCCGGCCTGAGGGCACCGGTGCTGCGGTTCGACGAGGACGCCTCGCGCGGCGACTCCGCGGTGGTGGCGGGCTACCCGCAGAACGGCGACCTGGACCTGCGGGCGGCGACGGTGGCCAACCGGGTCCGCGCCACCGGCCAGAACATCTACAACGACGAGAACGTGACCCGGGAGATCTACTCGATCCGTTCCACGGTCCGCCCCGGCAACTCGGGCGGACCGCTGCTGACCACCGACGGGCGGGTGTACGGCGTGGTGTTCGCCCGTTCCACCTCCGACGCCGAGACCGGCTACGTGCTGACGGCGGCCGAGGTGGCTCCCGACGCCCGCGCCGCGGCGGACGCCACGCGGGCGGTGGACACGGGCGAGCCGGTCACGTCGTGAGCGCGTCCCCGGCCGGGCGGTCCGGGCCGGTCAGCATCTGTCCCATCAGCACGTCGTCGACGTACCGGCCGTCGAGGTGGAACTCCTCGGGCTGCACGCCCTCGACGACGAAGCCCTCCGACTCGTAGAGCTTCCGCGCTGCCGTGTTGTGACCGAGGACCCGCAGGGTGATGCGGCGGAAGCCCTCCTGCCGGGCCTCCTCGACGGCGGCCCGGACCAGTGCCCGCCCCACGCCGTGGCCGCGGGCCGCGCCGGCGACGGCGAGGCCGCGGATCTGGCGGACGTGGGTGTTGGAGGCCAACGGGGTGGGGAAACCGAGGCGGACATAGCCGACGACGGCGCCGTCGAGTTCGGCGACCAGGTGGGCGTCGGGCCCGCAGGTGTCGCGGAAGAAGGGGTCGTCCGGTGCCGGCGGGGGCGAGACGGCGTGCAGGTAGGACCAGGTCTCGTGGTCGATCCGGCGCAGCGGGTGCTCGTCCTCGGGCCTGGCGCGGCGTATGTGCGGGGCTGGCATGACGATCACTGTACGACGCGGTGCCGGGGCCGTTCCGTCGATTTCTCCTGGCCACCCGGCAGGATGGGCCCATGGAGGACGGGCACGTGGGCGGTGGGCACATGGACGACGGGCACATGGCGGGCGGACACATGGACGACGGGCACATGGAGCGCGGACACATGGACGGCCGGCACATGGACGGCGGACACCCCGACAGGGGTCGTTCCCGCATCGCGGTGGCCGGTGCGTCCGGTCTGATCGGCGCCGCGCTGGCCCGGTCCCTGACGGCGGACGGGCACCGGGTGGTGCGTCTGGTGCGGCGCGCACCGCAGGGCGCGGACGAGGTCCGCTGGGACCCGGAGAACGGGCGGGTGGACGCGGCCGGGCTGGAGGGCTGCGACGCCGTGGTCAATCTGGCCGGGGCCGGGGTGGGCGACCGCCGCTGGACCGACGCGTACAAGACCCGCATCCGCAGCAGCCGGGTGCACGGCACGACGGCGCTGGCGGAGGCCGTCGCCGCGATGGAGCGGCCGCCGCGCGTCTTCGTGAACGGCAGTGCGATGGGCTACTACGGGGAGACCGGCGACCGGCCCGTGGACGAGAGCGCACCCGCCGGGGAGGGCTTCCTGCCGGGTCTGTGCGTGGAGTGGGAGGCCGCGGCGGCCCCCGCCCGGGAGGCGGGCGTGCGGACGGTGTTCACGCGCACCGGACTGGTCGTCGCGCGCGGGGGCGGCGCCTGGGGCCGGCTCTTCCCGCTCTTCCGGGCGGGGCTCGGCGGACGGCTGGGCGACGGCTCGCAGTACTGGTCGTTCATCGCGCTGCACGACGAGGTGGCGGCGATCCGGCACCTCATGGACCGGGACGACCTGTCCGGCCCCTTCAACCTGACCGCCCCGCGGCCGGTGACGAACCGTGAGGTGACGGTGGCCATGGGCCGGGTGCTGCACCGCCCGGCGCCGTTCGCGGTGCCCGCGCCGGTCCTGCGGGCGGCGCTCGGCGAGATGGCGGGCGACGTCCTCGGCAGCGCCCGGGTCCTGCCGGCCCGCCTCCTGGAGTCGGGCTTCCGCTTCGCGTTCCCGGAGATCGACGGGGCGATCCGGGCGGCCCTGTAGCCGCGCCCGGCGACGTGTACCGACCGCGTACCCACCGCGTGCCGGTCGCTTCACGACGACATCGCGACCACATGGCGCCCGCATCGCGACCTCCTGGCGACCGTGTCCCACCCGTATGCGACCACTGTGCGACCGTGTGCTGCCCCCGCACGATTCCCGTTGACCGGTCCGGGCCCTAACCTCGTCTCGAACTCGGGTATTCCTCAAGCCTGTTGGGGGCATCACGTCTCCAGCGGCCGCGCAACCTCGAGGAGGGGCACGTGCTTGAGCCCGCGTACCAGGCGGACGTCGTCGTCGTGGGGGCCGGGATCGCCGGACTCGCCGCGGCGCAACGGCTGACCAGCGCAGGAGTGACGACCACGGTCCTGGAGGCCGCCCACACGGTGGGCGGCCGGATGGCCACCGAGAAGGTCGACGGTTTCCGGCTCGACAGAATCGGACAGCTGCTGTCCACGGCCTATCCCGAACTGCGCAGCACCCCCGGGCTCGACGGTCTCGCGCTGCTGCCCTTCGCCCCCGGGGTCCTGCTGCACAGCGAGGGCCGTCACCATCGCGCGGGCGCCCCGGCGGGCGGACGAAGCGCACGGGGCGCACTCCATGCGGTGCGCGCCCTGGCGAGCGCCCCCCGCTCGATGCCCGCGCCCCGGCGCGCGATCAACCCGCCCAGCGCGTCCGGCGGGCCCGTCGCCGCGCCCCGCACCCGCGCCGGCGCCCCGCTCGGCACCGCCGTGGACCAGGCCCGGCTCGGCGCCGCGCTGGCCCGGCTCGCGCACACGCCGGCCGAACGTCTGCTGGCCCGGCCGGAGCTGCCCGCCGCCCGGGCGCTGGCGGCCCGGGGACTGCCGGCCCGCACGATCGACGGCTTCCTGCGCCCGCTGCTCGCCGCCCTGCTGTACGACCCGGACCTCACCACGTCCAGCCGGTGCGCGGACCTCGCGCTGCGCGCCTTCGCCGGTGGGCGGCTCGCGCTGCCGGAGGGCGGCGCCGAAGCCCTGCCGGAGCACATGGCGCGGCCGCTGCCGCCGGGCACCGTGCACACCGGGGTCCGCGTCACCTCGGTCGCGACCAACGCCGTGACCACCGCGGAGCACGGTGTCATCCGCTGCCGGGCCGTCCTGGTGGCGACCGACGCCCGCGCGGCGGCCGAACTGCTGCCGGGGCTGCGGGTGCCGGACTTCCACCCGGTGACGGTGGTCCACCACACGACCGACGAGCCGACGACCACCGGCGCGGCCCTGCTGCTTGACGCCGACCGGGGCGGCCCGGTCGCCCACACGGCGCAGGTCAGCCAGGTGGACCCGTCCCGCGCACCCGCCGGACGCACCCTCGTCTCGTCGACGGTCCTCGGCCCTCCCCGGGCCGGCCTCGACACCGCCGTACGCATCCACCTGTCCCGGCTCTACGGCACCTCGACCACCCGCTGGGAGACGCTCGCCGTGCACCACACCCCCGAGGCGGTGCCCGCGATGCGCCCGCCGCACGACCCGCGCAGGCCGGTACGGCTGCTGGCCGGGCTGTACGTGTGCGGCGACCACCGTGACACCAGCACCGCCCAGGGCGCCCTGCACTCGGGCCACCGGGCCTCGGCGGCGATCCTGGCCGACCTGGGCGCGAGCCGGCCGATGCACACGGCGGAGGCCCCGGCGTCGACCCGAGCGGCTTAGCACCGGGCCGCCCGGGCGGCCCGGGCAGCTCACCCCAGGGCGGCCACCTTGTCCCGGTACCCCCGCACCGGGGCGGCGTCCCGGTAGGGCTCCAGGCGGCGTTCGAAGTCGCGGACGTACTCCGCGGCCCGCACCGAGCGCATCTCGGCCGCCTGCCCCGCCGCCTCGGCGGCCAGCTGGCAGGCCTGGTCGAGCTCGCCGAGGCCGAGCCGGGCGGTGGCGAGCACGACCCGGCAGAACAGCCTGCTGCGGGCGTAGACGGGGGCGCGCAGTTGGAGTGAGCGTTCCGCGTGCTGGGCGGCGGCGCGGAACTGCTGGAGGTCGCGGTGGCAGTGCCCGAACTCGTCGGCGAGCTGCGCCTCGTCGAAGAAGCGCGCCCAGTGCGGCACCTCGTCGCCGGGCCGGGCGGCTTCCATCGCGCGCTCGGCCCGCACCAGCGCCGCCGTGCACGCCCGCACCTCCCCGAGGACGCCGTGCGCCCGCGCCTCGGCGGCGTGCAGCAGGGTCTGCACCACCGGCGGCGCGGAGGTCCCCACGCCCTGCTGCGCCACCCGCGCGAGCTGCACGGCCTCCCGCCCGTGGCCCAGGTAGACGGCCTGCCGGCTCATGGTGACCAGCACGTACGAGCCGTACGCCCGGTCCGCCGCGGCCTGCGACAGCCGCAGCGCCTGCACGAAGTACCGCTGGGCGAGGCCGTGCGCGGCGATGTCGTACGAGGTCCAGCCCGCGAGCCGGGTGAGGTCGGCGGCGGCCGCGAAGAGGCGCCGGCCGGTCTGCTCGCCGTAGGTGCCGCGGAGCATCGGCTCCACTTCGTGCTCCAGGTAGCGCACGAGGGCCTGGCGGGCGTGGCCCCCGCCGTACCGGTCGTCGAGGCTGCGGAACAGCTCGCCGACCGAGCGCAGCGCGGCGAGGTCGCCGCCGCTGACCTTCTGGCCGGGGCCGCGCTCGGCGGGGGCCCGGCGCCTGGACGGGTCGAGCGGAACGGCGAGCCGGGGGGCCGAGGGGCGGCCCTGCGCGGGGATGCGGACGGGCACCTCGGTGCGGGCCACCTTCTCGTCGGCGCGGCCGATCAGCCAGTCGCGGCTGGGCACGACGAGCCCGGCCGGGGTGAAGGCGATCTTCCGCAGCTCGGCGTGGCTGCCGGAGTCCTTGCGCCACAGCCCGGCGACGATGTCGACCGCCTCTTCCGGGCTCCCGGCGAACTCCAGGCCCGCGTAGACGGGCGCGCAGGCGTCCAGGCCCAGGTCCTGGGCGGTCAGGCGGCGGCCCAGGCGCCGGGTGAAGACCTCGGCGATCAGGGCCGGGGTGGTGCCGCGGGGCTGCTGGCCGCGCAGCCACCGGGTGACGGACGTCTTGTCGTATCTCAGGTCCAGGCCGTGTTCGAGTCCGAGCTGGTCGACGCGACGCGCGAGACCCGCGTTCGAGAACCCCGCTTCGGCGATGAGCGCGGCGAGCTGGCGGTTGGGGGTGCGCTGCGCGGGTCGTTCCGTCATGGTGCGGTGCGGTCTCCTGCCTTCCGGGCGTTCGAATGCCCGGAGCGCCTGTGAGCAGCCCTTATGGCCTCGTGAACGGCGTGAATGTAGCGGAGAGTAAGCACCCGATCGCACAATTCGCCCAGCATTCATCCGATCGTGTGAGGATTGCCCGCCCGGCTGACGACGAGCGGGCGGTCGTACAGTGGCGGGGGCACGCTTCGTGCCTTACGACCTTGCAGGGAGGCACGTGCCGTGAGTGAGCTGCGCTTCGTCCGGATGGGCTTCGGTGCCGAACGCGTCGAGTACCGGGAGGCGTGGGACGAACAGCGCCGGGTGCACGCCGCGCGGTTCGCCGACGAGGTCCCCGACACCGTGCTGCTCCTCGAACACCCGCCGGTCTACACCGCCGGCCGGCGCACCGAGGACAGCGAGCGTCCCCTGGACGGCACGCCGGTGATCGACGTGGACCGCGGCGGCAAGATCACCTGGCACGGCCCGGGCCAGCTGGTGGGCTACCCCATCCAGAAGCTCCCGCGTCCGGTCGACGTGGTGGCCCACGTGCGCCGCCTGGAGGAGGCCCTGATCCGCACCTGCGCGGAGTTCGGTCTCCAGACCACCCGGGTCGAGGGCCGCAGCGGCGTCTGGGTCCTCGGCGACCCGGTCGAGCAGCGCCCGAAGCTCGGCGGCCTGTCCCTGGACTTCGATCCGCGTCTGACGGACGAGGAGTTCGACCCCCGGCTCAACGGCCCCGACTACGCCCCGTCCAACGCCGGCCAGCGCCGCGAGGACCGCAAGATCGCCGCGATCGGCATCCGGGTCGCCAAGGGCGTCACGATGCACGGCTTCTCGTTCAACGTGAACCCCGACAACAAGTGGTTCGACAAGATCATCCCCTGCGGCATCCGGGACGCGGGCGTCGCCTCCCTGGCGGGCGAACTCGGCCGCGACGTGACCATCGAGGAGGTCCTCCCGGTGGTCGAGCGCCACCTCCGGGACGTCCTGGAGAACGCGGAACTCAAGCCGAGGGTCATCGAGAAGACACCGGCCTGAATCCAGCAACGGGGCATAAACCCAGCCCGTCCGGCGTTTGAGGACCAGGTCCGTCCAGGGCCGGAGCGGGGGCCTGGGGGCGGCAGCCCCCAGCGGCCAGCACCCTCGCCGGGCATTCAAATCAACGGGCGTACGCTTAAGAACGCCGAAGAATCAAACGCTAGGGAGCCGGTCGTGTCCGCAGTCGCACCCGACGGACGCAAGATGCTGCGCCTGGAGGTCCGCAACAGCCAGACCCCCATCGAGCGCAAGCCCGAGTGGATCAAGACCCGGGCGAAAATGGGCCCCGAGTACACGAAGATGCAGAACCTCGTGAAGAGCGAGGGCCTGCACACGGTCTGCCAGGAAGCCGGCTGTCCCAACATCTACGAGTGCTGGGAGGACCGCGAGGCGACCTTCCTCATCGGCGGCGACCAGTGCACCCGGCGCTGTGACTTCTGCCAGATCGACACGGGCAAGCCCGAGGCGCTCGACCGCGACGAGCCGCGCCGCGTCGGCGAGTCCGTGGTCACCATGGACCTGAACTACGCCACCATCACCGGCGTCGCCCGCGACGACCTCCCGGACGGCGGCGCGTGGCTGTACGCGGAGACGGTGCGCCAGATCCACCAGCAGACCGCCGGCCGCGAGGCCGGCCGCACCAAGGTCGAGCTGCTGGCCCCCGACTTCAACGCGGTGCCGGAGCTGCTCCGTGAGGTCTTCGACTCCCGCCCCGAGGTCTTCGCGCACAACGTCGAGACCGTCCCGCGGATCTTCAAGCGCATCCGCCCCGGCTTCCGCTACGAGCGTTCCCTGAAGGTCATCACCGAGGCCCGCGACTACGGCCTGGTCACCAAGTCGAACCTGATCCTCGGCATGGGCGAGACCCGCGAGGAGATCAGCGAGGCGCTGAAGCAGCTGCACGAGGCCGGCTGCGAGCTGATCACCATCACGCAGTACCTGCGTCCGTCCGTGCGCCACCACCCCGTGGAGCGCTGGGTCAAGCCGCAGGAGTTCGTGGAGCTGAAGGAGGAGGCCGAGCAGATCGGTTTCTCCGGCGTGATGTCGGGCCCGCTGGTCCGCTCGTCGTACCGGGCCGGACGGCTCTACGGAATGGCCATGGAGCAGCGCCGGTCCGCCACCGTGTGAATTCCCGCACAAGTCCCTACTGGCCAGTAATGGCCGATACGCCGCGGCCCCGACCGTCCTCGCTGATGAGGACACCGGTCGGGGCCGCGAGCCCGTTCCAGGAGCCGGCAACGCGGCTTCATGTCCGTTTGACCGGCGGGTCACGCCCTGGTAACACCAATCAGTGACCCTGGAATCACAGCACGTACACCATCACGTACACCCGTCTCCGTACCCGGAGCCGTACCGAGGGGGGACCTCCACCATGCAGGCCGCACCCGTTCGCCCCACCGCCGTCCGCGCCACCGCCATCCCGTCGTTCACCACCGCCCTGCGGGCCGTCGAGTCGCTGCTGATGAGCGGCGGCCAGCGCACCGCCCGGCGCAACGCCTGGAACTCCGTCCTGGAGGACCGCCGCCGCGCCAAGGACCGGATCGAGACGGAGCGCGCGCTGCGGCAGTCCGTCGTCGGCCGCCCCTGACCACGTCCCGCCCCTCCCCCGACGGGCACGGCCGGGCGCTGCCGGGCACTGGCGTCGTCGGCGCTTTCGGGGGCACGTAGACTTCGTGCCATGGCGAGGAAGGAACCTGCAGCGGACGCTGCGAATCCCGGGCGACTGAAGCAGATCGCTCTGACCTACAAGATGACCCGCAAGGCCGACAAGAAGATCGGTCTTGTGCTCGCGGGTGTCGGCATCGTCGTCTTCGGTGTCCTCCTCGCGATCGGTTTCTTGATCGGTCACCCCATCTATCTCGGCATCCTGGGCCTGCTGCTCGCCTTCCTCGCGACGGCGATCGTCTTCGGGCGCCGGGCCGAGCGGGCGGCCTTCGGGCAGATGGAGGGACAGCCGGGCGCGGCGGCGGCCGTACTGGACAACATCGGCCGGGGCTGGACGACGACCCCCGCGGTGGCGATGAACCGCAACCAGGACGTGGTGCACCGCGCGGTCGGCAAGGCCGGCATCGTGCTGGTCGCCGAGGGCAACCCGAACCGGGTGAAGTCCCTGCTCGCGGCCGAGAAGAAGAAGATGAACCGCATCGTCGCCGACGTCCCCGTGCACGACCTGCTCGTGGGCACCGGCGAGGGTCAGGTCGAGCTGAAGAAGCTCCGCACGACCATGCTCAAGCTCCCCCGCGTCCTGAGCGGCCCGCAGGTCACCGTGACCAACGACCGGCTGCGCGCCCTGGGCGACCTGATGAGCAACATGCCGTTGCCCAAGGGCCCGATGCCCAAGGGCATGCGGATGCCCCGCGGCGGCAACCCCAGGCAGCGCTGACCCCGCAGGACTCCGAGACGCCGGTACGGCGATGGGGGGCCGCCCGATCACTCGGGCGGCCCCCCATCGCCGTACCGGCCCTCCGGCCCGCGTCGTGGTGCGTGGGTCAGATCCGGACTTCCACGGTGCGTGCCAGCCGGTCGTGCAGGCCCCGGCCGTCGCGGTCCCAGATCAGCGCCGGGAGGGCGAGGCACAGCAGGACCGAGCGGAGCAGGGCGCGCAGCGGGCTGGGGCGGCCGGTGGCGAGGTCCACGACCCGCAGGCCCAGCAGGCGCTTGCCGGGGGTGAAGCCGACCGTGCCGACGGTCAGCACGCTCAGCACGAAGAAGATCAGCAGCGCCCAGTTGCTCGCCGTCTGTCCGTAGCTGCCCGTGATCAGCCCGTATGCGATCAGGGAGCACAGGGCCCAGTCGACGGCCAGCGCGCCGAGCCGCCTGCCCGGGCGGGCGATCGAGCCCGGTCCCTCCTCGGGCAGACCGAGCTGCTCGCCGCGGTGTCCGAGATCGGCGCCGGCCTCTTCCACGGCCGCGCGGGGACCGGAGAGCCACGATCCGATTGCTTGCCTGTTGTCCACCCGAACACGGTACTGCGCCCGTATACGTACCGGGAACGGCGGGGTGTGCGGGCCCTCCATCCGGCCTAGGCTGGGGAGGGAGCCGGTTAACTTCTGTGAAACAAATGGGTCACGCCCGAGAAATCACCCGTCCCTAGGGTCGACGAAGCGTGTGCCACCCGCACTGGCCGCACGAACGATCTACCAGCCCGGCGGGACGGTCGGGAGTAGGAGGAGCTGGATGTTCCAGAACGCCGACGACGTCAAGAAGTTCATCGCGGACGAGGACGTCAAGTTCGTCGATGTCCGGTTCTGCGACCTGCCGGGCGTCATGCAGCACTTCACGTTGCCCGCCGAGGCGTTCGACCCCGACGCCGAGCAGGCCTTCGACGGATCGTCGATCCGCGGCTTCCAGGCCATCCACGAGTCGGACATGGCCCTGCGCCCCGACCTGTCGACCGCGCGCGTCGACCCGTTCCGCCGGGACAAGACGCTCAACATCAACTTCTTCATCCACGACCCGATCACGGGCGAGCAGTACTCCCGCGACCCGCGGAACGTGGCGAAGAAGGCCGAGGCGTACCTGGCCTCCACGGGCATCGCCGACACGGCGTTCTTCGGTCCCGAGGCCGAGTTCTACGTCTTCGACTCCGTCCGCTTCGCCACCAGCGCGAACGAGTCCTTCTACCACATCGACTCCGAGGCCGGCGCCTGGAACACCGGTGCTCTGGAGGACAACCGCGGTTACAAGGTCCGCTACAAGGGCGGCTACTTCCCGGTCCCGCCGGTCGACCACTTCGCCGACCTGCGCGCCGAGATCTCCCTGGAGCTGGAGCGGTCCGGCCTGAAGGTCGAGCGCCAGCACCACGAGGTGGGCACCGCCGGCCAGGCGGAGATCAACTACAAGTTCAACACGCTGCTCGCGGCCGCGGACGACCTCCAGCTCTTCAAGTACATCGTGAAGAACGTGGCCTGGAAGAACGGCAAGACGGCGACCTTCATGCCGAAGCCGATCTTCGGTGACAACGGCTCGGGCATGCACGTCCACCAGTCGCTGTGGTCGGGCGGCGAGCCGCTCTTCTACGACGAGCAGGGCTACGCCGGTCTGTCGGACACCGCCCGGTACTACATCGGCGGCATCCTCAAGCACGCCCCGTCGCTGCTGGCCTTCACCAACCCGACGGTGAACTCGTACCACCGCCTGGTGCCGGGCTTCGAGGCGCCGGTGAACCTGGTGTACTCGCAGCGCAACCGCTCGGCCGCGATGCGGATCCCGATCACGGGCTCGAACCCGAAGGCCAAGCGCGTCGAGTTCCGCGCCCCGGACGCCTCCGGCAACCCGTACCTGGCCTTCTCGGCGCTGCTGCTGGCGGGCCTGGACGGCATCAAGAACAAGATCGAGCCGGCCGAGCCGATCGACAAGGACCTCTACGAGCTGGCTCCCGAGGAGCACGCCAACGTGGCCCAGGTCCCGACCTCCCTCGGCGCGGTCCTCGACCGCCTCGAGTCGGACCACGAGTTCCTGCTCCAGGGCGACGTCTTCACGCCGGACCTGATCGAGACGTGGATCGACTTCAAGCGCGCCAACGAGATCGCGCCGCTGCAGCTCCGCCCGCACCCGCACGAGTTCGAGATGTACTTCGACGTGTGATCGACTCGTCGACCGGCCCGTTGACCGGCTGACCGGCGCCCCCGTCCCCGTTCCCACGGGGGCGGGGGCGCCGTCGTGCGTGGCCGAAAACCCTTCACAGGGTGCGGACGGACCGGGATCATGTCCACTGACACGGTTGTTCGAGTCAGGGGGACGGGGAGAGTGCCGGAGATGCCGGAGCGCGACGACGAGGAGCGCGAGTACGACCTGAGGTGGGCGGAGGGCGCCGAGCACAAGGAGCCCTCGGCGCGGGCCCGGATGCTCGCCGCGCGCTGGAAGGAGAACCCTCCCGGCCCGGTCCCGTTCCGCGCCGACCCCGATCACGTGGGCTCGGGGCGCCGGTCGTCGTGGGTGTCCACCGCCGTGGTGCTCGGCTGTGTGGCCGCGGTGATCGTGCTGCTCGGCTACATCAACTTCCGGGCGCCCTACTAGACCTGACAGGGCCTGCCGGTGGCGCCGGTGGCGCCGGTCTCAGCGGAAGGCGTCGACGTTGCGGGCGGCCCAGTCGGCGAAGGGGCGCGGGGCGCGGCCGAGGACGCGCTCGACGTCCGGGCTGACGCGCAGTTCGGCCGGGCTCGGGTTGCCGAGGATGTCCAGGGTGTCGTCGGCGAGCTCGGCCGGCATGCTCCGCGCCATGACGGCCCTGGCCTCGTCGCGGGTCAGCTCGTGGAACGCCACGGGCGCGCCCAGCGCGGCGGCGATGGCCTCCGTCTGCCCGCGCGGAGTGATCACCTCCGGGCCGGTCAGCTCGTACGCGCCGCCGGTGTGCCGGTCCTCCAGCAGACAGGCCGCGGCCACCGCGGCGATGTCCGCGGGGTCGACGACCGGCACTCCGGTGTCGCCGAAGGGCGCGGCGACGACCCGTCGGGCGCGGACGGACTCGGCCCACCACAGTGCGTTGGAGGCGAAGCCGCCGGGCCGCAGGAGGGCCCATTCCAGTCCGGATGCTCGCAGCGTGTCCTCCAGCGCGCGCATCGCGATCCGCGTCGCCCCGAAGGGCCTGGTCACCACGCCGAGCGTGGAGAGCAGGACGATGCGGCGGACCCCGCTGTCCGCGGCTTCGCCGATGAGGTCGGCGGGCTCGGCCCCGCGGGCGTGCAGATCGCCGGAGAGCAGCAGGAACAGCGACTTCGCCCCGGCCAGCGCGGGGCGCAGCCCGGCCGGTTCGGCGAGGTCGGCCACCATGTGGCGGACGCCGTCCGGCACCGCCGCCGGGTGCCGTGACACCGCCGTCACCTGCTCGCCCGCCTCGGCCAGCGCCCGCGTCAGCGGCCGCCCGATGTTCCCGGTAGCCCCAGTCACCACGATCATGTCCAGCTCCTTCTCGGATGTCCTCTGTGGGCCTTCACGCTAGGAGCGTGAACTAACTTTCGGTAAGGGCATACCTGAAGGTAAGCTCATGACATGACGGAAGGCGTGCAGCGCAGACGGGCCGGGACCGGCGAGCGGTATGACGTGTTTCACACCGACTGCCTGGCGCGCGACGTGGTCGACCACGTCACCAGCAGGTGGGGCATCTGGGTGCTTATCTCCCTGCGGCGCAACGACCTCCGGTTCTACGAGCTGCGCGAGAGCATCCAGGGCATCAGCGAGAAGATGCTGGCCCAGACCCTGCGCACACTGGTCGCCGACGGCCTGGTCTGGCGGAAGGTCGAGCCGACGACGCCGCCGCAGGTCACGTACGGCCTGACCGAGTTCGGCCGGGACATCGGGGAGCCGCTGACGGACCTGTTCGACCGGATCACCCGCCGGCTGTCGCCGCTCGGCCCGCCCTAGGGGTGCCGGCACCCCTGGCCTCCGGGGCGACGGGTGCACACTGGACAGCGGGACGAGTGCCCGACTGTGAGGTGGTGGAGATGCGGAGCCGCTTCCGGAGTGACCGGCGACTGACCGTGCGCATGGGGATCACCCTGTTCCTGCTCGGCCTGTTGTACGTGGGGTTCGTCGCCGCGCTGATCGCGCTGCTGAAGTCCTGGGTCCTGGTCGTGGTGATCGTGGCGCTGGTGTTCGCGGCGCAGTACTGGTTCTCCGACCGGATCGCGCTGTTCGCGATGCGCGGCCGGATCGTGGAGCGGGACGAGTATCCGGAGCTGCACGGGGTGGTGGACCGGCTGGCGGCGATGGCCGACATGCCGAAGCCGGTGGTCGCGGTGTCGGAGATGGAGATGCCCAACGCCTTCGCCACCGGCCGCAACCCGGACAACGCGGTGGTCTGTGTCACCACCGGGCTGCTGCGGCGGCTGGAGCCCGCGGAGCTGGAGGGCGTGCTGGCGCACGAGCTGTCGCACGTGGCGCACAAGGACGTCGCGGTGATCACGGTGGCGTCGTTCCTCGGCGTGATCGCGGGGCTGATCGTGCGGTTCGCCTTCTACTCCCAGCTGTTCGGCGGGCGCCGGGACCAGAACACGATGGCGGTCCTGGCGGTCGTGATGGGCGTCTCGGCGGCCGTGTACGCGCTCAGCTTCCTGCTGATCCGGGCCCTGTCCCGGTACCGGGAGCTGGCGGCCGACCGGGCCGCGGCCCTGCTCACCGGGCGCCCCTCGGCCCTGGCGGCCGCCCTCACCAAGGTCACCGGCGACATCGCCCGCATCCCGACCAAGGACCTGCGCACCGCCCAGGCCTTCAACGCCTTCTACTTCACCCCGGCCTTCGGCAGCGACCCCGGCCTCGGCCGGTTCTTCGCCACCCATCCCAGCCTGGAGCAGCGGCTCGGCCAACTGGGCCGGATCTCCGCCGAGCTGGGTGAGGCGACGACCCCCGGCAGGGCCTGAGGCGCGGGCATGGGACTGCTGGACATCCTGCTCGGCCGGTCCAGGGCCGTGGGCCCGGATCTCGACCGGCTCTTCGCCCTGCCCTCGGCGGCGGTGGGCTTGGAGGCCGCCGCCGGGTTCCAGCCGACCGGGCAGGGGGCGGTGTGCTTCGCGACCGTCGAGGGCGCCGCCTTCGAGCGCACGCACCGCGAGATCCGCGCCCTGCTGGACGCAGACGCGGGCCGCACGCCGGTGGAGCTGACCCACGACTCCTACGGCTACTCCTGGCTCGTCTCGCACCGCTCCCCGGGGGAGCTGCCGCTCCTGGTGAACGACCTGCACGCGGTGAACAGCACCTTGGAGGGCGCCGGGTTCGGCCCACGGCTGCTGTGTTCCCTGGCCGGTTTCGCGGCCGACGACGGGCGGCGGCTCGCCCTCGTCTACCTCTACAAGCGAGGTACGTTCTACCCCTTCGCGCCCCTGCCCGGCCAACGGCAGCAGCGGGACAACGCCCTGGAGCTGCGGATACGTGCGGCGCTCGCCGACGAGCTGCCGGTGGAGGGCGACCTGGGCCGCTGGTTCCCCGTGTGGGGAGCGCCCGGCCTCTGACCCGTCCGGCACCTCAGGACGAGGCCGCCCGGGCCGCGGCGGGGGTCTGGGGGCGCAGCCCCGGGGACGGCAACGCGAACGCCGGGCACCGGAGAAGACACGGCACCCGGCGCCCCGCTCACCGCGAGTACCGCATCAACGCCCGCACCATGTGGCACGTCGTGTCCGACGGCGGATGAACCCCGATCGCCAGCGCGGCGCTCCGTATCCTCTCGTTGCGCGCCTGGTCGGGCAGGTAGACGCCGGAGTCGAGCAGGGCGATGGCGAGGCGCATCGCCTTGAGCCGGCGGTTGTGCGTCACGTACCACTCGCGGGGGCGGCCCGCCGGCAGCGGGCGCTTCTCCACGGGTGCGTACGGCAGGTCGAGCAGGACGGGCCGCTTGGCGGTGGACTGGGTGGGCAACGGCTTCGGCTTCAGTGCGGCAGCGGGCACGGGCATCCTCCTGACGCGGTCGGGGCGCCGTCCGGACTTCCCGGCGACACCCTCGAACACTGCTTCTATTTTACCGCCCACCACTGACAAAAGTCCCTGCCCACAAGGGCTTTCGGGGTCGCTGTGACCCACGTGGTGAACGGGTTTCCGGACCCCTCCGGCTACCGTGTGCGGCATGGAGATCTGGATCAACCCGGCCTGCTCGAAGTGCCGCAGCGCGATCAGCCTGCTCGACGCCGAAGGGGCCGACTACACCGTCCGCCGCTACCTGGAGGACGTACCGAGCGCGGACGAGATCCGCGAGGTGCTCACCCGGCTCGGACTCGAACCGTGGGACATCACCCGCACCCAGGAGGCGGCCGCCAAGGAACTGGGCCTGAAGGACTGGCCCCGTGACGAGGCGTCACGCGAGCGCTGGATCACCGCGCTCGCCGAACACCCCAAGCTGATCCAGCGCCCCATCATCACGGCGGACGACGGAACGGCCGTGGTGGGCCGCACCGACGAGGCGGTCCGCGACGCCCTGTCCCGGTAGTCCGGGGCCCGACGGTGTGACGCAGGTTACGTGCGCGCATCGGCGCGACCGTGAGCAACTCCGTTCGGTATCTCGTACGTAGCGGCGTACGCTCCCCTACCTCTTCAGGAGGCGCGGATGTCGCGCAGGAGAACTCTCGGTACGAAGAAGAAGATCGCCCTGCTGGTCGGCGCCGCCACGATGGCCGGTGGCAGCGCCTTCGTCATGGCGAACGCCTCGAACGCCGCGCAGACCACCCAGGACGCGCGGACGAAGGCCGCCCAGGACTCGGGCGTCTGCCAGGGCCTGGCCACCGCGCTCGGCAACAACCAGCGGTTCATCGAGGGCCAGCGGGCCGCTCCCGACGCGCAGTCGCAGGCCCGGATCGAGAACCGCGAGGCAGTCGTCGCGGAGATCGAGCGCA
Source organism: Streptomyces sp. NPDC042336 (assembly GCF_055581985.1). Lineage (NCBI taxonomy): Bacteria > Bacillati > Actinomycetota > Actinomycetes > Kitasatosporales > Streptomycetaceae > Streptomyces > Streptomyces sp. NPDC042336. The sequence goes on along the minus strand of NZ_JBVJEA010000001.1, from coordinate 987,669 downwards.
AGCAGGCGGCCTCCGGGTGCGCGGTCGGGGAGTCGGCTCAGGACTCCCAGGCCGCGCAGCCGCCCCAGACCGCGCAGCCGCCCCAGACCGGGCAGGAGGCGGGCCAGGGCAGCGGCCAGGACGCCGCGCAGGCCGGCGAGCAGGTCTGTGCCGGTTCCACCGTCACCCTCTCCGGCGAGGCCGGCGCGCCCGCCGCCTCCAGCAACCAGTTCCCGGTGGGCACCAGGCTCAGGGTGACCAACCTCGACAACGGCAAGTCCACGACCGTGGAGGTGAACTCGGTCTCGGGAAGCTGTGCGCTGCTCAACGACGCGGCGTTCGAGCAGGTCCGCGAGGAAGGCAGGTTCCTGATCCGGCGGGCGCTGATCGAGAAGGTCGGCTGAGGCTCAGTCCCCCGGCGCGGCCAGGAAGTCGCCGAGGCGGCGGCCCAGGCCGGACGGCGCGGACTGCGGCAGCGCGTGGTGGGACACGCCCGGCAGGATGTCCGTCTCCACAAGCGGCAGCAGGGTCCGCGCCCGGTCCGCCACCTCGGCGGGGTCGTGCGTCCTGCTGCTCCCGGCCAGGAGCAGCAGGACCGGCACCTCCAGGGCGCGCAGTGCCTCCGGGGCCGGGCGCGGTCCGGTGACCGGCTTGCGCTCGGGGAAGCCGACGGCGGCCTCCTGGAGGGCGAGCCAGTCGGCGTCGAGGGGGATCTCGCCGGTCTCCCAGTCCAGGAAGGCACGCACCCGGCGGGGCGTGGGCCGCAGCAGCATCGGCAGCGCGTGCAGCAGGTAGGCCGCCTTGAACCCGGCGAAGCACTGGGTCGGGTCCAGGAGGAACAGGCGGCGTACCCGGCCGGGTGCGTGCAGGGTGTGGTGCAGGGCGATCCAGGCGCCGTAGGAGTGGCCGCCGAGGTCTGTCTCCTCGATGCCGAGGCCGTCGAGGAGGGCGTCCAGCCAGCCGGTGAGGTCGGCGACCGTACGGGGGTGGCGGTCGCCGGCCGGTGTGCTGCGGCCGGGGGCGCCGATCAGGTCGACGGCATGGACGCGGTGGGTACGGGACAGCTCGGCGGCCTGCTCGAACCAGGACGCGGAGGTCGCCGCGCCGCCGCCCGGCAGCAGGACGAGGGGACGGCCGCCGGCCGGGCCGGTCACGTTGACGTGCGTCTCGCCGAAGGGGGTGGGCACGGTCACCGCCTCGGTCCCGGCGGGCCACTTGGCCATGACCTTGTCGTAGGCGTCCCGGAAACGGCCTGCGTCGTACGCGCCGCGAGCGCTCATGAGCGGTCCCCCCTGCATCGTTCGTTCCCCTGTTCCCTGCTTTCCCGGTATTATCTCGCTCAACGAGATACTTGTCGAGCGAGGCGATCGCCCGAAGGGGCCGAAGGGAGCGCCCCCATGTCCGAGCAGGGACCGGAGATGGAGCTCGTCCACCTCCTGCGCGCGGTCGCCGTCGAACTGGGCGCGCACAGCGCCCGGTTCGCCCAGCGCAACGGCATGCACCCCACCGACGTGCGTGCGCTCATCGCGCTCATGGACGCCGCGCGGTCGGGCGAGGCGATGACCGCCGGACGCCTGGGTGCCGCGCTGGGGCTGAACTCCGCGGGGACGACGGCGCTGGTCGACCGGCTGGAGCGGGCCGGCCACGTGCGCCGGGTGCGCGACGGACGGGACCGGCGCAGGGTCACCGTCGAGGTGGACGAACGGGCCGTGGCGCTGGGCTGGTCCCACTTCGGACCGCTGATCGGGCGGGCGGTGGACCTGCTGCGCGGGTACGACGAGCGGGAACTGGCGGCGATCAGGGGCTTCTTGACCGGCGTACGGGAGGCGTCCGGGGACGAGGGGCGTGAGCCGCACCACAACGACCCCGGGTAACACGGGGTTCACATACGGGCAACGGTCGGGAAATCGCCCGTTGGCACGCTGCACCGCAGTAGACGCGGCACCCCTGCCGCCCCCGCGCCGCCGCACCCGCACGTGCGCCGAGACCCACCCCGAAGGATGTGGCCCCGTGACCTTCAAGGCCGAGTACATCTGGATCGACGGCACCGAGCCGACGGCCAAGCTCCGTTCCAAGACGAAGATCATCACGGACGCCCCCGCCGGCCTGGACGCCCTGCCGATCTGGGGCTTCGACGGCTCCTCCACCAACCAGGCCGAGGGCAGCTCCTCGGACTGCGTGCTCCGGCCGGTCTTCTCCTGCCCCGACCCGATCCGCGGCGGCGAGGACATCCTGGTGCTGTGCGAGGTCCTGGACACGGACATGACGCCGCACCCGAGCAACACCCGCGCCGCGCTGGCCGAGCTGTCCGAGCGCTTCGCCGCGCAGGAGCCGGTCTTCGGCATCGAGCAGGAGTACACCTTCTTCAAGGGCGCCCGCCCGCTCGGCTTCCCCGAGGGCGGCTTCCCGGCCGCGCAGGGCGGCTACTACTGCGGTGTCGGCTCGGACGAGATCTTCGGCCGCGAGGTGGTCGAGGCCCACCTGGAGAACTGCCTGAAGGCCGGTCTCGGCATCTCCGGCATCAACGCCGAGGTCATGCCCGGCCAGTGGGAGTTCCAGGTCGGCCCGCTGGCGCCGCTGGAGGTCTCCGACCAGCTGTGGGTGGCCCGCTGGCTGCTCTACCGCACCGCGGAGGACTTCGAGGTCTCCGCCACCCTCGACCCCAAGCCGGTCAAGGGCGACTGGAACGGCGCGGGCGCGCACACCAACTTCTCCACCAAGGCGATGCGCGAGGGCTACGACGCGATCATCACCGCGGCCGAGTCACTCGGTGAGGGCTCCAAGCCCCTCGACCACGTCAAGAACTACGGCGCCGGCATCGACGACCGCCTCACCGGCCTGCACGAGACCGCCCCGTGGAACGAGTACTCCTACGGCGTCTCCGACCGCGGCGCCTCGGTGCGCATCCCGTGGCAGGTCGAGAAGGACGGCAAGGGCTACATCGAGGACCGGCGTCCCAACGCCAACGTCGACCCGTACGTCGTGACGCGCCTGCTCGTCGACACCTGCTGCACGGCCCTGGAGAAGGCCGGCCAGGTCTGACCCACACCGCGCTGTCAGTGGCACGTGCGACGGTGGGGACATGGAGATCGACGGGGTCCTCGCCATCAGGGTCGAGACGGAGAACTGGCAGACGCGCACCCGGATCCGGGCGGCGGAGCTGCGGGAGCTGGTGACCCGCATCGGCTCCGCCGGCGACCGCTTCCTGGTGCTCCAGCGAATCCCGGACGTCCCGGACGTGTTCGCGCAGGTGTGGCACGAGGAGGGCGGGGCGTACCGGCTGGAGCACCGGGCCGCCGTGGACGCGTTCTTCGGCACCGACCTCGACGACCCCCACCGCGTCGCCGGCCTGTTGACCGGCTGGGACGCGGGCGTCGCCTGGGAGCCGGTGCCCGTCCCGCCGCAGGAAGAGGTCCCGGCCCTGCCGGACGAGGTCCGCGCGCAGGTCGAGCGGCGGGTGCGCGAGCAGCTCCGCTGCGGCTACGACGACCGCGGGACGCTGTCCGAGATCGCGGAGGAACACCTCGTCGGCGGCGCGTACGGCGAGCGGCCCGTGTCCCGCGCCCAGGCCCGGCAGTTGGTGGACCGGCTGTGGCTGGAGCGGCTGGCCGAGCAGGATGCCTGGGGCGAGGAGACCACCGACCCGGACCGGCTCACCCGGGTCTTCCGGGCCCTGGACGCGGCCGGTGTCACCGCCCGGGAGAACTTCGCCTGCTGCCGGGGCTGCGGCACCGCCGAGATCGGCGCGGAGCGCGAGGGCGCCCGGGGCTTCGTCTTCTTCCACCGGCAGAGCACCGAGGCCGCCGCCGAGGGGCACGGCCTCATGCTGTACTACGGCGGTTTCGACGGCTCCGAGGAGACCACCACGGCCGTCGGACACGAGGTCGTGGCGGCGTTCGCGGGGTCCGGGCTGTCCACGGAGTGGGACGGCGATCCGGGCAGCGCCATCTCCGTCACCCCGCTGGACTGGCGCAAACGGCTGGAGGGTTGACCGGCCCGGGGGCTGGTTCACGCCAAGGGCGTCCACGCACTGAGAGGAGTCTCCTCTCCTTTGCCGCCGTCTGCTTCAATGGGTCCATGGCCAGTTTCCGGAAGTACGCAGCGACGGGTCGCCATGACCTCGAGCCCTTCTGGCCTTCCCGTCAGCACGACGACTTCGACCGGGTGTGTTGCCGCGCGACGATCGCGCCGGCCCGCTAGGAAGCCGCACATCCCAGGCCTTCTGCGCCTTCCGCCGGTGCGCACGACGTACGTCCCGCGACGCGCCCGACCACGACTCGCGCCCGTCGCCCTTCCCGACGAACCTCTCGCGCGAAAGAGCTGACGTCTCATGGCGACCACCCGTTCCCTGTCCACCGTCACCCTCGACTCCCCCACCGTCCGCCCCGACTCCGGCGGCCCCCGGCACCGGCTGCGCGCCGTGGACCGGGACGAGGTGGTGGACGTCGCCGATCTGCTGCCGCCGGGCGCCACTTGGCTGCCCGCGCCCGCGCACACCCTGCCCGCGCTGCCGGGGCACCCGCCGATGGTCGGCTACCTCGTACTGGTCCCGGCGGACCAGCAGCCGCCGTTCCGTCCGCTGGGCGTGGCCGGACCCTCGCCCGAGGACCACGGCGACGGCGCCCGGGGCCGGACCCGGGGCCGCGCCCAGGACCGGGTTCAGGACGACGCCCCGCTCGTCCGGATCGATCCCGCGCGGCGCATCGCCGCCGTGGAAGGACGTGAACTGGACCTGACCTACCTGGAGTTCGAACTGCTCGCGCACCTCGTCACACATCCGCACCGGGTGCACACCCGGGACCAGCTGGTCACCACGGTGTGGGGCTACGGACACGTGGGCGACGGCCGCACCGTCGACGTGCACGTGGCCCGGCTGCGCCGGAAGCTCGGCGCGGAGCACCGGCACACGATCCAGACCGTGCGGCGCGTCGGCTACAAGTACACGCCGCCCGCGGGACGCTGAGCCGGCATCCGCCTCTCTGCTGACGGCAGAGGGGCGTTCCCCGCGGCCGCCGCGCCCGGCACAGTGGCGGCATGAGACTACTGGTGCTGGGCGGTACGGAGTTCGTGGGGCGGGCCGTGGTCGAGGCGGCGCTCGGCCGCGGCTGGGAGGTGACCGTCCTGCACCGCGGACGGCACGCCCCGCCCCCCGGAGCGCGGGCGCTGCACGGCGACCGCACCGCGCCCGACGGGCTCGCCGCGCTGGCCGAGGGCACGTGGGACGCCGTCGTCGACACCTGGTCGGCGGCGCCCCGCGCGGTGCGGGACGCGGCGCGGCTGCTGCGGGACCGCGCCGGACGGTACGTGTACGTGTCGAGCTGCTCGGTGTACGCCTGGGCCCCGCCCGCCGGGTACGCCGAGGACGCCCCGCTCGTCGAGGGCGCCTCGGCGCACGCCGGGCAGAGCGACTACGCCCGGGACAAGCGGGGCGCCGAGCTGGCCGTCCTGGACGCCTTCGGCGCGGACCGCTCGGTGCTCGTGCGGGCCGGGCTGATCCTCGGCCCCTACGAGAACGTCGGCCGGCTGCCGTGGTGGCTCAACCGCCTGGCCCGCGGCGGCCCGGTCCTCGCGCCGGGCCCCCGGGACCTGCCCCTGCAGTACATCGACGTGCGTGACCTCGCCGACTGGGTGCTCGGCGCGGTGGTACGGGAGCTGGGCGGGCCGTACAACCTGGCCTCCCCGCCGGGGCACGCCACGATGGGCGGCCTGCTCGAAGCCTGCGCGACGGCCACGGGCGGCCCCGCGGAGCTGCGCTGGACCGCCCCCAAGACCGTGCTCGCCGCCGGCGTAGAGCCGTGGGGCCAGTTGCCGGTGTGGACGCCGCCGGGCAGTGAGCTGCACGACGCCCTGCAGAGCGCGGACGTCTCCCGGGCCCTGGCGACGGGACTGGTCTGCCGGCCCGTCGGCGACACCGTGGCCGACACCTGGAGGTGGCTGCGGGACCTCGGCGGCACGGCACCCCAGCGCCGGGACCGGCCACCGGTCGGCCTGGACCCGGAGACGGAGACGAAGTTCCTGGCCGCCGACGGACCCGGCGGGGGGTGTAGCTGGCACCACCCCCTGATCGGGGTGCCCGGCCCAGTGCCCGGCGCCGTCGCCTCCGCGAGACTGATGTCATGAGCATCGAGACGAAGAGCGGCACAGGGCAGCCACGGACACGCGGGCGGACGCGGGGCGTGGCGCTGTCGGCCGTGCGGGGACTGGCACTGGCGTTCATCTCCCTGCCCGGCGCGGTGATCTGCTTCTGCCTGACCCTGGTGTCCATCGCCCTCGTCCCGATCGGGGTCGGCATCGTCACCACGCCGTGGGTGCTGACGGGGGTCCGGGCGTTCGCGGACCGGCGGCGGCTGCTCGCCGCCGAGTGGGGCGGGGTGCGGATCCCGCGGACGTACCGGCCGCTGCCCGAGGACGCCAACCCGTGGGCCCGCACCTTCGGGATGCTTCGTGACCCGGCGACCTGGCGGGACGTCCTGTGGCTGCCGGTCGACATGACGGCGGGCTTCGTCAGCGCGCTGCTGGCCTTCGCGCTGGCGCTCTACCCGCTGGAGGGCCTCGTCATCGCGGCCGGGCTGTGGCGGGTGCTGCCCGACGGGTACTGGTACGGCTTCGTCAAGGTCACCGACCAGACCTCCGCCCTCTACGCCGCCGCTCTGGGCGCCGTGCTCCTGCTCGCCGCCTACCGGCTCACCCCGCTCCTGCTGCGCGCCCACTTCCGGCTCACCGGCGCGCTCCTCGGCTCGGGCCAGGGCGAACTCGCCGAGCGGGTACGGGTACTGACCGAGACCCGGCGCGACGCCGTCGACACCTCCGCCGCCGAACTGCGCCGCATCGAGCGCGACCTGCACGACGGGGCACAGGCCCGGCTGGTCGCCGTCGGCATGGACCTGGGCACCATCGAGGCGCTGCTGGAGAAGGACCCGGCGAAGGCCAGGGAACTGCTCGCGCGGACCCGTCAGTCCTCCGCCGACGCCCTGACCGAGCTGCGCGAACTCGTGCGCGGCATCCATCCCCCGGTGCTCGCCGAACGCGGCCTGGGCGACGCGGTACGTGCCCTGGCCCTGCGGCTGCCCGTCACCGTCGAGGTCGAGGTGGACCTGCCCGGCCGCGCCGAGGCACCCGTGGAGGCGGCCGCGTACTTCGCGGTCAGCGAGATCCTCACCAACGCCGTGAAGCACTCCGGCGCCGACCGCATCTGGGTCGACATGCACTGCACGGAGGGGCGGCTGCGCGTCTCGGTCACCGACAACGGCAAGGGCGGCGCCGTGATCGGAGCGGGCTCGGGCCTGGCCGGTGTGGAGCGCCGACTCGGTACATTCGACGGCGTCCTGGCCGTCGGCTCGCCCGCGGGCGGCCCCACCATGGTCACCATGGAGATCCCTTGCGCGTTGTCCTAGCCGAAGACCTGTTCCTGCTGCGCGACGGACTGGTCAGGCTCCTGGAGGCCCACGACTTCGAGATCGCCGCGGCCGTGGAGACCGGCCCCGAGCTGTCCCGGGCCCTGGCCGAACTGCGGCCGGACGTCGCCGTGGTCGACGTCCGGCTGCCGCCCACGCTCACCGACGAGGGCCTGCAGTGCGCGCTCCAGGCCCGCCACGACCGGCCCGGGCTGCCGGTGCTGGTCCTGTCCCAGCACGTGGAGCAGCTGTACGCGCGCGAGCTGCTGGCCGACGGGAGCGGCGGGGTGGGGTACCTGCTCAAGGACCGGGTGTTCGACGCGGAGCAGTTCGTGGACGCGGTACGGCGGGTGGCGGCGGGCGGTACGGCGATGGACCCGCAGGTCATCCAGCAGCTGCTCAGCCGGCGTGCGGCGGAGGACCGGCCGCTGGAGCGGCTCACCCCCCGCGAGCTGGAGGTGCTGGAGCTGATGGCGCAGGGCCGGACCAACGCGGCGATCGCCGGGAAGCTCGTCGTCACGGAGCGGGCGATCGCGAAGCACACGGCGAACATCTTCGCGAAGCTGAGCCTGGAGGTCTCGGACGACGACAACCGCCGTGTCCTGGCGGTTCTGGCGTATCTGGACCGCGGCCGCTGACCTTCTCGCACGTCCCGCCCGCCCCACGGGACCCGGCAATTTCCGGGGCGGGTGAACACCTCCGAGGCGGCTTCCGTATGGATGGGAGCCGCTTCACTCCTGTCGGGCGCCCTCGATGCCCCGCAAGCGATGCCCCCGCAAGGAAGTCAGAGGAGTTCCATGGGACGCAACACAAGAAAACGCCGTACGCCGCTGGCCACCAAGATCGTAGCCGGGGCGGCGGCCCTGGCGGTCGGCGGGGGCGGACTGGTCTGGGCCAACTTCTACGCGTCGGCGCACGAGGAGCACTCCGGCCACAACCGGACCAGGTCGGCCGGCGCGCAGGTCGCGACGATCGACTGCCCCGACGTCGGTCAGAAGATCCGTGACGTGCCGGACCGGGCGCGCGGGGAGGTGGACGGCGAACTGGCCTCGATGGACAGTCAGATCACCGACGCCTACCAGCGCCTCGCCACCACGCGGCGGGCGCAGGCGGGTGACGCGCAGTTCGTCCAGAACAGCATTCTCGGCCCGCTCAAGGACCGGCGGAAGGCGCTCATCGACCGGATCCAGCTGGAGATCAACCGGGCCGGCGGCAAGGCCGACGACACCCTGGACGAGCTGGCCGGATGCCAGGGCCGTCCCGCGGACCAGCAGAACGGCGGCGGACAGGACGGCGGTCAGAACGACGGTGGCCAGGACGGCGGTGGCCAGGACGACAACGGCAACGGCGTCGCGGGTCCGGTCGCCGACGACTTCATCGACATCAACGACGTCCAGCCGAACTCCCGCGACAGCCGCAACGGCCTGGCCGCCGACGGTGACGGCGGTTCCACCGGCACCTTCACCACGGAGTGCGGTGTCAACGAGAACAACCTGTTCAACAGCGACAACCTGATCGCCGCCCCGGGTGTCGACAACGGCGCCCACCACACGCACGACTACGTCGGCAACCAGGACAACGACGCCTTCTCCAGCGACGAGGACCTGGCGAACGCGGACACCTCCTGCCAGAACCAGGCCGACAAGTCCACGTACTACTGGCCGGTGCTGCGCCTCCAGGACGGTACGCAGGAGTTCGACGCGGGCGACCAGGGCGGTGGCGCCGAGGGCAACATCGGCAAGATCCTCAAGCCCGCCCAGGCCGAGATCAAGTTCGTCGGCAGCCGGCAGGGCGACGTGGTCGCGATGCCGAAGTTCCTGCGCGTCATCACCGGTGACGCCAAGTCCTTCACCAACGGCGACGCGAACGCCAACACCTCGTGGAGCTGCTCCGGCTTCGAGGACCGCCAGGTGACGGACAAGTACCCGCTGTGCCCCGACGGCAGCCAGGTGCTGCGCACGGTCAACTTCCAGAGCTGCTGGGACGGCCAGAACATCGACAGCGCCAACCACCGGGACCACATGGCGTTCGTGCAGGAGGACGGCAGCTGCCCGAACGGCTTCCAGGCCGTTCCCCAGCTGCAGATCCGCCTCGCGTACGACATCCCCACCCCGACCGTCGAGAACGGCCAGGTGCAGAACCCGTACGCCGTGGACAGCTTCCCGGAGCAGCTGCACAAGCCGATCACCGATCACAACGACTTCATCAACGTCATGGACGAGGACCTGATGAACGAGGTGGTCGACTGCATCAACCGCGGCGAGGACTGCCAGTAGCGGTGCCGGCCCCGAGGTGAGGAGGGGGCCGGTGACGGAATTCCGTCACCGGCCCCCTTCGCGCGTCCGCGCCCGGTCAGCCGCCAAGCCCGGCGTGCTCGCCCTGCCCGTCCGGGTGCCCGCCGCCGCCCCCGTGCCGGGCGCCCTGTTCCAGGGTCCCGCCGAGTGTGCCGCGCAGTTCCGCCACCACGTCCTCGTGGCCGACGGCGACCCACTTGCGGCCGACGAGGTAGTAGCCGCCGTAGTCCTTGGCGGTGTTGATCCACTCCCGCTGGCCGCGGTCGGTGGAGAAGGTGGCGAGGACGTACTTCTCCTCGCCCTTCCCGCACAGGGCTTGGCGGATGGTGTCGGCGTCGGTCTGGAGGTCCGGGGTGCACTCGGCCTCGGCGGCCAGGTGTTCCAGGCTGCCGGTCGCCGTCGCGGGCACGGCGGCCCCGTCGTCGCCGCCGTCCCCTTCGGCGCCGCAGCCCGTCAGCGCCAGGACCGCCGCCAGGGCGGCCGGCGCGAGCATCGGTCGGGTCAGCCTCATGTGTTCCTCCGGTCCGCTGTGGCGACATGCCGCGCGGAGCCCCCGCGCGGGGCTCTCGTCATCGATACGGGCTCGGGGCGCGAAGTACTCAGGAGCCCGGGTGCCGTTGTGCGCACGGCGTGCGAGAGTGGGCTCCGTGGACCAGGACTGGGAAGAGCGCGTGACGGCCGCCTGGGCGGCATTCGACGACTACGCCGAGGAGGATGCGGCCGACTTCCGGGCGGTCGTCGACGCCCTCGCCGACGAGTTGCCCGCCGACAGTCCCCTCGGCCTGTTCGAGCGGGCCTGCGCCTGGGACTCGACGGGCCACTCCGACCGGGCCGTGCCGCTGTACCGCGAGGCGCTGGAGCGCGGGCTCGGCGAGGCCAGCCCGTACAAGGGGCGCCGGGCGAAGATCCAGCTCTCCAGCTCGCTGCGGAACACCGGGCACCCGGAGGAGGGCGTGAAGCTGCTCTCGCCGGAACTGGTGGCGCCGTCGGACGAGTTGGACGACGCCGTGCGCGCCACGCTCGCGCTCTGCCTGTCCAGCCTGGGCCGCGACCGCGAGGCCCTGGCCCTGGCGCTCGGCGCGCTCGCGCCCCATCTCCCGCGCTACCAGCGCTCGATGGCCAACTACGCGCGGCTCCTGGTGGAACCGGACGAGTAGCGCGCCGCCCCGCCCGGGACGGAGGCCGTACGGTGACCATCGCCCCGTTCGCTCGTTCTGCTGAACGTGCAGCCACAGGATGTCGCCCCGCGCCCCGCACCGTCCTCCGCCTCCCCGGCCGACCCGGTCGTCGACGTCGAGCAGGCCGAGGCCGCGCTCGTCGAGCACTATCCGCGCCTGGCCCGGCTGGCCTACCTGGTGCTGCCGCCGGGCCTGGGCCGGGGCCGCCGCGTCCTGACCGCGCACGCCCTCACCCAGCGCGCCCTGCCCCGCAACCGGACGACGATCCCGGTGATCCCGGCGCAGTCCACCGGCCGCGAGGTCGACCCGGGGTACGCGCTGGTCCGGCTGCGGGTGGTGCGTACGGCGCTGGAGGCGGGGCTTCCGCTGCGGCGGCGGGCGTGGCCCAGGCGGTCCCAGCTGCCGCCACTGCTGCCCCACGTGCGGGGCCTCAAGCTCTTCCCGCGCTCGGGCGGCGCGGACGAACTGGCCCTGGATCAGCGGCTGTCCGCGCTCTCCGGGCCCGGCCGGGCGGCGTACGCGCTGCGCGGTCTGGAGCGGCTCGCCGACGACGGGGTGCGGCAGGTGCTGACGGCCGCCGGGGTCGCCGACGTCGACGCCGCGCTGCACGAGGCCGACGGTGTGCCGGGGCAGTACGGGCTGCTCGGCTCCCCCGAGTTCGACCCCTGCTCGTTGCAGGCCCGGCCGACCGATCTGCTGCGTCGGCGCCAGCACATGAAAGCCGCGCTGGTCGCCGGGGCGGCCCTGGTGGTGTGCGGGGCGCTCCTCGGGCTGCCCGGGGACGGCTGGGGGCCGGAAGGTGCCGCCGCCCCGCCGTACGCGCGGAACCCGGCGGCCGAGGCCGCGCTCGACCCGGGCAGGCTGACGAAGGCCGCGCCCGCCGCGTGGGAGACGTCCGCGCGCACGGACTTCTCGGTGTGGCCGGCGCGCGGTGACCTCACCGGTGACCAGGCGCTGCTGCGTCGCGCCCTGGCCGTCTGGGCCCGGCCCGGCGAGAGCGTGGGGGTGTCCGCGACGCCGGGGACCCAGACCGGCGGTCCGGCCGGTCCGCCGCAGCTGCTGTACGCCGGGGACGTCGACAACGCGCGGGTGGTCATCCTGCACGACGGTCTGCGCCTGGTCCGGTATGCCGAGCCGAAGGACGGTTCCGCCGGTGCCGCCCTGGACTTCGCGCGGACCGACGGGGCCGGCCGGGCGGCGGCGACCGCGGTGGTCCTGGGCCGCGCCGACGGCAACGTGCGCTATCTGACGGCGCCCTGGGTGACCAAGGCGGCCGGACGCGACCTCGCCGCTCCGGGCTCCGGGGCCAGGGAGCTGGCGCTGACCGACGGCGTGACGGCCCCGCTGGCCAGCCCGGTGCAGCAGCAGACCGGGGCGTGCACGTCGTGGAACGTGCTGGAGCTGACCGACGGTTCGGACACCCGGGTGGTGACGGACCTGGGCGAGTTGGTGCCGGCCCGGCTCACCACCGGACGCCCCGGTGCGGCGAAGGACGCCTCGGGTGGGAAGGCGCTGGGCACCTGGGCGCCGTACGCCTGCTCGCTGGGCACGGTGCGCGGGCAGGGGGTGCGGTCGGTGAACGCCTGGGAGTTCGCGACGCAGCCGCTGCCCGACGGGACGGGGGCGGGCGCGTGGGTGTGCACCCGCGCCGAGACCTGGCGCGGTGAGGGGGCCCGGGTGCTGGCGCAGTTCCGGACGCCGGGCGGGGTGCAGGGTGCGGTGGCGGCGAAGGCGCAGGACGTGCCGGCCTGCGGCGAGCGCGATCCGCAGGTGCTGGCCGGGGTGCTGTGGAAGTCGGAGGGCGGGCACTGGTACCTGCTCGCGGCGGGCGGCCGCGACACCGAGTCGATCGAGGCGACGGGCGGCATCAGCGGCACCGCCGACGGCAACCTGCTGACGGCCGAGGCCGAGCAGGGCGCCCGGGCCGAGCTGAAGGGCACGCTGGCCGGCGGGCGGACGATCGGCGGCCTGCGCTAGCCCTCCGCGCACACCTCCCCGCTTGCTGACACTGGCGTCAACAAGTGTCGGCGGAAGGGTTTCGCCGGACCGTACTCGTCAGTACATTGACGCCATGTCTCACAAGCCTGTCTCGCGCACGGCACGCCTACGGAAGCCGGCGACCCTGCTCCTCGCGGCCGGTGCCGCGCTCGTCGTCGGCCGGGCGGTGCGGCGCCGGACGCCCGGCTCGCCGCCCCGCACGCGTTCCGTCCCGCGCCCGCCGGTCTCCGGGCTCCCCCGCTCCCCCGCGCTCACGCTGCTGGTCACCGCGCACGAGCGGCTGGCCGACGGGGTGGTGCGACTGCGCCTGGAGGGGACCGGCCTGCCGCGCTGGGAGCCGGGCGCCCACCTGGACCTGGTGCTGCCCTCGGGCCTGGTGCGGCAGTACTCGCTGTGCGGCGACCCGGAGGACACCTCGTCGTACACCGTGGCCGCGCGGCTGGTCGAGGGCGGGCGGGGCGGCTCGCGCGAGGTGCACGAGCAGGTGCAGGAGGGCACGGAGCTGGAGGTGCGCGGTCCGCGCAACCGCTTCCCGCTGGTCGAGGCGCCCGCCTACGCGTTCGTCGCCGGGGGCATCGGCATCACGCCCGTGCTCCCGATGCTGCGGGCGCTGGGGGAGGGCACCGAGTGGCGGCTGCTGTACGGCGGGCGGACGCGGGCGTCGATGCCGTTCCTGGAGGAGATCGAGAAGCTGGACCCGGTCGGCCGGAAGGTCACCGTCGTCGCCGAGGACGAGGACGGGATGCCGGATCTCGACGGCTTCCTGGCGGACCTCCCCGAGGGCGCGGCCGTGTACTGCTGCGGCCCGCAGGGCCTGATGGCGGCCGTCGAGGAACGCCTCCCCGAGGGCACCGCGCTGCACCTGGAGCGGTTCGCTCCGCGCACGACGGCCGACGGCGAGGCGGAGTTCGAGGTGGAGCTGCGCCGCAGCGGGCGCACACTGACCGTGCCCGCTGACTCCTCGGTGCTGACCGCCGTCCGCGCCGAGCTGCCGAACACCCCGTACTCCTGCGAGCAGGGCTGGTGCGGGACCTGCCAACAGAAGGTGCTGGAGGGCGAGATCGATCACCGGGACGAGCTGCTGACCGACTCGGAACGCGGCGACTCGATGCTCATCTGTGTCTCCCGGTGCCGCGGTGCACGGCTGGTGCTCGACATGTGAACACCGATGTCCGGTCCGGCCCGTTCGGGGCCGGATTCGATCGGTAAGGTGTTCGTATGACTACCGGGGTACGCCGCAGAATGGGCGTCGAGGAGCGGCGGCAGCAGTTGATCGGCGTCGCGCTCGATCTGTTCAGCCGCCGCTCGCCCGACGAGGTCTCCATCGACGAGATAGCGTCGGCGGCGGGCATCTCGCGCCCGCTGGTCTACCACTACTTCCCCGGCAAACTCAGCCTGTACGAGGCCGCGTTGCAACGCGCCTCGGACGATCTGGCGGCCCGGTTCGCGGAGCCGCACGAGGGCCCGCTGGGCGCGCGGCTGCTGCGGGTGATGGGCCGCTACTTCGACTTCGTCGACGGGCACGGCCCGGGTTTCTCGGCCCTGATGCGCGGCGGCCCGGCGGTCGGCTCCTCGACGGCCAACGCGCTGGTGGACTCGGTACGGCAGGCCGCGTATGTCCAGATCCTTTCGCACCTGGACGTCACCGAGGCGCCCGCGCGGCTGGAACTGGTCGTCCGCTCCTGGATCTCGCTCGCCGAGTCGACGGCGCTGCTCTGGCTGGACGGGCGCCGCATCCCGCGCGCCGAGCTGGAGGCGCAGCTCGTGCACGACTTCGCCGCGCTGCTGGCGGTGAGCGCCGCCTATGACGAGGAGATGGGCGCCCTGCTGCGCCGCGTCATCGCGGACGAGCCGGCCGACGGCCCCTTCGGGGACCTGGTCGGCCGGCTCACCGGGTTCATGGACTAGCTCTCGTACTTCCGGTACGACGGGTCCAGGTCGCGGACCTCGGCGGAGGCGTGCAGGGCGAGGCCGCCGCCGGGCTTGGCGTACTGGCGCAGCAGTTCCAGGACGGCCTCGGTCAGCCGCGCCTTGGTCTCGTCGGTGCGGCCGGCCAGCAGCCCGAGCGTGACGTGCACGACGGCGTGCCCCTCGGCGTCGGGGCCGACCACGGTGTCCTCGGTGCGGCGGAACTGCGTCTTGCAGGCCGGCGGCCGGGCGGCCGCGATCTCGACGACGGCCTCGTGCAGGGCCCGCGCGAACGCGGGCCGGTCGAAGTCGCCGGCGAGCCGGTCGGAGTAGTCGACGGTGATCTGCGGCATGAGCCCTCCCGTTGCGTGAACAGCAGGGCTCACCCTAACCGCAGACCTCCCGCCGTCAGCCGGCCCGCTGGAAGACGGCGACGGTACGGGCCGGCACGGTGAAGGTGCCGGTCTTCGCCGCGTACGCCGACTCCTTCACCACCGTGTCCGCGCCCGCCGCCTGCACCGGGTGCAGCCGGTAGCCGGTCCCGGCCGCCGCGTCGACGCGCTGGTCCTGGCGCTCGGGCGTGGCGTTGAAGACGACCACGAGGTCACCGAGGCGCATGGTGATCACACCGGGCGTCTCCTCCTCGCCGGAGAGCGGGAAGGAGAGCCGGGACTGCACCTGTCCGGCCGTGGCGAGGGAGAAGTCCCGCTCGCCGCCGCGGATCCTCAGCAGGTCCCGGTACGCCGCCGAGGCGCCGGTGATCTGCGGGCAGCCGACCCGCACCGCGCCCAGCAGGGGCTTGGCGTAGGGCCACTTGTCCTGGTTGTCCGCGGCGGGTGGCAGGCCCCGCCCGAAGCCGTTGCCGTCGGCGCAGTTCCAGTGGACGGCGTTGAACCAGTCGCCGCTGTCGTAGGAGTTGCGGTCCAGCGACTTGGAGCGCAGCAGGTCGGTGCCGGCCTGGGAGAGCGCCGGGCCCTGCGAGAGGGCGGCGGTCGCCAGGGCGAGGACCTGCATGCGGGCCCGGTCGTCGGCGGAGGTGTCGCGAGGGAGCTTGAAGGCGAGCGCGTCGAACAGGGACTCGTTGTCGTGGGCGTCGGCGTAGGCGAGGGCGTCGCCGGGTGCCGCCGCGTATCCGGCGGGGGCGCCGTTGTAGTCGACCTCGGAGCCCTTGACCTCCTTGCCGTCGGTGTCGGTGAAGGCGTAGTCGGCGAGGCTGCCGGTCAGCCCGACCTTGATCAGGTCCTGGTAGTGCAGCAGGCGGGCCCGCTGCTCGGCCTCGGTGCCGTTGGCCTTCGAGGAGTTCGGGTCGGTGTAGAGGCCGGAGGCGAAGCCCTGGACGCCGGGGTCCTCGTCGAAGGGGCCGCCGCCGCGCACGGCGTCGCGGGCCCGGTCGGAGAAGGTGGCGATGCCGGTGCCGGCCATGTTCTTCTGGGTGGCCTGGACGAAGCGGGCGTCGTCGGCGACCTCGCCGAAGTTCCAGCCCTCGCCGTACAGGATGATCTTCTTGCCGTCGACGCCGTCCTTGGCGGGGGTCAGCTCGTCCAGCGCCTTCCTGACCGCGAGGATGTTGGCCTTCGGGTGGTGGCCCATGAGGTCGAAGCGGAAGCCGTCGACCTTGTACTCCTTGGCCCAGGTGACGATCGAGTCGACGACGAGCTTGCCCATCATGGCGTTCTCGGTGGCGGTGTTCGCGCAGCAGGTGCTGTCGGCCACGGAGCCGTCGGGGAGCAGCCGCTGGTAGTAGCCGGGCACGATCCGGTCGAGGACGCTGGTCTTCGCCTGGCCGCTCGCGGCCGTGTGGTTGTAGACGACGTCCATGACGACGCGCAGGCCGTCCTCGTTGAGGGCCTTGACCATCTTCCGGAACTCGACGGTGCGCCCGGTGCCGTCCGGGTCGGTGGCGTAGGAGCCCTCGGGGACCGTGTAGTGGTACGGGTCGTAGCCCCAGTTGAAGGCGTCCTTGGCGGCGGCCTTCGCCACGCACTCCTGCTGCCGGTCGGAGTCGGCCGGGTGGGCGGCGAGGTCGCAGTCGGGCGTGGCCTGGTCGGACTTCCTCTCGGGGACGGTGGCGATGTCGAAGGCGGGCAGCAGGTGCACGTAGGAGGTGCCGGCCTCGGCCAGCTCGCGCAGGTGCTTCGAGCCGTCGCTCGTCTTGTCGGTGAAGGCGAGGTAGGTGCCCCGGTGGCCGGGGTCCGCGCTCGCGTCGGCGACGGAGAAGTCCCGGATGTGCAGCTCCTGGATCCGGGCGTCCCTGAGCGGCACCGCCTTCGGCTTGTCGTAGTCCTTCCAGCCGCGCGGGGCGAGGGAGCGGTCGTCGAGGTCGACGACGAGGCTGCGCTCGGAGTCGGTGGTGAGGGCGAGGGAGTACGGGTCGGTGACCTCGTTGGTGACGACCTCGCCCGCGGTGGGCGCCCAGACCGTGACGGCGTACCGGTAGGGCTTGCCCTTCCAGGACTTCGGGCCGGTGACGGACCAGACGCCGGTGGCGTCGTCGCGGCGCATCGGCACCGTGCGGTCGCCGATCTCCAGCCGGACGTCCTGCGCGGTCGGCGCCCACACGGAGAGGGTGGGCCGGCCGTGGCGGAAGACCGGGCCGAGGCCCGCGCCGGCCGCCCGGTCCGCGTACAGGTCGTCCAGGACGCCCGCGGTCTGCACGCCCGTCGCGGCGAGCAGGGCGCCGGTGGCGGTGCGCTGGGAGGCGACGACCTGGCCGCGCAGGGCCTCGCGGACCCGGTCGCGGTCGCGGGGGTCGACCGACCAGGCGGTGTACTCCCTCAGGTGCGGGAACTTCGCCTTCTGGGCGTCGGTGAGGGTGCTCTTCGTCAGGCGCAGCCACCGCTGGTCGGCGCCGGTGAGCCTGCCGCCCTCGGCGGCGATGGAGCCGGTGCGGGAGGCGAGCAGCTGGGTGGAGGCGGCGCCCTCGGAGCCGTTCCAGGCGACCGTGTTCCGGTCGATCCAGACCGCCTTGGAGGTGGTGAGGTCGACGGCCGCCGCCGAGCCCGCGGGCTGCGGCAGCAGGTACTGCTCCTGGCCGCTCAGCAGCCACACCTCGTGGCCATCGGCCTTGAGGTCCAGGGCCTGGTCGGTGGGCAGGTCCTTCTCGTCGCCCTTGTGCACGATGTAGCTCAGGCTGCTCGCGCCCTCGGTGAGGGGCACCTCGAAGACCGCGCCGTACGGGTCGGTCCTGACCGGCCGGAGGGGCTTGGCCCAGTCGGTGGGGTTCGCGGCGTCGCCCCAGACGTGCAGGCCCCAGCCGTCGTAGTCGCCGTCGGCGCGGTGGTAGTGCAGGACGGCCTTGGTGGTGTCCTGGGCCGGGTACTCGGGCCGGTCGGTGGCGACCTGCTCCTCGCCCTGCTCGATCCACACCTCGCCGGTCCGTGTGACGTCGATGGTGCGGTCGGCGGCGACGTCCTTGTCGCCGTCCTTGTCGATGACGAGGAAGCCGACGCTGGACGCTCCGGGCTTGAGCTTGACGTGGGCGAAGGCGCCGTAGGCGTCCCGGCCGGTGAAGGGGTGGGCCGCGGGCCAGGTGGTCGCCTCGCCGTCGGCGAGGTCGCCCCAGGCGTACAGGCCCCAGTCGTCGTAGTTCCCGTCCGCGCGCTTGTAGTGGACGACCGCGTAGTCCCGGGAGGAGGTGGTGGGGGCCTCCTCGGCGGGCGGGGTGCCGGTGGTGGAGGCGGCCGTGGCGCTCGCGGTGCGGCCCGTGGAGTCCACGACGACCGCCTTGTAGCGCAGGGCGGTGCCGGCCGGGGTGTCCGCGTCGACGGTGTGGGTGACCTGGTAGGGCGCGTGGTCGGCGGTGCCGAGGGTGCGCCACTTGCCGTCGCCGGTCTGGGCGGCGAAGACGACGCGGTTGAGCTGTCCGCCCGCGACGTCGGCGCTCAGCTCGACGGTGCCGGTGGCGCCGGGGTCCGGGGCGCGCAGGGTGATCGTCGGCTCGGCGGCGGGCCGGGCGAGCCCGCCCGCGGCCTTGAGGACCACGGCCGATCCGGCGGGGACCGTGACGGTGACCTTCTTGTCGGCGCCGGACCGCACGGTGGCGTCGGTGCCGTAGATGCCGCGGAAGCTCATGTGCGCCGAGCCGGTGGCGAAGGTGGCGCTCTTCGCGGTGCCGGCGTTGTTGAAGGCGACGACGTACTCGGTGCCGGTCTTCGCGTCGGTGCGGGAGACGGCGTAGACGCCGGGACCGTCGGCGGCGTGGCGCTCGGTCTGGACGCCGTCGGCGAGGGCGGGGTTGGCCTTGCGGAGCTTGGCGAGCGCACTGATCTGCCGGTAGAGCGGTGCCCCCGTGTCGTAGGCGGCCTCGGCGTGGGTGCGGTCGGTGCCGAGCTGGTCGTCGTCCAGGTAGTCGGCGGTGCGCGAGGCGAACATCGGCTGGCGGGCGTCCTTGTCGCCCCCGGCGCCGGTGAAGCCCTGCTCGTCGCCGTAGTAGATCACCGGGTTGCCCCGGCTGAGGAACATCAGCTCGTTGGCGAGCCTGTCCTTCTTCAGCAGTTCCGCGTCGGTGGCCTCCGGGTCGTCCTGCCTGAGGAAGGTTCCGATGCGGCCCATGTCGTGGTTGCCGAGGAAGGTGACCTGCTCGTAGGCGTTGGCCTTGTCGGTCGTGTACTTCCAGTCGTCGCCGAAGACCGAGGCGAGCTTCTGCGCGCTGCCGCCCTGGGAGGCGTACGCGCGGGCCGCGTCCTGGAAGGGGAAGTCCAGGGTGGAGTCCAGGCGGCCCTCGGTGACGTAGGGCGCGGTGACGGAGGTGTCGGCGGAGTAGACCTCGCCGAACATGAAGAAGTCGTCGCGGCCCTTCCTCGCGGCGTAGGCGTCCAGCGCGGTCGCCCACTGGGTCCAGAACTCCATGTCGACGTGCTTCACGGTGTCGATCCGGAAGCCGTCGACGGCGAAGTCCCTCACCCACCGCTGGTAGATCTTCTCCATGCCGTCGACGACCTCGGGCCGTTCGGTCCACAGGTCGTCTAGGCCGTTGAAGTCGCCGTAGGTGGCCGACTCGCCGGCCCAGGTGGAGTCGCCCCGGTTGTGGTACATCGCCGGGTCGTTGAGCCAGGAGGGGACCTTGAGGTTCTTCTTGGCGGCCGGGACCGTCGGGGTGCGCGGGAAGGAGCCGGTGTCCACGCGGGGGAAGCGGCGGGTGCCGTCGGCGTCGTCGAAGGGCTGCCCGTCCCGGGTCAGGTACGGGAAGGCGCCCTTGGAGAGGTAGTCGTAGGACTTCTCCTCGTAGTCGACGACGTCGGCGGTGTGATTGGTGATGACGTCGAAGAAGACCTTCATGCCCTTGGCGTGGGCCTTGGAGATGAGGTTCTTCAGGTCCTGGTTGGTGCCGAAGTGCGGGTCGACCTGGGTGAAGTCGGTGATCCAGTACCCGTGGTAGCCGGCCGAGGCGTCCTTGCCGGTGCCCTGCACGGGCTGGTTCTTGAAGAGGGGCGCCATCCAGATGGAGGTGGTGCCCAGACCCTTGATGTAGTCGAGCTTCTCGGTCAGCCCCTTGAGGTCGCCGCCCTGGTAGAAGCCCTTGTCGGTGGGGTCGTAACCGGTGGCGAGCCGGGTGCCGGTCAGGCCGCCGCGGTCGTTCCCGGCGTCCCCGTCGGCGAAGCGGTCCGGCAGGACGAAGTAGAACTGCTCACGGGTCAGGTCGTGGCGTGCGGCGGTCTTCGCCAGCTTCGCGTCGGACGGGGGCGCGGGCGGGGCGTCGGCCCGCGCGGCGAGCGGGGGAAGCAGGGCTGCGGCGAGCGCGGTCACGGTGACGGCCGCGACCCGTCTCACTCGTGCGGTGCGGCGCGTGGCGGGCACCGGCCATCTCGATATCACAGGCGTGAGCTCCTTGCGAGTACGGCTCGTTCGGGTCCGACCCCGGCGAGACCGTAGCGCTGTCGCAAGTCTTGCGGCAAGACTTGCGAAAGTAACGGTAAGGATTTTCACCGGACTTGCTCGCCTCACCCGGCAGAGCGGCGGACGCGCGAGGGCCCGCCGCTTCCCCGGGGAAGCGGCGGGCCCTCGGCCGTCCGGAGGGAGCGTCAGGCGCGGGTCCACCACACCGTGGTGTCCGCCGGGACCTTCGCCTCGCCGGCCGCCTCGGTGATCTCACCGCTGGCCAGCAGCACCCGCCCGTACGCGGGCATCGCCACCGACTCGCCGGTGGTGTTGGCGACGCACACGAACTCCCCGCGGCGGAAGGCGACGACGCCCTCGGGGGCGCGCAGCCACTCGACCGCGTCGCCCGCGCCCAGGTCGGCGGTGGAGCGGCGGACGGCAAGTGCCTCGCGGTACAGCTCCAGGGTGGAGCCGGGCTCGCCGGTCTGCGCCTCGACGCTCAGCTCGCCCCAGCCCGCGGGCTGCGGCAGCCAGCTGCCCCCGTCGCCGAAGCCGTACGAGGAGCCCTCACGCGTCCACGGGATCGGCACCCGGCAGCCGTCGCGGAAGCCGTCCTGGCCCGCGCCGCGGAAGTAGGCCGGGTCCTGGCGCACCTCGTCGGGCAGGTCGACGACATCCGGGAGGCCCAGTTCCTCGCCCTGGTAGACGTAGGCCGAGCCGGGCAGCGCCAGCATGAGGAGGGTCGCGGCGCGGGCCCTGCGCAGGCCCAGTGCGCGGTCGCCGGCCAGGCGGATCTGGGTGCCGAGGCCCGCCGGGTTGGCGAAGCGGGTGGCGTGCCGGGTGACGTCGTGGTTGGACAGGACCCAGGTGGCGGGGGCGCCGACCGGGCGCATGGCGTCCAGCGTCCGGTCGATGACCGTGCGCAGCTCCTCGGCGTCCCAGTGGGTGCCCAGGTACTGGAAGTTGAAGGCCTGGTGCAGTTCGTCGGGGCGGACGTAGTTCGCCGTGCGCTCGACGGTCGGGGTCCACGCCTCGGCGACGAAGATCCGCTCGCCGGAGTACTCGTCGAGGATGCGCCGCCACTGGCGGTAGATCTCGTGCACGCCGTCCTGGTCGAAGAACGGCATGACATCGTTGCCCAGCAGTTTCAGCTGCTCGTGGGATCCCAGGTCGGGCAGGCCCTCGGCCTTCACCATGCCGTGTGCGACGTCGATGCGGAAGCCGTCCACGCCCATGTCCAGCCAGAACCGCAGGATGGAGCGGAACTCGTCGCCGACCGCCGGGTGCTCCCAGTTGAAGTCGGGCTGCTCGGGGGCGAACAGGTGCAGGTACCACTCCCCCGGCGTGCCGTCGGGCTCGGTGACCCGGGTCCAGGCGGGGCCGCCGAAGATGGACTCCCAGTCGTTGGGCGGCAGTTCGCCGTTCTTCCCCTTGCCGGGGCGGAAGTGGTAGCGGTCCCGGGAGGGGGAGCCGGGGCCCTCGGCGAGGGCGCGCCTGAACCATTCGTACTGGTCGGAGGAGTGGTTCGGGACCAGGTCGACGATGATGCGCAGGCCCAGCGCGTGGGCGTCGCGGATCAGCGCGTCGGCGTCCAGGAGGGTGCCGAACATGGGGTCGACGGCCCGGTAGTCGGCGACGTCGTACCCGGCGTCGGCCTGCGGGGAGGCGTAGAAGGGGCTGAGCCACACGGCGTCCACGCCCAGGTCGCGCAGGTACGGCAGGCGGGTGCGGACACCCTCCAGGTCGCCCATGCCGTCGCCGTTGCTGTCGGCGAAGCTGCGCGGGTACACCTGGTAGATGACCGCGTCCCGCCACCAGTCGTGGCGCCCTGCGACGGTGGCGACGGCGGAGGTGGGGGCCGGTGCGGCGGAGTGCTGCTGGCTCATGTCGTCCTTGGTACGTAACGGAACGGAGTGGAGGCGTCGGTGCGGGAAGAGGCGGCCGGCCGCGGTGCAGCGGGGTCGGATGGGCACCGCGGCCGGACGTTTCCGGGCCGGGCGGCGGTCAGCCCTTCGTGCCGCCCGCGGTGAGGCCGGTCACCAGGTTCTTCTGCACGAGGTAGAAGAACGCGGAGACGGGTATCGCGACCAGCACGGCGGTGGCCGCCATCAGGTTGCGCTGCGCGTCGTGCTCGCTGACGAAGCTCTGCAGTCCGACGGCGAAGGTGTACTTCGTGTCGCTCAGCATGAACGTCGAGGCGAACGCGACCTCGCCGAAGGCCGTGATGAAGCTGTAGAAGCCGGCGACCGCGAGGCCCGGCCGGGCCAGCGGCAGGATCAGCCGGAAGAAGGTGCCGAACGGGGACAGCCCGTCCACCCGCCCGGCCTCGTCGATCTCGAACGGGATGGTGTCGAAGTAGCCCTTGAGCAGCCAGGCGCAGTACGGCACCGCGGTCGAGCAGTAGACGAGGATCAGGCCGAAGTAGTTGTCGATGAGCTGGAGCTTCGACAGGATCTGGTACATCGGCACGATGAGTACCGCGATGGGGAACATCTGGGTGACCAGCAGGACCCACATGAGCTTCCGGTAGCCCGGGAAGCGCATCCGCGAGACCGCGTAGCCGGTGGTCGCGGCGACCAGCACGCCGATGACGGTGGTGCCCAGCGAGACGATCAGCGAACTCTTCAGCCAGTCGAAGAAGTTGGTGTCCTGGAGCACGAACGCGTAGTTGTCGAAGGTCATCTTCGACCAGATGCCTCCGGGGTGCAGGTAGTCGTTCTTGTCCGGGCCGAGGGACAGGTAGACCAGCCAGGCGACCGGGAAGAGGGCGACGAGGCTCGCGAGGACCAGCACGCCGTGCGAGGTGAGGGACGCGGCGAGGCTGCGTTCGCCGCGGCGGCGCACCCTGCGCGGCGGCGCGGTGGGCGCGGTGACCTGCTCGGCGGGGGCCTTGGTGGGCGCGGTGCTTGTACTCATGGCGGCTCCTGCCTCAGTTCGCGAGCTGCTGCTCATTGCGGTTCAGCCAGCGGCGGTAGAAGGAGGTGAAGACGATCAGGATGGCCAGCAGCAGGATGCCGTAGGCCGCGGACTGCGCGAAGTCGCGCGGCTGCTGTCCGAAGCCGAGCTGGTACGCCCAGGTGACGAGGATCTGCGCGTCGGGGGCGGTGTTGCCGAACAGCAGGAAGATCACGGCGAACTGGTTGAAGGTCCAGATGATGCCGAGCAGCACGACGGTGGAGCTGACCGACCGCAGACCGGGCAGGGTGACGTAGCGGAAACGCTGCCAGGCGTTGGCGCCGTCCATCTCCGAGGCCTCGTAGAGGCTGTTGTCGATGGACTGCAGGCCGCCGAGGAGCGAGACCATCATGAACGGCACACCGCACCAGGTGTTGACCATGATCGCGGAGAAGCGCTGCCAGAAGGTGTCCTCCAGCCACGCGGGCGTCGGCAGGTGCAGCCAGTCCAGGGCGGAGTTGATGATGCCCTGGTCGGCGAGCATGAAGCGCCAGCCGAAGACGGTGACGAAGGTGGGCACGGCCCAGGGCAGGACCAGGATCAGCCGGTAGAAGGTGCGGCCGCGCAGCTTCTGGTTGAGCAGCAGGGCGAGCCCGAGGCCGATGAAGAAGTGCAGGCCGACGCAGACCGCCGTCCACACGATGGTCCAGATGAAGTGCGACCAGAAGCGGTCGTACGCCGTCGGGCCCCACAGGATGTCGGCGTAGTTGTCCAGGCCGACGAACTTGTAGGTGGCCTCGATCTCGTTGACGCCGATGGTGCGCGCGCTGTTGAGGCTGTTGGCGTCGGTGAGGGTGAGGTAGAGGCCGTAGCCCAGCGGGTAGAGCACGAGGACGCCGATCACGACGGCCACCGGCGCGATCATGGCGTAGGCGTACCAGTGCTTCTGGTAGCCGTCTTTCAGACGGCGGCCGAGGCCGGGCCGCGGGGTGCGGTCACCGCGGCGCTTGCCGGTCGCGCGGTCGATGGCGACTGTCATGGTTCGACACCTTCGGGAGCATCGGGAAGGTCAGAGGTCAGCGGTCGGGGTGCGGCCGGTGACCGCCGGGCCCCTCCCCCCAGTGGGGCCCGGCGGTCGGGTGTGGCTACTTGCTGAAGTCCGGCACCAGCTTGGCGATCGCGGTCTCGACGTCGCCCAGCCCCTCGTCCAGGGACTTCTTGCCGCCGGCGATCTGGGGCAGCTCGTCGTCCAGCGGCGTCCACAGGGAGCTGTACTCGGGCAGCGCCGGGCGCGGCTGGGCGGCCGGCAGGACCGTCTGGAAGCCGGCGATGCCCGGGTCGGCCTTGACCTTGCCGGTGTAGGCGTCGTCGCGGGTCGGCAGCGTGGAGTTCTTCAGGGCGACGGTCTCCTGGGACTTCGCCGAGATCATGAACTTCACGAACTTCAGCGCCGCCTCCTGGTGGGCCTTGTCCGAACCGGCGTAGACCGACAGGTTGTGGCCGCCGGTCGGCGCGCCCGCCTTGCCGGTGGAACCGGCCGGGACGGTGGCGATGCCGAGGTTGTTCTTGTCCTTGAAGGCCGAGCCCTTGTAGAAGTTGGTGATCTCCCACGGGCCCTGGATGATCGAGGCGACCTTGCCGCTGACGAACGCCTCCTGGATGTGGGCGTAGGCGTCCGCGGTGGTGTCGGCCTTGTGCAGGCCCTTGCCGTCGAAGAGGCTCAGCCAGGTGCCGTAGCCCTTCTTCGCCGCGGGCGAGCCGACCGTGACCTTCTTGCCCTCGGCGTCGACCGTGTCGGTGCCCTCGCCGTACAGGAACGGCTGCGCGTAGTACCCGGCCGTGGAGGCCCAGTAGCCGTCGGCGCCGGTCTTGTCCTTGATGGTGGCGGCGGCCTTCTTCAGGTCGTCCCAGGTCTTGGGGGCCTCGACGCCGGCCTTCTTGAAGAGTTCCTTGTTGTAGACGAAGGCGAGGGTGTCGGTGACCAGCGGGACGCCGTAGGTCTTGCCCTCGTACTTGGCCTGCTCGATCAGGCTGGGCTGGAACTTGTCCTGCTCGGCGAGGGCCTCGGTGCCGTCCAGCGGCAGGAAGAAGCCCTTCTTGGCGAAGGCGGGCGTCCAGCCGACCTCGGAGCGCAGCACGTCGGGGGCGCCCTTGGAGCCCGCGGCGGTGTCGAACTTGTTCTGCGCCTGGTCGAAGGGCACGTTGACGAAGTTGACCTTGACGCCCTTGTTGGCGGCCTCGAACTCCTTGACCAGGGCCTTGTAGGTCGGCGCCTCGTTGGTCGCGTTGGAGGTGTCCCAGTAAGTGATGGTGACCGGTCCGCCCGACTCGCTGTCGCCGCCGTCGTCTCCGCCGCACGCCGTCGCCGCCAGGGCGAGGGACGCCACCAGCGCGGTGGCCGCTATGCCACGCCGCATGAGTTCTCCTTGAGGGTGAAAGCCCGTGTGGTGCAGGGTGCGGGCCCGTCCGCCGCTCCTGCCACTGTCGGCCGCGTCGTTGCCGCCGCCGAGCGACGTGAACGTAACAGCGTTGTAAGCCCGGCGAAAGGTCTTGCAGCAAAAATGTGCAAGAGATCTCCGAAGTTATCCGGGCGTGACCTCTCGGCGACCGTCATGAGACGCTTGTTTACGGGGCCCGAGCGGTATCGGGCGGGTTGTGCAAGACTCTGCAAGCTCTTGCCGCCACTTTCTCGAGGGAGCGCGATGACGCAGCAGCCCGCGCCGGGCCGTCCAACAGGCCGCCCACGGCGCCCGATCGGTGTGCAAGGAAGCGGCCGGCAGGTACAGTCCACCCCTGTGACCACACGGCTTGCCGACATCGCCGCCCAGGCGGGGGTGAGCGAAGCGACGGTCAGCCGCGTCCTCAACGGGAAGCCGGGCGTCGCCGCCACCACCCGCCAGTCCGTGCTCGCCGCCCTGGACGTGCTGGGCTACGAGCGCCCCGTGCGGCTGCGGCAGCGCAGCGAGGGCCTGGTGGGCCTGATCACCCCGGAGCTGGAGAACCCGATATTCCCGGCGCTGGCCCAGGTCATCGGGCAGGCGCTGACCCGCCAGGGCTACACGCCGGTCCTCGCCACCCAGACGCCGGGCGGCTCCACGGAGGACGAGCTGACCGAGATGCTGGTCGACCGCGGGGTGGCCGGCATCATCTACGTCTCGGGACTGCACGCCGACACCACCGCCGACATGCAGCGCTACGAGCGGCTGCGCGCGCAGGGCGTGCCCTTCGTCCTGGTCGACGGCTTCTCCTCGCAGGTGCAGGCGCCGTTCATCTCCCCCGACGACCGGGCCGCGATGAGCCTCGCGGTCACCCACCTCGTCTCGCTCGGCCACACCCGGATCGGGCTGGCCCTCGGGCCGAAGCGGTTCGTGCCGGTGCAGCGCAAGATCGAGGGGTTCGTGCGCACCGTGCAGGAGCAGTTGGGCCTGAGTGCCGAGACGGTGGAGAAGGAACTGGTCCAGCACTCCCTGTACACCCTGGAGGGCGGCCAGGCGGCGGCCTCCGCGCTCATCGGGCGGGACTGCACGGCGGTGGTCTGCGCCAGCGACATGATGGCGCTGGGCGCGATACGCGCGGCCCGGCAGTCGGGCCTGGACGTGCCCAAGGACGTCTCGGTCGTCGGCTTCGACGACTCGCCGCTGATCGCCTTCACCGACCCGCCGCTGACCACGGTCCGCAAGCCGGTGCCCGCGATGGGGCAGGCGGCGGTACGCACGCTGCTCGAAGAGATCGGCGGGACGCCCGCACCGCACAGCGAGTTCGTGTTCATGCCGGAACTGGTGGTGCGCGGCTCGACGGCGTCGGCACCGGGCGAGCGCATCCGCCCCTGACCCCCACGGGGGTGCCGGCTCAGGGGCGGATGCGGGTCGGATCCGACTGGGGGATGATCGGTGGGAGAGGGCTTTTCTGGCAGACTTCATACCTATGGGTGACGCGACCGTGAGGACACGGGAACGCCTGGAGGACGGCGTTCCGCACCCCGTCACAGAGCCGACGGGGAAGAGCCTGCTGTCCCGGCTCCGCACCCCGCGCCGCCCCCGTCTCTGGTTCGAGATCCTGCTGATCGCGCTCAGCTACTGGACGTACTCCCTCGTCCGCAACGCGGTGCCGGAACAGCGGACGGCGGCACTGCGCAACGCCGACTGGATCTGGCGCGTCGAGCAGCAACTGGGGATCGCCGTCGAGGAGTCCGTCAACCACGCCGTGAACTCGGTGACTTGGCTGGTCGTCGGCATGAACTACTACTACGCCACGCTGCACTTCGTGGTGACCCTGGGTGTCCTGGTGTGGCTCTACCGCAGCCACCCCGGCCGCTACGCGGCGACCCGGCTGGTGCTCTTCGCGACCACGGGTGTCGCCCTGGTCGGCTACTACCTGTACCCGCTCGCCCCGCCCCGGCTGATGACCGGCGGGCACTTCGTCGACACGGTGATGGTCCACCAGACGTGGGGGTCGATGGCGTCCGGCGACCTGAAGAACATGTCCAACCAGTACGCCGCGATGCCGTCGATGCACATCGGGTGGTCGGTGTGGTGCGGGCTGACGATCTTCGCGCTGGCCTCGGTGCCGTGGGTGCGGGTGCTGGGGCTGCTGTATCCGGCGCTCACGCTGGTGGTGATCGTGGCGACGGCGAACCACTTCTGGCTGGACGCGGTGGGGGGCGTGCTGTGCCTGGCGTTCGGGTACGGCGTCGCTGCCGCGTGGTACGGGAGCCTGCCGTACCGGTTGCCTCGCATGGCGCCGGAGGCCGGGCGACGGCGGAGGTGGGTGCGCAGCCCGGCGTAGCGGGGTGCCGCTGCGCCCACCCGTGCCGCCTTGGGGTACCTCCCAGGCCGTTCAGGCACTGGGGGAGGCACGACTGCCCGCAGCTGAGGCGGCGTACGACTGCCCGCAGCGGCGGCGGCTATGCGTAGAACAGCTCCTCCACCACCGTCCGGGCCCGGCGGGCCGTGCGGCGGTACTCGTCGAGCATGTCGCCCGCGTGACCCGGCCCGTGGCCCAGGTAGCGCCCCACCGCCGCCAGCTCGCGCGGGTCGGTCGGGAAGGTGTCGCCGGCCCGCCCGCGGACCAGCATCACCGCGTTGCGGACCCGGGTCGCCAGCACCCAGGCCTCGTCGAGCGTGGCGGTGTGCTCCTCCGAGACCAGCCCCGCGTCACGGGCCGCGGCCAGCGCCGCCCGCGTCCTGGTGGTCCGCAGCCCGGCGATCTCGTGCCCGTGCCGCAGCTGGAACAGCTGCACGGTCCACTCCACGTCGGACAGACCGCCCGGCCCCAGTTTGGCGTGCAGCTTGGGGTCGGCCCCGCGCGGCAGCCGCTCGGACTCCATGCGGGCCTTCAGCCGCCGGATCTCCCGTACGGCGTCCTCCTCCAGCCCGCCCTCCGGGTACCGCAAGGGGTCGATCAACTCGATGAAGCGCCGTCCGAGGTCCTCGTCCCCGGCGACGAACTCGGCCCGCAGCAGCGCGTGCGACTCCCACCCCAGCGACCAGCGCCGGTAGTAGGCCTCGTACGACTTCAGGGTCCGCACCAGCGGCCCCGACCTGCCCTCGGGGCGCAGGTCGGCGTCGATCAGCAGCGGCGGGTCGGCGCTCGGCACCTGGAGCAGGCGCCGCATCTCGGAGACGACCTTGTTGGCGGCGTCGCCCGCCTCCCGCTCGTCCACCCCGTCCCGGGGCTCGTGCACGAACAGCACGTCCGCGTCCGAGCCGTAGCCCAGCTCGTGTCCGCCGAAGCGGCCCATGGCGATGATCGCGAACCGGGTCGGCAGGACGTCGCCCCACTTCTCCCGCACCACCGCCCGCAGCGTCCCCGCCAGGGTCGCCGCCGTCAGGTCGGACACGGCGCCGCCGACCAGGTCCACCAGCGCGCCCTGGTCGGCCGCGACGGGCCGGGCCTCGGTGCCGTAGGAGCCGACGATGTCCGCGGCGGCCGTGCGGAACAGCTCCCGGCGCCGTACGCCGCGCACCGCGGTGACGGCCTGTACGGCGTCGTCGGCGCGCCGGACCGCGGCGAGGGTCTCCTGCTCCAGCTGGGCCCGGCCGCGCGGCCGCAGTCCCCCGGCGACGCCGTCCCCGAGCAGCGCCACGGCCTCCGGGGCACGCATCAGCAGGTCGGGGGCGAGCCGCCCGGCGGAGAGCACGCGGGCCAGGTTCTCGGCGGCCGCGCCCTCGTCCCGCAGCAGCCTGAGGTACCAGGGGGTGGTGCCGAGCGCGTCGGAGACCTTGCGGAAGTTCAGCAGTCCGGTGTCCGGGTCCGCGGAGTCGGCGAACCAGCCGAGCAGCACGGGCAACAGGGTGCGCTGGATGGCGGCCTTGCGGGTGACACCGGAGGCCAGCGCCTCCAGGTGCCTGAGCGCGGCGGCCGGGTCGGCGTAACCGAGGGCGACCAGGCGCTCCCGGGCCGCCTCGGGGCTGAGCCGGGCCTCGCCGGGCGCGAGCTGGGCGACGGCGTCGAGCAGCGGCCGGTAGAACAGCTTCTCGTGCAGCCGGCGGACGACGGCGGCGTGCCGCTTCCACACACGCAGCAGTCCGGCCACCGGGTCGGTGCGCATGCCCAGGGAGCGCCCCATGCGGCGCAGGTCGGCCTCCTCCTCGGGCACGAGGTGGGTGCGGCGCAGCCGGTGCAGCTGGATGCGGTGCTCCATGGAGCGCAGGAAGCGGTACGCCTCGTCGAGCTGGGCGGCGTCCGTACGGCCGACGTAGCCGCCCGCGGCGAGCGCCTCCAGCGCGTCCAGCGTCGTGCCGCTGTGCAGGGAGGTGTCCGCCCGCCCGTGCACCAGCTGGAGCAGCTGCACGGCGAACTCGACGTCCCTCAGGCCGCCCGGCCCGAGCTTGAGCTGCCGGTCGACCTCGGCGACGGGGATGTTCTCCACCACCCGGCGGCGCATCTTCTGCACGTCCGGGACGAAGTTCTCGCGGTCGGCGGCCTGCCACACCAGCGGCTGGAGGGCGGCCACGTACTCGGCGCCGAGGCCGGGGTCGCCGGCCACCGGGCGGGCCTTGAGCAGCGCCTGGAACTCCCAGGTCTTGGCCCAGCGCTGGTAGTAGGCGACGTGGCTGCTGAGGGTGCGCACCAGCGGGCCGTTGCGGCCTTCGGGGCGGAGGTTGGCGTCGACGGGCCAGATCGAGCCCTCGACGGTGGTCTCGGAGCAGATCCGCATCATGTGCGAGGCCAGCGAGGTCGCGGCCCGCAGCGCCTTGGTCTCGTCCACGTCGGGGCCGGCGCCCTCCGCGGGCTCGCCCACGAAGATCACGTCGACGTCGGAGACGTAGTTCAGCTCGTGCCCGCCGCACTTGCCCATCGCGATCACCGCCAGCCGGCACCGCGCGGCGTCCTCGGGGGCGGCGGCCTCGGCGAGGGCCAGGGCGGCGCGCAGGGTGGCGGTGGCGAGGTCGGCCAGCTCGGCGGCGGTCTCGGCGACGTCGATGGTGCCGCACACGTCGCGGGCGGCGATGGACAGCAGGCAGCGCCGGTAGGCGACGCGCAGGGACACCGGGTCGGTGGCCTCGGCGAGTCCCCGCTCGAACTCCTCCACCCCGCGGTGCAGGTCGCGCGGCTCGTACGTGACCAGGGTCCGCCAGTCCCCCGCGTGCCGGGCGAGGTGGTCGGCGAGCGCCTCGGAGGCGCCGAGCACCCCGAGGAGGCGGTCCCGCAGCGGCTTGGCCGCTATCAGGGTGTCCAGCAGCTCCTGGCGGGCGGTGGGGTCGGGCTGCGCCTCGAGCAGCCGCACCAGTCCGTGCAGGGCGAGGTCCGGGTCGGCGGTGGCGCCCAGCGCCTCCAGGAGCACGGGGTCGGCGCGCAGCTCGGCCAGCTCCGCCCCCTCCAGCAGCCGCTCGGCGGCCGAGGGATCGGTGAAGCCGTGCCGCAGCAGCCGCGTGAAGGTACTGCTCCTGCGCCCCGGCGCCGTCATCTCGCCCTCCAGTCGGACTGCGGGGCACGTGGGCCCGGTCGGATCAAGGTCGTACGGGCTGAGCGTAGCCGGGGAACGGCGTGCGGGCGCCGGGACGTACCGCTCCCGCTTTCCGGTGGACCGCTCCAGACTCGTACGATATCTTGTACAAGCCGAGGAAGGGAGGCACTGGTATGTCCATCACCGCCAGCGAAGCCCGTCAGAATCTGTTCCCGCTGATAGAGCAGGTCAACGAGGACCACGCCCCGGTGCACATCACCTCCCGCAAGGGGAATGCCGTGCTCATGTCCGAGGAGGACTTCACGGCGTGGACGGAGACGGTGCACCTCCTGCGCTCGCCGAGGAACGCCCGGCGTCTGCTCGACTCCATCGCCGAGGCCGAGGCGGGCGACGCACGGCAGCGTGAGCTGATCGACCCGGACGCGGAGCGGGCGTGAGGATCACTTTCACGTCCCACGGCTGGGAGGACTACGTCCACTGGGCCGAGAGCGACCGGAAGGTGACCAAGCGGATCAACAGACTGATCGCCGACATCGCCCGTGACCCGTTCAAGGGCATCGGCAAGCCGGAGCCCCTCAAGGGCGACCTGTCCGGCTACTGGTCACGGCGCATCGACGACACGCACCGTCTTGTGTACAAGCCGACCGATGACCTGCTGGTCATCGTCCAGGCGCGCTACCACTACTGACACTCGCGCACCACTGACGCCCGCGGCCGACGCGGGCCGAAGGAGTCATGCCATGGACTTCACGCTCGAAGTCGTCCCGCTCCCCGTCACCGACATCGACCGCGCCCGGGACTTCTACCGCGACAAGGTCGGCTTCCACGTCGACATCGACCAGGAGGTCATGCCGGGCATGCGGATCGTCCAGCTGACGCCCCCGGGCTCCGGCTGTTCCCTCGCCCTCGGCGACGCCATCTGGGACATGGCGCAGGGGCAGACCCGGCCGGAACCGGGCTCGTACCAGGGCCTCCAGCTCTGCGTCGCCGACATCAAGGCGGCCCACGCCGAGCTGACCGCGCGGGGCCTGGAGGTCTCCGAGCCGGTGCAGTACGCCCCGGACGACGGCGCCACCTTCATGTACTTCAAGGACCCGGACGGCAACGGCTGGGCGATCCAGGAGTACCGGCGCCGGGTGGCGGAGCCGCTGCACAAGGTGCTGGCCGACCTCAAGCGCGGAGGCTAGCCGGTACGGGGGCCGCCCCGTACGGGGTTCCGCCGCCTCAGCCTCTCTCCCGCCAGCGGTTGGTGACCGGCAGGCGGCGGTCCTTGCCGAAGCCCTTGGACGAGATCTTGGTGCCCGGCGGGTACTGCCGCCGCTTGTACTCGGCGGTGTCCACCATGCGCAGGGTCCGCGTCACCAGCTCCCGGTCGTACCCGGCGGCGACGATCTCGTCCGCGCCGCGGTCCCCGTCGACGTACAGGGCGAGGATCGCGTCCAGCACCGGGTAGTCCGGCAGCGAGTCCGTGTCGACCTGGTCCGGGCGCAGCTCCGCGCTCGGCGGCTTGGTGATCGAGTTCTCGGGGATCGGCGGGGTCCGGCCCAGGGCGGCGGCCGCGCGGTTGCGCCACTCGGCGAGGCGGAAGACCGAGGTCTTGTACACGTCCTTGATGGGCCCGTACCCGCCCACCGAGTCGCCGTACAGCGTCGAGTAGCCGACCGCCAGCTCCGACTTGTTGCCGGGGGCCAGGACCAGGTGGCCCTCCTGGTTGGAGAGCGCCATCAGCAGCGTGCCGCGCAGCCGGGACTGGAGGTTCTCCTCGGCCAGGCCGGTCAGCTCCAGCGCGCCCGTGTACGCGTCGAACATCGGCTCGATGGACACGGTGCGGTAGTCGAGGCCGGTGCGCCGGGCCAGCTCGGCCGCGTCGTCCCTGGAGTGCTGGGAGGAGTACTTGGACGGCATCGAGACGCCGTACACGTGCTGGGCGCCGAGCGCGTCGCAGGCGATCGACGCGACCAGCGCGGAGTCGATGCCGCCGGACAGTCCGATCAGCACCGAGCGGAAGCCGTTCTTCGTGACGTACGCGCGCAGGCCGACGACGAGCGCCGAGTAGACCTCCTCGTCGTCGTCCAGCGGCTCGGCGTGGCCGCCGGACAGCCACGGCCCGGCGGCGGGCTCGGGCGCCGGCCGCTCGGAGAGCACCACCCGGTCGATGCGCAGCCCGTCGTCCACGACGCCCGTGGGCGGCTCCGGCTCGGCGGCGGGCAGGTCGAGGTCCAGCACCACGCAGCCCTCGGTGAACTGCGGCGCCCGGGCCAGGACCGTCCCGTCCCGGTCGACGACGATCGAGTCGCCGTCGAAGACCAGCTCGTCCTGCCCGCCGGTCATGGCGAGGTAGGCGGTGGTGCACCCGGCCTCCCGGGCACGCCTGCTCACCAGCTCCAGCCGGGTGTCGTCCTTGTCCCGCTCGTACGGGGAGGCGTTGACGGAGAGCAGCAGCCCGGCGCGTGCCGAGCGGGCCGCCGGCACCCGGCCGCCGTCCTGCCACAGGTCCTCGCAGATGGCCAGCGCCACGTCCACGCCACGCACCCGCACCACGGGCAGGGTGTCACCGGGCACGAAGTAGCGGAACTCGTCGAAGACGCCGTAGTTCGGCAGGTGGTGCTTGGCGAAGCTCAGCGCCACCTCGCCGCCGTGCAGCACGGCCGCCGCGTTCTGCGGGGCGCCGGCCGGCTGGCCGTACCTCGGCTGCGCGGTCGCCGAGCGGTCGAGGTAGCCGACGACCACGGGGACCCCGCCGAGGCCCTCGTCCGCCAGCCGGCCCGCGAGGGAGCGCAGGGCGGCGCGGGAGGCCTCGACGAAGGACGACCTGAGGGCCAGGTCCTCGACCGGATACCCGGTCAGCGTCATCTCCGGGAACGCCACCAGGTGTGCTCCCTGGTCGGCCGAGTGCCGGGTCCAGCGCAGGACCGACTCGGCGTTGGCGTCGATGTCGCCGACGGTGGAGTCGATCTGGTTCAGGGCGAGTCGTAGTCGAGGCACGCGTCCACTGTAATCGTCAGAACGACGCGATGGGGCGCCGGACGTGTTACCGCCTCATGTCCGGGACCTCACGCAGGTCGCTTCATGTGCGCGGTCTCACGTCCGCGGCTTCGCGCCCCGCTCGGCCAGCAGGTCGGCCATCAGCCGGATCTCCGACTCCTGCGACTCCACCATTCCCTGGGCCAGCCGCTTCTCCACGCCGACCGTGCACCTCTCGACGCACCCCTCGGCCATGTGGACGCCGCCCTTGTGGTGCTCGGTCATCAGCTGGAGGTAGTAGACCTCGGCCTGCTTCCCGTCCAGCGTCCCGAGCTTCTTCATCTCGGCGTCGGTGGCCATCCCGGGCATCAGCGACCCCTCACCGGCGGAGGGTGCGTCGCCCATGTCCATCCAGGTCATCGGCGGCTCCGAGGACACCTTGGGCAGCGCCCACAGGTCCAGCCAGCCGATCATCATGCCGCGCTGGTTGGCCTGGGTCTGCGCGATGTCGTACGCGAGGCGCCGCACCTCCTCGTCGTCGGTGCGGTCGCGCACGATGTACGACATCTCCACGGCCTGCTGGTGGTGGACGGACATGTCCCGCGCGAACCCGGCGTCCGCGGAGTCGGCGGCCGGGACCGTGCCGCCGCCGTCGTCCCCGGCGACCGCGTAGGTGATCCCGCCGGCCGCGACGAGCACGGCGGCCGCGGCCCCCGCGATCCAGCCGGCCCGCTTCGTGGTCACTGGGACAGCCCGTTGGTGCACGCGGCCCCCGGCTCGGGGGTCTGCCGGCCCTGGACGAACTTCTCGAAGAACTTGTCCACGTTCGGGTCGTCGGCACCGGTCACCGTGCGCTGGTGCCCCCAGGCGGACAGCACGATCGGGTCCTTCTGCTTGTCGTCGGGGCTCATCAGCGAGTACGGCGTCTTCTTGACCTTGGCGGCCAGCTTCTGGACGTCGGCCTCGGGGGCCTTGTCGGTGTACGTCACCCAGACGGCACCGTGCTCCAGGGAGTGCACGGCGTTCTCGTTGTTCAGCGGCTTGGTGTAGACGTCGCCGTTGCAGTTCATCCAGACCTGGTTGTGGTCGCCGCCGACCGGGGGCTCGACGGGGTAGGTGACCTTCTTGGTGACGTGGTTGCGCCCCAGGTCGCCCTTCCAGGTCCGCACGCCGTCCGCGCCGGTCTCGAACTTTCCGGAGGTCTTGGCGTCGGAGGCCGTGTCGCCGGAGGAGTCGTCGGACTGCGACCGGACGAGGAGGACGCCGCCGACGACGAGACCGGCGACGACCACGGTGCTGAGCGTGATCGTGAGGATCCGGTTCCTGCGGTCGCGGGCCTCCTCGGCACGCCGCATCTCGGCTATGCGGGCCTGTCGCGCCGCGTTGCTGCTCTTCTTGGCGGAACCCATGGGGTGTTGCCCTTCTGGGAAGACTTCTGGAGACGGACGAGCGTGAGGTCCGCTGATCGTAATGGCGCGGAGCCCGACCTTCGTAGGGCGGGCACAGGATCTGTCCCGGCCGGAGCCCCGGAATGGCCCGATCGAACAGGTGGCCTCTACGCTGCGGTCACGGGGTGGGCCGGCCGACGGAGGTCCGCAACGCACACGTAACGGCGCTGTGGTGTGATGCTCAGGTGCCCGACCGCCTCCCGCCGTACCGGAGACAGGCGGCCTGACCAGCAAGGATGGGGAAGCGGAAGATGGACAAGCAGCAGGAGTTCGTGATCCGGACGCTGGAGGAGCGCGACATCCGGTTCGTACGCCTGTGGTTCACGGACGTTCTGGGCTTCCTCAAGTCCGTCGCCGTGGCCCCGGCCGAGCTGGAGCAGGCCTTCGACGAGGGCATCGGTTTCGACGGCTCCGCGATCGAGGGCTTCGCCCGGGTCTACGAGTCCGACATGATCGCCAAGCCGGACCCGTCGACGTTCCAGGTCCTGCCGTGGCGCGCGGAGGCCCCCGGCACGGCCCGCATGTTCTGCGACATCCTCATGCCGGACGGCTCGCCGTCCTTCGCGGACCCGCGGTACGTCCTCAAGCGCGCCCTGGCCCGCACCTCCGACCTGGGCTTCACCTTCTACACCCACCCGGAGATCGAGTTCTTCCTGCTGAAGGACAAGCCGGTCGACGGCTCGGTGCCCACCCCCGCCGACAACTCCGGGTACTTCGACCACACCCCGCAGAACATCGGCATGGACTTCCGCCGCCAGGCGATCACC
Source organism: Streptomyces sp. NPDC042336 (assembly GCF_055581985.1). Lineage (NCBI taxonomy): Bacteria > Bacillati > Actinomycetota > Actinomycetes > Kitasatosporales > Streptomycetaceae > Streptomyces > Streptomyces sp. NPDC042336. The sequence goes on along the minus strand of NZ_JBVJEA010000001.1, from coordinate 951,118 downwards.
ATGCTGGAGTCGATGGGCATCTCGGTGGAGTTCTCCCACCATGAGGGCGCCCCCGGCCAGCAGGAGATCGACCTGCGCTACGCGGACGCGCTCTCCACGGCCGACAACATCATGACCTTCCGCCTGGTCATGAAGCAGGTCGCGCTGGAGCAGGGCCTCCAGGCCACCTTCATGCCGAAGCCGTTCTCGGAGTACCCCGGCTCGGGCATGCACACCCACCTCTCCCTCTTCGAGGGCGACCGCAACGCGTTCTACGAGTCCGGCGCGGAGTACCAGCTCTCCAAGGTCGGCCGCTCCTTCATCGCGGGCCTGCTCCGCCACGCCGCGGAGATCTCCGCGGTCACCAACCAGTGGGTGAACTCCTACAAGCGCATCTGGGGCGGCACCGAGCGCACGGCGGGCGCCGGCGGCGAGGCCCCGTCCTACATCTGCTGGGGCCACAACAACCGCTCGGCCCTGGTCCGCGTCCCGATGTACAAGCCCGGCAAGACCGGCTCGGCCCGCGTCGAGGTCCGCTCCATCGACTCCGGTGCCAACCCGTACCTGACCTACGCCGTCCTCCTCGCCGCCGGCCTCAAGGGCATCGAGGAGGGCTACGAGCTGCCGCCGGGCGCCGAGGACGACGTCTGGGCCCTCTCGGACGCGGAGCGTCGCGCCCTGGGCATCGAGCCCCTCCCGCAGAACCTGGGCGAGGCCCTCGCCCTGATGGAACGCAGCGACCTGGTCGCCGAGACCCTGGGCGAACACGTCTTCGACTTCTTCCTCCGCAACAAGCGGCAGGAGTGGGAGGAGTACCGGTCGCAGGTGACGGCGTTCGAGCTGCGGAAGTCGCTGCCGGTGCTGTAGCCGGGCCGGGGGGCGGCAGGCTGGCCGCCCCCCGGTTCAGTCGTGGGGGACTTCCTCGATCACCGTCTCCGCGAACCGCCACGAGCCCCGGTTCCCCAGCGCCTCTGCGCGCAGCCCCATCTCCCAGGCGATCCGCGCCGCCCGTTGCTGCGGGACGTCGGGGTACTCCTCGGGCTGGACCTTGATGTAGCCGCGCCGGTCGGCCGTTTGGGTGCGCAGCACTTCGCGCAGCTTCCGCTCCTGCTCGTCCGGCGTACTGGAGTCGCCAGTGATGTGCCGGTACACCTTGCCCGTGCCGGCCGGGCGCTTCCGTTCCTCCCGTCGGCTCGCGGCGTCCGATCCGCGCCATGTCATCCACCCGACCGCACCGAGCGCGGCAAGGCCCGCCGCCCCCGCGCCGAGCAGCTCACCGGTGGCGTCCGCCTGCCCCGGCGTCCGGGGGCGGAGTACCCCTTCCGGGTCCGCGACCACGGTCAGCACCTGGCCGACGTCGTAGAGGTCGGTCGTCGTCTCCAGCTCCGGCCCGGGCACGCGGGAGCCGTCCTCGCGCCGCAGCTCGTAGTGGGAGTGGCGGGCCTTGCGCCCCTGGGCCGGGTCGAGCCGCTCCTTCACCACCGTGGCCGTGACCTCCTCGCCACGTTGGCGCAGCGTGAGGTCGTCGCGCCCCAGGTCGAAGACGTACACCGACACCACGGAGGTCAGCACGACGAACAGCGCCGCGTATGTGCTCGACTCCCGAGCACCGAGTCTCCGGATCAGTGCGACGAGCAGCAGTCCGTGCACAATCCACAGGACGATCTCGACGAAGGGCCCGGTCCCGTCGGCAAGGAGGAACATCGCCGCGACAACGGCGATCGTGTAGCAACCGATACCGACCGCGAGCAGGGCAGGATACTTCGCACGCCTCACGCGGGCCTCATCCTTCGCCTGCCCGATGCTGATCACGCTCGTTGCTCCGTTCCTCCGGCGTCCTGGACTGCGGCCTTCACGGCACTCTCCACCCTCGGTTCCTCATCCGAGATCGACTTCATGATGCCGCTGAGCACTTCGAGGTATTCGTTCCAGTGCTCACGGTCTTCGGTCATGAAGACGAAGAGGACCGACCCGGGCCCGGCCTTCAGCGGAACGCTGAGTTGCACCTGCCGCATGGTGGCGGGTACGGATTCCTCCTGCCCGAAAAGTGCACCCGGGATCTCCAGCTCCAGGTCCCGGATACATAAGGCGGCCATGCCGTACGGGAGCATCACCATTCCCACCTCGGCGTCCGGATGCTGCTCACGCCATTGAACAGCCGTGCGCTTCGCCGAGCCGCGTCGGTCCTGGAAGTCGGGGCCCGTCTCCGGCCGCTCGACCATCACGCAGAGGGTGCCCTGCGAAAGCTGGTCGTCAGACATGCGCAACAGACAACTGGATACGTGAGCGGCACCCGCCTCGAGGGGTTCACGTGACACCATGCCGGGGCCAGTCGGTGCACCGTCCCGGCTTCCCGGCAGAGCGGGAGCGCTCAACGAGCGGTCCCTGAGGGGAGCTTCCACAGGCGTACGCCGTGGTGTGCCCCGGGGTCGTTCGAGGGGCCGTACTCGTCCGGGGCGTCGGAGTCCTCGTCCGGTTCGTCGACGCCGCCGAGGGTGGTGCCGGCGAGGAAGCGTCCGTCCGGGCTGAATGCCAGTTCCCGGATCTTGTCGTCGCCGTAGCCGCTGTCGTCGTCGGAGAGGATGGCGCTCGGCCTGCGGTCTGCCAGGTTCCACAGCAGTACCCCGCCGTCGGCGGTGACTGCGAGGCTCCGGCCGTCGGGGCTGAAGGCCAGGTCCCGGGCCTGGACGCGGTCGTTGGCCAGGGTGGCCTTGAGGCGGCCGGTGGCCACGTCCCACAGCCGGACGTCGCTGTACGGTCCGCCGGTGGCGAGGGTCTTGCCGTCGGGGCTGAACGCGACGGCGTAGGTGACGTCGTCGAGGGCGAGGTTGCGGCGGGGGTCGCCCTGGCCGTAGGGCTCCGGATCGAGCCGGGTCAGGTCCCACAGCTTGGCCGGCTCGTTGTTCGGGTAACTGCGCTTGTCGGAGGGGTCGCCGACGGTGGCGAGGGCCTTGCCGTCGGGGCTGAACGCCACGTCCGTCGTGCGCACCTCCTGTGTGAAGTGGGCGCGCGCGTCCTCGCTGCGGCTGTCGACGTCCCACAGCTCGGACCCGATGATGTCGCCGAGGGCGATCCGCTTGCCGTCGGGGCTGAGGGCGATGGCGTAGGTGTGTTCCTCGATGCGGCGGATCTCCCGTCGCCCTGCCACGTCCCAGACGCCGACCAGGCTGTTGTAGGTCCTCGCGGCCAGCGTCTTCCCGTCGGCGCTGAACGTCACGTTGAGGACGCTCATCGGCTGCCCCGACCGGTCCTTCTCGACGAGCGTGGCGCGCACCTTGCGCGTGGTGACGTCCCAGAGCCTGATCCTGCCGTCCTCTCCCCCGGTGGCGAGCGTCCTGCCGTCCCGGCCGAACGCGATGCCGGTGCTCCCCTTGGCGAAGATGTCGGTCGCCGCGACCACGGGATACGGCTGCTTGCTCTTCGGGGGCTTCTTCGACGACGGCAGCAGCACCGCCACCAGTACGCCGACCAGGGCGATGACACCGACGACGCCGAGCAGGGCGACGTACGGCGGGGTGGACGGTGGCGCGGGGTCGGCGTCCGGTGCCGGGGTGCGCGCCGGGGCGGTGGCGGTGGGCGCGTCCGGGCCGGTCGCCGGGGGCGCGGACACGACGGTGGGCGTGCGGCCGTCGTCGAAGTCCCCGTTCGCCGCCCGGCCGCAGAGCCGGACGACCTCGGCGGGCGTCGGCCGCAACGCCGGGTCCTTCTCCAGGCAGCGGGTCACCACGCCGCGCACGGGCGCCGGGCAGCCGTCGAGGTCGGGCGCCGCCTCCAGGATCCGGTACGCCACGCCGTGGTCGCTGCCGCCGCCGAACGCGAGCCGTCCGGTGGCGGCGAAGTGGGCGACGAGGCCGAGCGCGAACACGTCACCGGCCTCGGTGACGTGCTGGCCCCGGATGTACTCGGGTGCCATGTAGGCGGGCGTCCCGGCGCGCATGCCCGTGGCGGTCACGGCGGTGACGTCCGCGGCGCGGGCGATGCCGAAGTCGATGACCTTGGGTCCGTCCGCGGTGAGGACGATGTTGGCCGGCTTCAGGTCCCGGTGGATCACTCCCGCGGCGTGGACGGTCTCCAGCGCCTCGGCGACCCTGGCCGTCAGCGTGAGCACCTCGTCGGCGGGCAGCGGCCCCCGTTCGCCGACGGCGTGCTGGAGGGAGGGTCCGGGAGCGTAGGCCGTGGCGAGCCATGGCTCCTCCGCCTCCAGGTCCGCCGCGACGACGGGCACGGTGTAGAGCCCCTGGACGCGCCGGGCCGCCGCCACCTCAAGCGCGAAGCGCTTGCGGAACTCCGGGTCGGCGGCGTACGCACGGTGGATGACCTTGACGGCCACGGCGCTCCCGGCGGGCGTACGTCCCAGGTAGACGCGGCCCATCCCGCCCTCGCCCAGCAGCCTCTCCAGCCGGTAGGGACCGATCGCCGCCGGTATGCCACCGGCGGCCGGGTCAGGCCTACGGTCCGTCATCCCGCGAGCGCTTCGGTGGATGCGGTGCAGCGGATCATGACTCTCCAAGCCTCTGCTCGACTACGGCCCCCGACTCCGAAACGCGCGAGCCTGGGCCCGGATCATGCCATAGCACGACTCGCGGGCACCGGCGCGTTCTCGGAAGGCGACGGCGGCCGGTGGCGTGTCACACCCCGGCCGGCCGGGGCCCGTTCCTGGATCGGTCCCGGAAAACCCGTGAATCTCCACAGCGTTCATCGCTCGGTCGCACGGTCGGGCCCCGGCGGCGGCCCGCTGGGCAGGCGGCCCGCGCCGCGGCGCCGACGAGCCCGCTGCCCTCGGTGGGTGGCGTGAAGATCCGGCCGCTTTCCCTGACCGCATTCACACACTGGTGAATCCGGCGACGCCGGGCGGCGGCACTCAACCGCTCGTCGATGGTGGGCCGTTCAGCCCCGTGCTTTGATCGGTGCACGGCACGCCGACGGCCCGCGCCGGATGTCCCCAACCCCGGGCGCCGGGCGTGCGTACCGCACCGCTCCCCTTCCCCACGAAAGGAACAGACCTGCCATGAACACTGTCCCCCAGGTCGAGACGGCCGAGATCTCCGACGCGGACCTGGACCGGGTGTCCGGCGGCATCGGCCTCACCGCGAGCACCGCCCTGGTCGCGGGCGACGGCGCCCTCGGTGCCGGCCTCTACGCGGAGTCCGGCCCGCTCACCCTCGCCGGCGGCCTCGGCGCCTCGGCACCCTTCGGCGGCGCGGCGGCCCAGGGCCAGGTCCACACGACCATGGTCTGAGCCGTTCAGGGCGTCACGACCGCCGCCCTCACGAACCCCGCCCACGCCGTCCGCGTGACGGCGAGGCGGGGGCCGTGGGGGCGCTTGGAGTCGCGGATGTGGATGGTGGCGGGGGTTATCGCCACTTCGACGCAGTCGTTGCCGTCCCCGCTGCTGCTGTAGCTGCTCTTGAACCAGACGGGAACGGGGGCTTCCGAGGTTGAGGTGACGCGGATCATGACTCTCCAAGCATCTGCTCGATGACGGCCCGCGACTCTCGGGGCGTGAGAGCCTGGGCCCGGATCATGCCATAGCGCAGCTCAAGGATCCGGAGCTGTTTGGGGTCGGACACGGGCCGACCGCTGAACGCTCCTTCGGAGCGGCCCACCGCCGTACCGTCGGGAAATTTCAGGACCTCGATCAGACCGCCCGTGCCGAAGTGCTCCTCGCGTGCGGTCGGCATCACCTGGATCGATACGCTCCGCAACTCACCCAGCTCAAGCAGTCGTTCGAGCTGACCACGCCACACCATTCTGCCCCCTACGGGCCGGCGCAGCGTCGCCTCCTCCTGGACGAAACTGAAGGTCGGCGCCGGGGACCGCTCGAACACCGACCGGCGTGCCAGTCGTGCCGCCACCATCCGCTCGGTCTCTTCCTCCGTGTACGCGGGCAACCAGGCGTCGAAGAGCGATCGCATGTGGTCCTCGGTCTGCAAAAGCCCATGGATGTTGTGGTTGGCGTACAAGGAGATCTCAACCGCCGTGGCCTCCAGCTTGGCCAGCTCCCGCACATGCTTGGGGTACCGGACCCTCTTCACGTCCTCCCAGGCAGCGGCGAGGAGGCCGCCCGCGTCGAGAACCTGGTCCGCCCTCTCCAGGTACTCCCGCCGGGGGATCCGCTTGCCGCCCTCGACCTTGTAGACCAGGTCCTCCCCGTAGCCGACCGCCACCCCGAAGTCGCCCGCCCGCATGCCCACCGCCTCGCGGCGCAGCCTCAGTTGCCTCCCCACGGTGGTGAGGACGGCCACACCCCACTCGTCGTCCGGGTCGACCTCCCAACCCGGCTCGTCCGCCTCGCCGTTCCCCGACATCCGCACCCCTCCGTCGTACGCGTCCCGTCGCGACGTACGTCAAGGTAGACGAGCGCGTTACGCCGGGTGACGGAATGCGGTCACCGCGTCACCCGGACGTGCCGCACAGGCCCCGCTCCACCGCTTCCATCACCCTGCGTTCCGCCTCCTCCGCCTCGGGCGGACGCAGGCCCCGCAGGGGGCCGTCGGTGAGGAGTACGGCCATGCCGTGGACGGTGGACCAGACGAAGTACTCGGCGTCCGGGCGGTGTCCGGGAGACAGGGCACCCGTGGTGGCGAGGTCGTCCAGGGCCTCGGACAGGAGGCGGTAGGCGGTCCGGCCCCCGGTCCCGGCCGCTTCCCCGGTGTCGGTGTCGGCCATGCCCGTGGTCGCGAACGCGGCGCGGAACAGGCCCGGTTCGGACTGCGCGAAGGCGAGGTAGCCGCGGGCCAGGGCACGCAGGCGCGCGCGTGCGCAGGAGGCTGCTCCCGCCGGTTCGCGCTCCATCGTGCGGGCCAGCTCCGCCAGGCCCACCTGGGAGACCGCGGCCAGCAGGGCCCGCCGGTCGGCGAAGTGGCGGTAGGCCGCGTTCGGGGCCACCCCCACCCGGCGGGTCGCCTCACGCAGGACCACCGCGTCCGGGCCGCCCTCCCGGGCCAGTTCGACGCCCGCCGCGATGAGCGCGTTGGGCAGGTCGCCGTGCCGGTAGGTGTCCCGTGGGGCCATCGGTACTCCTCTGTCCGCGGTTCTCCCGCCCTCTCGATGTGGACGGCGTTCACATCGGCGGCTAGTCTACGACGCGTCGGAAATGTGGACGGCGTCCACATGTGGGTGGTCGAGGGGGAGCGGGCGACATGCGCGACGAAGACGCGGTGCGGCTGGAGGCGTTGACCAAGCGGTACGGGTCCGGACGGGCCGAGGCGACCGTGCTCGGGCCGGTCGATCTGGGCTTCTCACGGGGGTGTTTCACCGCCGTGATGGGGCCCTCGGGGTCCGGCAAGTCGACGCTTCTGCAGTGCGCGGCTGGGCTGGACGGGCCCAGTTCCGGACGCGTCGTCCTGGACGGCACCGACCTGACCTCGCTGAACGAGACGGAGCGGACCCGGTTCCGCAGGACCGCCACCGGGTTCGTCTTCCAGGCGTACAACCTGCTGCCCTCCCTCACCGCCGAGCAGAACGTCGCACTGCCCCTGCGGCTCGCCGGCCGGCGCCCGGCACGCGGGGAGGTGCGGCGCGCGCTGGAGCAGGTGGGGCTCGGCGACCGGGCGGGGAGCCGTCCGCATCACCTCTCCGGGGGCCAGCAGCAGCGGGTGGCCGTCGCCCGCGCGCTGGTGACCCGCCCGGCCGTCCTCTTCGCCGACGAGCCGACCGGGGCGCTCGACCTCACGACGGGGCGCGAACTGCTCCGTGTCCTGCGGGACCTGGTGCACTCCCCCGGTGACCGGGAGGCAGGGACCGTCGTCATGGTCACCCATGATCCGCAGGTCGCGGCCTTCGCCGACCGCGTGGTCTTCCTCGCCGACGGGCTCCTCGCGGGAGAGCTGCGCTCGCCCACTCCGCAGGCGGTCGCCGAGCGGATGACCGCGCTGGGCCGACCCGCGGCGGAGGAAGCGGCGGGTGCCCCGTGCTGAGGGTCGCGCTTGGCACGCTCCGGCTCCGCTGGGTGTCGTTCCTCGGGACGGTCGTCGCGCTCGTCCTCGCGGTGGCGCAACTGACCGCTCTGGGTGTCGTACTGATGTCAGCGGCACAGCCACCGCAGCGGCCCCCGCACCGGTTCGTCCACGCTCCCGCCGTCGTCCTGCCCGCCGATCCCCGCTGGGACTCCGCACAGCACGATCTCGGCGTGCGGTCCCCCGCCGCGGCCCGTGGACTGTCCCCGCGGTCGGTGCGGGACGTGTCGGCGACCGGCACCGCGGTCGTCGACCGGAGCTTCTACGCGCGGCTCGCGAGCGTCGGCGGCACGGAGAAGCAGGTCGGACACCCCTGGCCGGTGGCCGAGTTCGGCGGGTACGCGCTGCGGGACGGGCGGGAGCCGCGCGCGGGAGGCGAGATCGTCGTCCCGGCCGGCCGGGCGCGCACCGGGGAGACGGTGACCGTGCTGACGGCCGCCGACGGCCCGGGACGCTACACCGTCGTCGGCACGGTGGCCCCGGTCGGCTGGGAGGACGCCGTCTTCTTCGGCGCCGAGGAGGCGGAAAGGCTGTCGCCCCGTGTCGACGCCCTGGTGGCGCTGGGGCCGGTGGAGCGGGTGCGGGCGGTGGTCCCGGACACGGCCGAGGTGCTCACCGGGGCCGACCGGCACCGCGCCGACGCGGACGCGGCGATGGACCGGGAGGCCCTGGACAACACCCTCACCCTGCTGCCGGTGATGGCCGCGGTCGCCGGTACCACCGCGGTGTTCGTGGTGGCCTCCACCTTCGCCTTCGCGGTGGTGCAGCGGCGCCGGGAGATCGCCCTGCTGCGGACGGTCGGCGCCACCGGGCCGCAGGTGCGCCGCATGGTCCGCGCCGAGGCCCTGCTGGTCGGCGCTCTCGCCTCGGCCGGGGGCGGAGTGCTCGGGCTGCTCGGCACCCGGCCGCTGACGGATCTGCTCGTCGCGATGGACGTCGCACCGCCCGGGTTCGCGGTGGAGCTCTCGGCCCGCCCGGAGGTGCTCGCTCCGCTCGGGGCCGCCGTCCTGACCGGGCTGCTCGTGGCCCTCTGCGGTGCGGTGGCCGCCGCGCGACGGGCCTCGCGCGTACGACCGGTGGAGGCGCTGCGGGAGGGTGCGGCCGAGGACGCGGGGGTGACGCCCGGCCGGGCCGCCCTCGGGGTCGTCGGACTGGCCGGCGGGGCCGCGGCCGCGTGCTGGATCGGGCTGGTCGCGCCGCGCACGGTCCTCTCCCCCACCGCGTACGTCGTCTCGCTGCTGGTGCCCGTCGTCGCGGTCGCCGCGCTGGCACCGCTGCTCGTGGGTCCCGTCGTCCGGGTGCTGATGCGGCCACTGCGGCGGTCGCACGGCCCCGCCGCACTGCTCGTGCGGCAGAGCGCGCTCACCTCGCGCCGGCGTACGGCGGCCACGGCGGCGCCGGTGCTGCTGACGGTCGGGCTGGCGCTGTCCCTGCTCACGGCCACCGACTCGCTGGGGGCCGCCCGGGACGCGGGGTTCCGGACGGGGGTCGGGGCGCCGTACGCCGTCGTACCGGAGGACGGGACGCCCGGGTTCAGCCCGCGCGTGGCGGAGCGGGTGGCCCGGGTGGCGGGGGTGCGGGTCGCCGCGCCGGTGCTGACCACCGTCTACTTCCCCGACGGGGACGGGCGGCTGGAGGAGAACGACGGGCTCGCGCTGAACCCCGAGGCGCTGCGCCGGTCGACCCGCCTGAAGGTCGTGCGCGGCTCGCTGGACGACCTGGACGAAGGAAGCATGGCCGTCGCCGACCGGTGGGGGATGAAGGTCGGCGACCGGGTCCCTGCGACGCTCGCGGACGGCCGCGGCATCACCCTGCGCGTGGCCGCCACCTATGCGGCGCTGCCCGGTGAGGACGTGGCCTACCTTCCCGAACGCTTCGCCGGGACGGGGCTGTTCGCCCGCGACGGCCTGGTCCGCCGGGCCTCCCTCTCCCTGGCGCCGGGCACGGACCGCCCGGCCGCCCTCGCGCGGGTGCGGGCGGCGCTCGCGGGCAGCGGGGCCCGGCTGACCACCCGGGAGGGGCTGGTCGCCGCCGAGGCCGCGCAGGCACACCGCCTCACCGAGACCCGGCAGCGGTCCACCGCCGTGATCGTCGTGCTGTTCTGCTTCGTGGCGATCCTGAACACCCTGCTGATGGCGACCGCGGACCGGCGCCGCGACCTGGCCGTCCTCGGGCTGACCGGGGCCACGCCGCGCCAGGTCCTGCGCTTCTTCGTCGCCGAGGCGCTCCTGGTCACGGCGGTCGGCGTGACCCTGGCACTGCTCGCCGCCGGGGTCAACCTGCTCGGTCTCGGTGCCGCCCTGCACCAGCTGTTCGGCACGGCGCCGATCGTCGTGCCGTGGGCGGCGGCCGGCGCCGTCACGGCCGCCTCGGCGCTGCTGGCGGTGCTCGGCACGGTGGTGCCGGTGGCGTCCGCGCTGCGGCGCCGCGCCGCCTGAGCCGGCGACCGGGTGCGCGGGCTCGCCGGGCATCCCCGTCACCGGCGTCAGCGGCGTACCGCCTCCACCGTCTCCGGCACGTGCCCCGCGACCACGCGCTCGCGGCCGGCGACCGGGGCGGTGGCGGCGTGCCGCCGGTCCACCGCCCACGCCGTGCCCGCGACCGCGAGGCCGAGGACCGCCAGGGCGGCGCCCGCCGTCGCCGGGGAGGTGACCCCGAATCCGGCGGCCAGGGCGAGGCCGCCGATCCAGGCGCCACCCGCGTTGGCGAGGTTGAAGGCGGCCTGGTTGGCGGAGGAGGCCAGGGAAGGGGCGGCCGCGGCCTTCTCCATGACCATGAGCTGGAGGGGCGAGCCGGTGACGAAGGCGGCCATGCCGAGCAGGGCCACCGACAAGGCCGCCGTGACCGGCGTACGCATGAGGAGGGGGAACAGCGCCAGGACCACGACCAGGGAGGCCAGGCCGCCGAAGAGGGTGCCGCGCAGGGAGTGGTCGGCCAGGCGGCCGCCCAGCAGGTTGCCCGCGGTGGCGCCGACACCGAAAAGGGCGAGGAGCAGCGTCACGCTGGTCTCGGCGAATCCGGCGGCGTCGGTGAGCATCGGCGTGACGTAGCTGTACGCCGCGAAGAGCGCGCCGAAGCCGGCGACCGTCGTGCCCAGCGCCAGCCAGACGGGCAGCGAGCGCAGGGCGGCCAGTTCGCCGCGCAGGCCCGTGGAGGGCGCGGGGGCGCTGTCGCGCGGGATCAGGAGGGCCAGCGCCGCCATCGCCGCCACGCCGATCGCGCTCACGCCGAGGAAGGTGGCCCGCCAGCCGAGCTGCTGGCCCATGGCGGTGGCGGCCGGGACGCCGACGATGTTGGCGACGGTGAGGCCGAGGAACATCAGGGAGACGGAGCGGGCCTTGCGTTCCGGCGCGACCATGCCGGTGGCGACGACCGCGCCGACGCCGAAGAAGGCGCCGTGCGGCAGGCCGCTGACGAAGCGGGCGGCCAGCAGGGAGATCTCCCCGGGCGCGACGGCCGACAGGGCGTTGCCGACCACGAAGAGCGCCATGAGGGCGATCAGGACGGCGCGGCGGGACATCCGGGTCGTCGCCGCGGCGAGCAGCGGGGCGCCGATGACGACGCCGAGCGCGTAGGCGGAGACGAGGTGGCCGGCGGTCGGGATGGAAATGTCCAGGTCGTCCGCGACGTCGGGCAGCAGGCCCATCATCACGAACTCGGTGGTACCGATGCCGAAGGCGCCCACGGCAAGGGCGAGCAGGGCCAGGGGCATGAAGGATCTCGCCTTTCGAGAGCGGAGTGCGTACGGGAGGGACGGGGCACAGGGGGACGACTGTATGTTCCCGTACGGAACAAAGACTCTCAGGGCGGGTATTCCGCGGACGAATTCTAGGAAGCCGTTGTGTCGACCTTCACACGCGCGGCGATCGGCAGATGGTCGCTGCCGGTCGCCGGGAGGGTCCAGCTGGTCATGGGCTCCACGCCGGTGACCAGGATCTGGTCGATGCGGGCCATCGGGAAGGACGCCGGCCAGCTGAAGCCGAAGCCGTCGCCCACGGCACCCTGCGGGGAGCGCAGCTGGGAGGTGATCGCGGTGAGCGAGCGGTCGTTCATGGTGCCGTTGAGGTCGCCGAGGAGGATCTTGCGGGGCAGCTTCTCGTGGCGGATGGCCTCGCCGAGGGCGTCGGCGCTCTTGTCCCGCTGCCGGGCGGTGAACCCGGCCTCCAGCTTCACCCGTACGGAGGGCAGATGGGCGACGTACACCGCGATCGGGCCGGACGGGGTGGCGACGGTGGCGCGCATCGCGCGCTTCCAGCCCAGCTCGATGTCGACCGGCTTCACGTCGCTGACCGGGTACTTGCTCCACAGCCCGACGGTGCCGACGACCGCGTGATGCGGGTACTTCGCCGCCAGCGCCTTCTCGTACGTCGGGACGGCGGACGCCTTCAGTTCCTCCAGGGCCATCACGTCCGCGCCGGCGGCGGCGACGGCACGGGCGGTGCCCGCCGGGTCGGCGTTGTCGGCGTTGACGTTGTGCGTGGCCACGGTGAGGTCGCCGCCCGAGCCGGTCTTGTCGAAGAGCAGGCCGCCGAAGAGGTTGAGCCACACGCTCACCGGCACCACCAGCGCGATCAGCGCCGTCGCCGACTTGCGGACCAGGGCGATCACCAGCAGGACCGGGATCAGCAGGCCGAACCACGGCAGGAAGGTCTCGGTGAGGCTGCCGAGGTTGCCGATGGCGTTCGGGATGCGCGAGTGGGCCGCCATGACCGCCGACAGGAGGAGCGCGACCACGGCCGTGACCAGGCCCCGGCGCCAGATCCGCCGGTCGCCGCGCCAGCCGCTGACCGCCCGGTCGAACAGGCGCCGAATCCGGGTCTCCCGGCGCTCGGGGTCCGAGCCGCCGCTGTCCGTCTCCGTCATGTACGCCTGCTGCGCCATACCGTTGCCTCACTGCCTGCTGTGCACACCGTCGCCCCCTGTGACTCAGCACCATAGGGGATGATCGGCTCCGATCCCGCCGTCCCTCGACGGCCGTACGGGCACGAGGACGTACGGGCCGTCCCGCGGAGTTCCGCACCGCGCCCGGACGGGCGGCTCTGTGACAGAACGGGCACATTTGACCCCATGAGCCACACCCTGCCCCGTCCCCGGGAGCGTGACGGGGGTCCCCTAGCCGTCGGGCCGCCACAGGTGCCACCATGGAAGGGATCCGGGGACGCCGTCAGGGCGCCTCGAGATGACATGAAGGAGCCGTTGCCATGACGCAGCTTTCGGCTGCCCAGACGCCGCAGCGCACCCCCGCCGACGGGAGCAGGGCGCTGTACGGGGGCAAGATCAACCGCCGTATCACCGTCCGGGACATCACCGCCGCCAAGGAGCGCGGGGAGAAGTGGCCCATGCTCACCGCGTACGACGCGATGACCGCGTCCGTCTTCGACGAGTCCGGCATCCCGGTGATGCTGGTCGGCGACTCCGCGGGCAACTGCCACCTCGGCTACGAGACCACCGTCCCCGTCACGCTGGACGAGATGACGATGCTCTCGGCCGCCGTCGTACGGGGCACCAGCCGCGCCCTGATCGTGGGCGACCTGCCCTTCGGTTCCTACCAGGAGGGACCGGTGCAGGCGCTGCGCTCGGCGACCCGGTTGGTCAAGGAGGCCGGGGTCGGGGCGGTCAAGCTGGAGGGCGGCGAGCGCTCGCACCGGCAGATCGAGCTGCTGGTGGAGTCCGGCATCCCGGTGATGGCGCACATCGGCCTCACCCCGCAGTCCGTCAACTCCATGGGCTACCGGGTGCAGGGCCGCGGCGAGGAGGCGGCCCAGCAGCTGCTGCGCGACGCCAAGGCGGTGCAGGACGCCGGCGCCTTCGCGGTCGTCCTGGAGCTGGTGCCGGCCGAGCTGGCCGCCGAGGTGACGCGGACGCTGCACATCCCGACGGTCGGGATCGGCGCGGGTCCGGACACCGACGCCCAGGTGCTGGTGTGGACCGACATGCTCGGGCTGACCGGCGGCCGGGTGCCGAAGTTCGTCAAGCAGTACGCCGACCTGCGCAAGGTCATGGGCGACGCGGCGAAGGCGTACGCCGAGGACGTCGTCGGCGGCACGTTCCCCGAGGACGAGCACTCCGTCCACTAGCCGCTGGCCCCGTCCACCAGCAGACCATCGCGGTACGACCACCGGCCCCGCCGATCTTCCCCCGTCGGCGGGGCCGGCTGGTTCCCCGCGCGTGATGTCGGTGCCATGTCGGCGGGGCCGGGCGGCTGTCGGTGGGATGTCGGCGGTTTGTCGGTGGGGCCTGCCATCGTCTGGGGCATGAAGCGAATCGACGACATCCCCCGGGCCGCGGACAGCGCGGTCACCGTGCGGGGGCTGGTCAAGCACTACGGCGAGACCAAGGCGCTGGACGGCGTCGACCTGGACGTGCGCGAGGGCACCGTGATGGGCGTGCTCGGGCCGAACGGCGCCGGTAAGACCACCCTCGTACGCATCCTGTCCACCCTCATCACCCCCGACTCCGGCCAGGCGCGCGTCGCCGGGTACGACGTCGTACGGCAGCCGCGGCAGCTGCGCCGCGTCATAGGGCTGACCGGGCAGTACGCCTCCGTGGACGAGAAGCTCCCCGGCTGGGAGAACCTCTACATGATCGGCCGGCTGCTCGACCTGTCCCGCCGGGACGCGCGCGGCCGCGCCGACGAGCTGCTGGAGCGGTTCTCGCTCACCGAGGCCGGCAAGCGGCCCGCGTCCACCTACTCCGGTGGCATGCGGCGCCGCCTCGACCTGGCCGCCTCCATGATCGGACACCCGTCCGTGCTGTTCCTGGACGAGCCCACCACCGGCCTCGACCCGCGCACCCGCAACGAGGTGTGGGACGAGGTCAAGCGCATGGTCGGCGACGGCGTCACCGTGCTGCTCACCACCCAGTACATGGAGGAGGCGGAGCAGCTGGCCTCCGAGCTGACCGTCGTGGACCGCGGCAAGGTCATCGCGAACGGCGGCATCGAGGAGCTGAAGGCCAAGGTCGGCGGCCGCACCCTGCGGGTCCGCCCGGCCGACCCGCTGCAACTGCGCCCGCTCGCCGCCCACCTGGACGAGCTGGGCATCACCGGGCTCGCCAGTTCCACGGTGGACACCCAGCGCGGTGCCGTCCTGGTGCCGATCCTCAGCGACGAGCAGCTGACGGCGGTGGTCGGCGCGGTCACCGCGCGCGGCATCACCGTCTCCGCCGTCACCACCGAACTCCCCAGTCTGGACGAGGTCTTCCTGTCCCTCACCGGCCACCGCGCCAGTGCCCCGCAGGACCCCGCTCCCGCCACCGACGACACACGCGAGGAGGTCGCCGTATGAGCGCCGCCACGTACTCCCCCGACACCCGCGTCACCCCGGACGCGCGGATCACCCCGCGCGCCCACCTCCGGCACACCGGCGCGCTCGTCCGCCGCAACCTGCTGTGGATCCGGCAGGACCCGGAGTCGATGTTCGACGCCATCCTCTTCCCGATCGTCTTCACGCTGCTGTTCGTGTACGTGTTCGGCGGCTCCATCGGGCAGTCCCTGGGCGGCGGTCAGCAGGCGTACGTGCAGTACGTCATCCCCGGCCTGATGGCCATGATGGGCATGAACATGGCCCAGGGGGTCGGGACCGGCTTCAACCAGGACTTCAACTCCGGTGTCATGGACCGCTTCCGGTCGCTGCCGATCGGCCGCGGCTCGGTGCTGTTCGCGAAGATCGCGGTGGAGTTGCTGCGGATGCTGTTCGCGACCGCGGTGCTGATGGTCGTGGCCGTCCTGGTCGGTTTCGACATCACCGACTGGGCGGGGCTCCTGGCCTCGGTGGGGCTGTCCGCGGTGTTCGGGTCGGCGCTGATGTGGGTGTTCCTGACCCTCGGCGTGATCATGAAGAACGCGCAGTCCGTGCAAGCGATGGGGTTCCTGGTGCTGATGCCGCTGCAGTTCGGCTCGTCGATCTTCGCGCCGACCGAGTCGATGCCGGGATGGCTGCGGTCGTTCACGGACTACAACCCGCTGTCCTCGCTGGCGGACACCGCACGCGGCCTGATGGTCGGCGGTCCCATCGCGCACGACCTGTGGGTGACGCTGGCCTGGTCCGCCGTGCTGACGGCGGTGATGGCGCCGATCGCCGTCCACAAGTTCCGCACGAAGAGCTGAACCGCGTACGCGTCAGACGAGGGCGACGGCCTCCTCCGGGGAGAGCCGGCCGCCCTCGGCGTACGCGTCGGCGTACGCCTCGGCGCCGAGCGCCTCGCGGACCCGCTCGACGGCCCGCTCGCGCGCGTCCCGCTCCATGCCCGTCGACACGTGCCCCGGCGGGAGCATCGCCTCGGCGGCGCCCAGGCACCGGGCGCCGTCCGCGGCCCGGCCGCCGCCGTCCGAGCGGGCCAGGGCCATCGCGGCGATGGTCAGGTACGCGGAGCGCATGTGCGGGGCGATGGCCGTGGACAGCGGGTCCTCGGCCTTCCGCAGCGACTTGCGGATCCCGGTCAGGCACTCCTCGTGCCGGCCCTCCAGCGTGGCGAGCCAGGCTTCGGCGGCGATGATGAAGGCGTCGAAGACCACGAAGTGGGCGATGGAGAACTCCTCGCGCAGCGAGCGCAGCTGCTCACCCGCCTCGGCCGTACGGCCGGTCATGCCGAGGTGTCCGGCGAGGAAGAGCCGGGCCGCGGGCATGGCGCCGTTGTGGCCCATACCCGCCGTACGGTCGATCACCTCGCGCAGGACGCGCTCGCCCTGCTCCGTGTCGCCCGCCTCCAGCAGCACGCTGCCGAGGCGGGCGTCGAGGATGTCCACCTGGGCGTGCGCGCCGAGCCGCTCGGCGTGTTCCGCGGCGGCCCGGTAGTCGGCGGCCGCGAGCCGGTACTCGCCGATGCGCTCGCGGGCCTCGGCCCGCCCGGAGAGGGCCTCGGCCATGCCCCAGCCGTCGCCGAGCCGGCGGTAGATCTCCAGCGACTCGTCGGCGTCGCGGACCGCGTCGCCCGCCCAGTCGGTGCGGTTGGCGAGCATGTTGGCGCGCATCTGCAGGCCGCCGGCCAGCTCCCACTCGTACCCCGGGGTCTCGCGGCAGGTCCGCACGGTGGCGTCCATGATCTCGCGCAGCCGCGCCATGTCACCGGTGAGCAACACGGAGTAGAACCAGAGCAGGCCGGGGCTGGAACAGGTCTGCGGCATCCCCGGCTCGTAGGTGTCCGCGATGACGCGCAGTTTGCGCTTGGCCGCCGGGTTCTGCCACGCGTCCAGCTCCGTGTCCATGCAGGCCAGATGGGCCAGGTGCACTCCGCGCCGGGCCTCCGCGAGGACCTCGCCGGTCATCGGGGGCGGGGCGGACGTGCACCGCTCCCACACCGGCTGGGCGGGGCCGGCCGGTTCGGCGAAGGGGTCCGGGCCGAGTGCCATCACCTCGACGAACCAGTTCCGGGCCTCCACCCGCAGGTCGCGCATCTGCCAGTACCAGACCAGCGACAGCGCCAGGCAGAGCGCCTCCTGCTCGTCGCGTTCGGCGACGGCGTGGCGCAGGGCGGTGCGCAGGTTCTCGTACTCGCGCTCCAGCCGCTCGATGGCGGCGAGTTGCTGTGCTCCGCGCAGCAACGGATCGGTGGTGCGGGCGAGTTCGCGGTAGTACGTCAGGTGGGCGCGGGCCGCCGAGGCGCGTCCGCCGGCCTCGTCGAGGCGCTCGCCGGCGTACTCGGCGACGGTCTCCAGGAGCCGGTAGCGCATGCCGTCGCCGGACAGGCGGTCGGTCACGGGCGTGGCCACGACGAGGGACTTGTCGACGAGGGAGCCGAGCGCCTCCAGCGCGGCGGGTCCGCACACGGCCTCGGCGGCGGCCAGGTCGCAGCCGCCCGCGAAGACGGACAGCCGCCCCAGCACGTCGCGCTCGTCGGCGTCGAGCAGGTCCCAGGACCAGTCGACGACCGCGCGCAGCGTCTGCTGGCGGGGCAGGACGGTACGGCTGCCGGAGGTGAGCAGGCGGAAGCGGTCGTCGAGCCGGTCGGCGATCTGGCGCGGGGTGAGCATGCGGAGCCGGGCGGCGGCCAGTTCGATGGCCAGCGGCAGGCCGTCGAGGCGGCGGCAGATCTCGGCGCAGGCGGCGGCGGTCTCCTCGTCGGCGTCGACGCGGAAGCCGGGGCGGGCGGCGGCACCCCGGTCGGCGAGCAGCCGCAGCGCGGCGGGCTCGGACAGCGGCTCCACGGGGCGCAGCGTCTCCCCCGGCACGCCGAGGGGTTCGCGGCTGGTGGCGAGGACGGTCAGGTGGGGGCAGCGGGCGAGGAGTGCCTCGGTGAGGCGGGCAGCGGAGTCGACGACGTGCTCGCAGTTGTCGAGGACGATCAGCAGGCGGCGCCGACCGCAGTGCTCGACGAGCCGCTCGACGGCGGTGTCCTGCCGTTCGGAGGCGGTGGCGGCCCGCATCTCCTCGGCACCGGCGCGGTAGAGCACGGTCTCGCGGGCGCCGACGGCGGTCAGGACGGCCTCCGGTACGTCGGCGGGGTCGTCGACGGGGGCCAGCTCGGCCAGCCACACCCCGTCCCGCGCCGTGTCCCCGGCCCCCTCGGCGACCTCCTGCGACAGCCGGGTCTTCCCGGCGCCGCCGGGTCCGAGGAGGGTGACGAGCCGGGTGGTCGCCAGGTCGGCGCGCAGCGCTTCCACGTCACCTTCCCGCCCGACGAAGGAGGTGAGCCGGGCACGCAGGTTGCCCCGGGGCCGCGATCCCTCAGGGGCGGGTGGGGTGGCGGACTCGGGCCACGCGGCGGCGGCTTCCGACGGCGGCGCGGTCGCGGGCGCCGTGGCGGACGCGGGGGCGGGGGCGCTGGCGGACGCGGACGCGGGGGCGGTGGTCGGCTGCGGTCCGGTGGCGGACTCCGGGCCGGTGGTGGGCGCGGGCGCCGGGTGGGAAGCGGGTGCGGGGCCGGCGGCAGGGGCGGTGGTCGGCTGCGGTCCGGTGGCGGAGGCCGGGCCGGTGGTGGGCGCGGGCGCCGGGTGGGAAGCGGGTGCGGGGCCGGAGGCAGGGGCGGGGGTGGCGGGGGACCCCGGTGCCGTCCGGGAAACAGGCCGGCTGCCTGAAGCAGGACCGGCGGGGGCGGCATGGGGCCCGGGCGCCGTCCCGGAAGCGGGGGCGCGTCCCGTACCCGGGGCGGGGAAGGCGGCGGACCCCGGAGCCTGACCGGGTGCCGGTGCCGAACCCGACGCGGGACCGGGCATCGCGCCCCGGCCGCGCCCGGACACCGGGCCGGGGCCGGGCGCCGGGTGGAGCAGTTCCGCGTGAAGGGCCCGCAGCTCCGGGCCCGGGTCGGCGCCGAGGCGGTCGGCGAGCAGGCGGCGTACATCCTCGTAGGCGGCCAGTGCCTCGGCGGTGCGGCCGGTGTCGCGCAGGGCGCGCAGCCGCAGTGCCTGGAGGGGCTCGTCCAGGGGGTGTCCGTCGCACAGCGCGGTCAGCTCGGGCAGCGAGTGCTCGGCCTGCCCGAGGCCCAGGGCGGCGGTGTGGCGGGCGCGCAGGACGTCCAGGCGCCGGGTCGTCCAGCGGGCCGCCTCCGCGGTGCGGTCGGGCAGGTCGGGGAGGACGGGGAGGACGGGGTCGCCCCACAGGGCGAGGGCGTCGTCGAGCACGACCGCGGCCTTGGCCGGGTCGCCGTCGGCGAGGGCGCGGGTGCCCTCACCCGCGAGCCGGTCGAAGCGGTGCAGGTCGACGTCGTCGGGGGCGGCGGCCAGCCGGTAACCGCCGTCGGCGGAGACGACCGAGTCCGCGCCCAGCGCCCGGCGCAGCCTCCCCACCAGCGCCTGCAGCGCGCCCGGCGCGTCGGCGGGCGGGTCCCCGTCCCAGACCTCCTCCACCAGCAGCCCCGCGGGGACGGCGCGGCCGGCCCGGAGGGCGAGCACGGTCAGCAGGGCACGCAGCCGCGCCCCGCCGAGCGGGACGGCCGTGCCGTCGGGACGGAGTACCTGTGTGGTGCCGAGGATGCGATAGCGCACGGGACCATTGTCCCCGCTGCCGTCGGAGCCGGTCACGGGGTTTTGGCCGCGCGGCGTGACCGGCCTCCGCCGCCCCCTCCGTGTCGCCGTCCAGGAACCGTCGTCCCCCGTGTCGCCCGTCCAGGAACCGTCCGCCCCGCACGAGACGTTCTCCCCGTGCGCCCGGTACGGTCGGGCAGTCCCGCACCCGCGGGTGCCCTCACGCGTGCCCGACAGTCAGGGAGTTCCATGTCCACCGCCACCGCCCGCCCCAGTGACCGGCGGATCAGTCCCGTCTTCCTCGGGATCGTCGCCGTCGCCGCGGTCACGGGCTGGGCCACCTGGAGCGGGTTCGCCGAGCAGCCGGGTCTGGCCGTGTTCCTGTTCGTGACGGCCGCCTGGGTCGTGTCCCTGTGCCTGCACGAGTACGCGCACGCCCGCACCGCGCTGCACAGCGGCGACATCTCGGTCGGCGCGAAGGGCTACCTCACGCTGAACCCGGTGAAGTACACGCACGCGCTGCTGAGCATCGTGCTCCCGGTGCTGTTCGTGATCATGGGTGGGATCGGTCTGCCCGGCGGCGCCGTCTTCATCGAGCGGGGGCGGATCCGGGGGCGCTGGCGGCACAGTCTGATCTCGGCGGCGGGCCCGCTGACGAACGTGCTGTTCGCCGTCGTGTGCACGGCGCCGTTCTGGCTGGACGCGCTGGACGGCGTGCCGCGCGACTTCCGGCTGGCGCTGGCCTTCCTCGCGCTGCTCCAGGTCACGGCCGCGATCCTGAACTTCCTGCCGGTGCCGGGCCTGGACGGCTACGGCGTGATCGAGCCCTGGCTGTCGTACAACGTGCGGCGGCAGGTGGAGCCGCTCGCGCCGTTCGGGCTGCTGATCGTGTTCGCGCTGCTGTGGATCCCGGCGCTCAACGGCGTCTTCTTCGACGCGATCGACGCGATCCTGCGTTCCCTCGGGATCGGCGAGGTCGACACCTACTGCGGCTTCGAACTGTACCGCTTCTGGCAGACGGACGAGCTGTGCACGGTCACCCCGTGACGGACGTGGCGCGCCGGGTGTCCCGGCCCCGCTTCACGTAGTACCAGCACATGTTGGACGACACGCCGGACAGCAGCACCCACACGACGCCGATCACGACGCTGCCCTGCACGAAGGAGACGACGGCGGCGGCCACCGCGAGGACGCAGACGACCAGGGCGTAGAGGGCGAGGCGGGGCATGGGGCGGGCTCCTGTCGGGGGACACGTGCGGGTACTGCGCCGGCGCGGCCGGCACCCACCAGTGTCCCCCATCGCCTCACACGTCGGTGACGCGGAGCCCGGCGTGTGCCTTGTAGCGGCGGTTGACGGAGATCAGGTTGGCGACCAGCGACTCGACCTGGTGGGCGTTGCGCAGCCGTCCGGCGAAGACGCCGCGCATGCCGGGGATGCGCCCGGCGAGTGCCTGCACGATCTCCACGTCGGCGCGCTCCTCGCCGAGCACCATCACGTCGGTGTCGATCTCGTCGATCTCCGGGTCCTGGAGGAGGACCGCCGAGAGGTGGTGGAAGGCGGCGGCGACCCGGCTGTCCGGCAGCAGGGCGGCGGCCTGCTCGGCGGCGCTGCCCTCCTCGGGCTTGAGCGCGTAGGCGCCCTTCTTGTCGAAGCCGAGCGGGTTGACGCAGTCGACGACGAGCTTGCCGGACAGTTCCTCGCGCAGGGATTCGAGGGTCTTGCCGTGTCCGTCCCACGGCACGGCGACGATCACGACGTCGCTGCGGCGGGCGGTCTCGGCGTTGTCGGCGCCCTCGACGCCATGCCCGATCTCCTCGGCGGCGGCCGCGGCGCGCTCGGCGGCGCGGGAGCCGACGATCACCTTCTGGCCGGCCTTGGCGAGGCGGTACGCGAGGCCCTTGCCCTGGGGCCCGGTGCCGCCGAGCACGCCGACGACCAGCCCGGAGACGTCGGGCAGGTCCCAGGGGTCCTTGGCGGGGGCCTTGTGTGCAGCACTGTCGGTAGAGGTCATGGGGCGACCCTACGTCCGCCACGGCCTGCCCAGGGGCAGGGGTCCCGCCCGGTGGAAGGGGGTCCCCGGGCCGGGTGAATCCGGGGCGAACGGCGGACCGCGCGGACGGTGTTGCGGCAGGATGCGGCCGCATGGACGCCGTGAGGGTCGCGCTGCTGCGGGAAGTGCTCGCCGGGACCGAGTGGCTGGGGGCCACCCGGAGGTTCGCGGGGGCGCTGCGGGGGTCGGTGGTCCCGCACGGGGGCGGTCTGCTGCTGGTGGGCACCCCCGGGTTCGAGCCCTGGCATCTGGCGGCGCACCTGGTGGACGAGGCCGCCTGGTCGGGGACGCCGGAGCTGGCGCCGACGCTGGTCAGGCACGACGCGCGCCCGTCGGACCCGGCGCATCTCGCGGTCGGCCTCGGACGGCTGGCGGCGGCCCGGCGCGGGGAGACGCTGCTGGTGGTCACGCCCGACGATCCCGGCGCCCCGCTGCTTGAGCGGGTGCACGACGCCCGCCGGGCCGGTGCGACGGTGCTGGCGCTGGGCACCGACCGGGAGCCGGGCGAGCGGGAGCTGACGGCGATGGCACACGAGACGCTGACCGTCCCGGACGGCGCCGAGCTGGATCTGGACACGGTGCAGCACCTGGTCAGCGCGTCGGCCGGGGAGAACGCGGTGCCGCCGCCCCGGGGCCGACGCCGCTTCCGAGACCGCCTCTCCCGCCTCGCCGACCACCTGACGGCCCCACCACCATCGGGCTGGTGACGACCACCCCCCACCCGGTGCCACCCACCGCCCGCCGCGCCCTCGCCGCCGACCGCCGCGGTCGGCCGTGTCGGCCGCCACCCACCACAGCCCGACCGCGCCCGCACGCCCCCGGGTCACCACCCGCCGCAACTCGCCCAACGACCACCGCGCCTCAGCCGCCACCCGCCACAAACCCGCCCGACAACCGCCCCACTCCGGCCGCCACCCACCGCAAGTCCGCCCGGCGACCGCCGCGTCGGCCGCGACCCGGCACTGGCCGCCGCTGTCCGGCCGTCGTCGGCCGTGACGGCCGCGCCCAGGCCGGTGACCGTCGTGACGGGCGCGCCCCGGCCGGTGACCGTCGTGACGGGCGCGCCCCGGCCGGTGACCGCCGCGTCGGTTGTGACGGTCGCGGCCCGGCCGGTGACCGCCGTCGGGGAAAACCGGTTGCCGTGCTCGGCGGGTCGCCGGACGATGGCCGCTCGTGACCGACACCTCTCCCGCCGACGCCCCCGCCGACAAGGCGGGTGAGGCGTTCGACGGCCCGCCCGCCGGATTGCGGGCCCTGCTGCCCGACCTGTCCCCCTGGCGGGCCTCGCGGGACTTCCGGCGGCTCTGGGTCTCGGGGCTGATCACGAACTTCGGGAGCTTCCTGACGTTCGTCGCGCTGCCGGTGCAGATCAAGGAGCTGACGGGCTCGGCGGCGGCGGTCGGCGCGATCGGCGCCGTGGAGCTGGTGCCGCTGGTGGTGTTCGGGCTGTACGGCGGTGCGCTGGCCGACGCCTGGGACAAGCGGCGGCTGATCCTGTGGACGGAGGCCGGTCAGGGCGCGCTGTGCGCGGCGCTGCTGGTCAACGCGCTGATGCCGAGCCCAGCCGTGTGGCCGCTGTATGTGATCGCCGCGTTCACCGCGGCGCTCGGCGCGGTCCAGCGCCCGGCCCTGGACTCGCTGATCCCGCGGATCGTGGCCCACGAGCACCTGCCGGCCGCCGCCTCGCTGAACGCGCTGCGCTGGCAGGCCGGCGGGATCGCCGGACCGGCGCTGGCGGGCGTGGTGGTGGCGTACGCGGGCCTCGGCTGGGCGTACGCGGTGGACCTGGTCAGCTTCGCCGCCTCGGTGGCCCTGGTCGCGGGCCTCGCCTCCGCACCGGCCTCGCACGAGGCGCGCAAGCCCTCATGGGCCGCGATCGCCGAGGGGGCCGGGTACGCGTGGGGCCGCAAGGAGCTGCTGGGCACGTACGCGGTCGACATCGCGGCGATGCTCCTGGCGATGCCGCTCGCGGTGCTGCCGTTCCTGGCCGACGAACTGGGCGCCGAGTGGTCGCTCGGGCTGATGTACGCGGCGATCCCGGCGGGCTCGCTGCTGGTGGGCGTGAGCAGCGGATGGACGTCGCGGGTGCACCGGCACGGGCGGATGGTGGTCCTCGCGGCGGCCGGGTGGGGCGTGGCGGTCGCCGCGGCGGGCTTCGCCGGGAACGTGTGGCTGGTGCTGCTGTGCCTCGTGCTCGCCGGGGCCTGCGACATGGTCAGCGGCGTCTTCCGCAGCGCGATGTGGAACCAGACCATCCCGGACGAGCTGCGCGGCCGGCTCGCCGGGATCGAGCTGCTGTCGTACTCGGTTGGCCCGCAGCTCGGTCAGGTCCGGGCGGGCGGCACGGCCGCGCTCGCCGGGGTGCGGGCGTCGGTGTGGTCGGGCGGGCTGCTGTGCGCGGGCGCGGTGGGGCTGCTGGCGCTGTGCCTGCCGACGATGATGACGTACGACGCGCGGACGAACGAGCACGCGGTCCGGCTGCGCGAGAAGCGCGCAGCCGACGCCGCGAGCGGCTGATCAGTCGTCCCGGTCGCCGTCGGCGCCCCCCGCCGAGGAGGCGTCGTGCCACCTGGGGTCGTTCTCCCACTCGAGGTTGCGCTCGCGGGCGGTCTGCATCGCGTGCTCGGCCTCCGTGCGGGAGGCGTACGGCCCGAAGCGGTCCCTGCCCGGGCAGTCCGGGCCCTCCTCGACCTTCTGGTGCTCCAGGCAGTAGTACCACTCGCCCGGTTTGCCGACCGTGCGCTTCTTGAACAGGGCCATGGACAGCTCCTCTCGCCACCGACATGTTCCCCCATGCCCGCTGGTTAGACTCGCTGCATGTCTGGCCAGTCGCTGCTCGTACCAGGGGAGCTGTCTCCCACCCGTTCCGTGCCCGGAAACATCCGCCGGCCCGAGTACGTCGGCAAACCCGCGCCGGCGCCGTACACCGGTCCGGAGGTGCAGACACCCGAGACGGTCGAGGCGATGCGCGTGGCCGGGCGGATCGCGGCGCGGGCGATGGAGGAGGCCGCGAAGCACATCGCGCCCGGCGTGACGACCGACGAGCTGGACCGGGTGGCGCACGAGTACATGTGCGACCACGGCGCCTACCCCTCGACGCTCGGCTACCGCGGCTTCCCCAAGTCCCTGTGCAGTTCGGTCAACGAGGTCATCTGCCACGGCATCCCCGACTCCACGGTGCTGCGCGACGGCGACATCGTGAACCTCGACGTGACGGCGTACATCGGCGGGGTGCACGGCGACAACAACGCGACCTACCTGGTCGGCGACGTGGACGAGGAGAGCCGGCTGCTGGTCGAGCGGACCCGGGAGTCGCTGGCCCGCGCGATCAAGGCGGTCAAGCCGGGCCGCCAGATCAACATCATCGGCCGGGTCATCGAGTCGTACGCGAAGCGGTTCGGGTACGGGGTGGTGCGGGACTTCACCGGCCACGGCATCAACTCCTCGTTCCACTCGGGGCTCATCGTGCCGCACTACGACAGCCCGCACGCGACGACCGTCATCCAGCCCGGGATGACCTTCACGATCGAGCCGATGCTGACACTCGGGACCCATGAGTACGACATGTGGGACGACGGCTGGACGGTCGTGACGAAGGACCGCAGGCGCACGGCCCAGTTCGAGCACACGCTCGTGGTGACGGACTCGGGCGCGGAGATCCTCACCCTGCCCTGACCTCGCACGCCCTGGACGGCCCGCTCTCCTCGGAGGGCGGGCTGTTTCGCGTCCGGGTGGGTACGCTTTTACCGACAGCCCGTCGGCAAGCCTATTGACTTAGGTAAGCCTAACCATAGAAAATCGGCCCCATGGACTCCTTCTCGACCCTCATCCGCACGGCGTCCCACGAGCAGCACGTGGAGGCGGAGACCTCCACCTTCATGAGCGACCTGCTCGGGGGCCGGCTCGGCGTGGACGCCTACGCGCGCTACACCGAGCAGCTGTGGTTCGTCTACGAGGCCCTGGAGGCCGCCGCCGGACGGCTGGCGGCGGATCCGGTGGCCGGGCCGTTCGTCCGGCCGGAGCTGCTCCGGCTGGCCTCCCTGGAGCGGGACCTGGCGCACCTGCGCGGCGCCGGCTGGCGCGCGGGCCTGACCGCCCTGCCCGCGACCGAGGCGTACGCGGCCCGGGTGCGCGAGTGCGCCGAGGACTGGCCGGCGGGGTACGTCGCCCACCACTACACGCGCTACCTCGGCGACCTGTCGGGCGGGCAGATCATCCGCGACAAGGCCGAGCGGACGTGGGGCTTCGCCAGGAAGGGCGACGGGGTCCGCTTCTACGTCTTCGAGGAGATCCCCAACCCGGCCGCCTTCAAGCGGGAGTACCGCGAACTGCTGGACGGCATCCGCGCGGACGACCTGGAGAAGCAGCGGATCGTCGCCGAGTGCAGGCGCGCCTTCGCTCTGAACACGGCGGTCTTCCGGGCGCTGGGCGAGGAGTTCCCGCTGTCCGCGTGAGCCGGGCGGTGCGCCGGCAGCGGTGGCGGTCGCCGTCACCGCTCCAGGCGCACCCGCCCGCCGATCTCGACCCAGCCCTCGGGCTGCGGTGCGGTGAGGATCTGGGAGCCGGCCCCCTGCGTGATGTTCAGGGCGCGGCCCAGCTGCCCGGTCAGCAGCAGCGCCGCCGCGCCCGTCGCCTCGTCCTCGTCGATCCCGTCCTCGCGCCCGGGGAAGGCGCGGGCGCGCACTCTTCCCGCCGCCTCGTCCTCCCACGCCCAGGCGTAGATCCACTCCCCCTTCGGCGGCACCGCCAGGTCGTCGACCTCGGCGACGGTGGCGTACTGACGCAGGGTGCGCGGCGGGGCCCACTCGGGGCGGGCCTCGATCCAGCTGAACTCCCCGTCCAGCCGGGCGCCCACCACCCCGGCCGGGGTGACGAGTTCGGGCACGTCGAGCAGCCAGGCGGTGCCGACGCAGGGGTGCCCGGCGAAGGGCAGGCGCAGGGTGGGCGTGTAGATGTCGACGACGCCGCGCTCGGGGTCGTCGACGAACACGGTCTCACTGAAGCCGAGTTCGGCGGCCAGCTCCTGCCGCCGCTCGGGCTCCGGCAGCACGGATCCGTCCCGGACGACGCCCAGTTCGTTGCCGTATCCGCCGTTCGGGGCGCAGAAGACGCGCAGTACGTCGTAGTCGATCACCGGGGCATTCAAGCATCGCCCGGGGGCGGCCGTTGCGGGCCGCCCCGGCCCGCAACGGACTACTCGGCGGACCGTGCCCGCGCCCGCCGCCCGCG
Organism: Streptomyces sp. NPDC042336; assembly: GCF_055581985.1. Classification (NCBI taxonomy): domain Bacteria; kingdom Bacillati; phylum Actinomycetota; class Actinomycetes; order Kitasatosporales; family Streptomycetaceae; genus Streptomyces; species Streptomyces sp. NPDC042336. Next base: position 924,002 of record NZ_JBVJEA010000001.1, on the reverse strand, counting down.
CGCCGCGTACACCGCGCCCGCGCCGGCCACGACCGCGACACCGGCCGCCGCGCCCAGGGCCGGGCCCGGTATGTCCGAACCGGTGGAGGCGAGGCTGCCGCCGCCGGTCGAACCGCCGGTGGTCGTTCCGGCGCCGCCGACGGTCGAACCCGTGCCGCCGGTACTCCCGGCGCCGCCGGTGGTCGCGCCGCCGGTGCCGCCCGCGCCGCCGGAGCTGCCCGTGCCGCCGCCGTCAGGCAGCCGGGCGTCTTCGCCGAGCGCCACCGTCAGGCCGACCGGGTCGAGGGCCGTGCCGGCCGGGTAGTTGCCGAAGACCTTGGCACCGGCGTCGGTGACGGTGGCGGCGATGCCGTCGACCGTGATGACGTCCTTGTCGGCCCTCAGGTCGCCGGACCGGGCCGCGAGGTCGGCCAGGACCACGCCCTCGGTCCGCGTGCCGAGGCTGTTAACGTCGGCGGTGAGCTTGCCGGTGCCTCCGTCCAGGGTGGCCTTGAGGTTGCTCAGGGTCAGGTCGAGGCCGTAGGTCCCGTCCGACTCGTGGCCCTTGAAGTTGACGGCGCCCTTGAAGGCGGCGGTCAGCTTGTCGGTGTCCGTGTCGTAGGTGCCGGTGGCATCCTTGAAGGTGAACGCGCCGTTCCCGGCGGCCTGGGTGGCGCCGCCGGAGACGGTGACCCTGCCCTTGGCGATGGTTCCGACGACGTAGGCGCGGAAGGACTCCTTCACGCCCCAGCGGAGGGTGCCGTCGGCGATGGCGCCCTTGGCGGGGGCCGCGCTCGCGGGGGCCGACGGCGGGGCGCTCGTGCTCGCCGCGGGGCTCGGGCCCTGGGTACCGGGCGTGGTCTGCGGGCCGGTCGGTTCCGGGTCGGTCGGGCCGGTGGTCGGCTCCTTGGAGGGTTCCCCGGTGGGACCGCTGGTGGGACCGGTCGTGGGCCCGGTCGTGGGACCGGTGGTGGGCCCGGTCGTGGGACCGGTCGTCGGCTCCGTGGTCGGGGGCGTCTTCTTGACCACCGTCAGCGGGTCCCCGGCCGCGCCCGCGTAGCTCGCACTGCCGAGGTACTCGCCCGCCTCGGCGGTGAGGGTGGTCGCCATGCCGGTCATCGCGCGGGACACGGCGACCGTGGCGAGCGGCACGTCGTCGCCCTTCTTGGTGGGCGTCGCGCCGGAGGTGTCGACGGTGGTCACGTCGGCGGTGATCTCACCGGCGCCGCTGTCGAAGCGCACGTCGGTGAGCGTGACCTCGAAGCCGTGCGCGGCGGAGGCACTCACCAGCCTGCCCTTGAAACCGAGGTCGACGGTGTGCGCCGTGGTGTCGTAGGTGCCGGTGCCTTCGGTGAAGGTGAAGGCGCCGTTGCCCGCGGCCTGGGCGGCGCCCTCGGAGGCGGTGAAGCTGCCGAACATGCCGACGTACGTCCGGTAGGACTGCTTGATGCCCCACGTCAACTCGTAGTCCGATAGCGGGGCTTCGGCCGCGGAGGCGGTGGTGGCGCCGCCCAGCGCGGCGAAAGCGGTCGCGCCGAGTGCGGCGGCCGTGGCCACGGCGGCGGCGAGTGCGGTGGAGCGACGTCGTCTGACGGGCATGGCTCGGTTCTCCTTGGGTGTCGGGGGTGTTCAGCCCTGGCCCGGGGCCGGGTCCGGGTCCGGGTCCGCCGGGGACGCTGCGGCCTCGGCGGATGCGGCGGGCCGGGCGCGGCGCCTGCGGAGGGCGACGGCCACGAGGGCCGCGGCCGCCAGCAGCAGGGCACCGGCCGCGAGGGAGACGGGAAGTGCGGGGAAGTCGCCGTCGTCGGTGCCGCTCGCGACGGGGGCGGCGGAGGTGTCGGCGCCGGTCTGCTCGGGCTGCGGGCTCGCACTGGGGGTGGGTTCGCTGCCGAGGTCCGGCAGGGCGGGCAGTTCCGCGTCGGCGGTGAGGGCGACGGCGAGGGACACGGGGTCCATCGCGGTGCCGGCCCGGTACATGCCGCCGAAGGCCTTCGCGCCGCGGGCGGTGAGCTCGGCCGGGGCCTCGGTGACCTTCACCAGGCCGTCGGCCGGCTTCGGTTGGCCCGCGGTGAAGGTGACCAGGGGCACCTTCTTCTCCTCGGCGTCCGGGCTCGTCACGTCGGCGTACAGGGTGCCCCTGCCGTCCTCGACGACGGTCCGCACGTTGCCGAGGCTCAGGTCGAGGCCGTGGGCGCCGGTGAAGCGCACCGTGCCCTTGAAGGCGGCGGTGAGGTCGCCGTCCTCGTACGTCCCCTCGCCGCCGGGGAAGCGGAAGAGGGCGCCGCCGTCCTGGGCGCCCTCGGTGAGGGCCCACTCGCCGTCGGCGATGTCGCCGGTGACGTACTCGCGGAAGGTGCGGCGCACACCCCAGTCGACGGCGCCGTCCCGGACCGTGCCGCTCGATGTCTTCGCGGGCTCCGGCGACTCGGCGGACGGCGAGGGGGCGGCCGGCGGCTGCTTCTCCTGCCGCGCCGCGGGTGCCTCGACGTCGACGGACAGGCTCACCGGGTCGAGCGCGGTGCCCGCGGTGTAGTACCCGGCGAAGGACCGGGCGCCCTCGGCGGTGAGGGTGGCGGGCAGGTCGTTCAGGGCCACGGTGCTCCCGCCGCCCCGCATGTCGATGCCGCCGAGGGAGAGGGAGGCGAAGGGCACCTGACGGGACGTCGTGACCGCCCCGGTGTCCTTCGCCCTGCTGACGACGTCCACGCGGAGCGTGCCGGTGGAGCCGGAGACGCTCACGGTGGGACGGCTGAGGGTGAGGTCGAGCTGGTACGCGCCGGTGCCCGTGCGGTGGCCGAGGAAGCGCACTCCGCCGGAGAAGGCGGCGCGGAAGGCGCCGGTGCCGCCGTCGTAGGTGCCGGTCGCCGAGTGGAACCGGAAGGAGCTGCCGCCGACGGTGGCCGCGCTCCCGGTCAGGGAGTAACTCCCCTTCGCGATCGGCCCGGTGACATAGCTCTGGAAGGAGGACTTGATGCCCCAGTCGAGCCGTCCGCCCTGCACGGTCCGGCTCTCGGCGTGGGCGGCGGTCACGGACAGCAGGGCGCCGAGAACGGCCGCGCACACCACGGTGACCAGGGCGCGAAGGCGGGCGGGCATGCGAAGTCCTCCGGATCGGGGGGCCGGTAGCGAACAAAGGTAAGGCTAACCTAAGCTCTAGTCGACCGATGCCGACGGTCGACCGGAAAGGACGGACGGAACCGTGCGACGCTTGCGAAACCGACTGGCGGGAGCACTGCTGTCCGTGCTCGCCCTCTCCCTGACCGCGACGGGGTGCGGAGGCGCGTCCGAGGCGGCACCCGGCGGCGACGGCGGCGCGGGATCCGCCCCGGCCGGGGCGCCCGTCGTGAACCGCGTCGAACCACTCGCGAAGAGACCCGAACCCCGGCTCCCGGTCACCGTCTCCTCCGCCGACGGCGAGCGGGTGACGGTGAAGGCGGCCGAGCGGATCGTCCCCCTCTCCGGCAGCCTCAGCGAGATCGTCTTCACACTCGGGCTCGGCGACCGTGTCGTCGCCCGGGACGTCACCGCCACCTTCGAACAGGCGGCGGAACTCCCCGTGGTCACCCGGGGCCACGACGTCTCCGCCGAGAGCGTGCTGTCGCTGAAGCCCGACCTCGTGCTCGCCGAGACCACCACGGGTCCCGAGGAGGCGGTGGACCAGATCCGCGCCGCCGGGGTCCCGGTGCTCTTCGTCGGGGCGGCCGAGGGGCTGGACGACGTGGGCCCGCGCATCCGGTCGGTCGCCGACGCCCTGGGCGTGCCGGCGGCCGGGAAGGAGCTGGCCCGGCGTTCGGAGCAGCGGATCGGGGCCGTGCGCAAGGACGTTCCGCACGGGGAGAAACCCCGGGTCGCTTTCCTGTACCTGCGCGGCTCGGCCTCCGTCTACCTCATCGGCGGCAGGGACTCCGGCGCCGGTTCGCTGATCGAGGCGGCCGGGGCGGTGGACGCCGGGGCCGCCTCCGGCCTCGGCAAGGACTTCACCGCCATCACCAGCGAGGCCCTCGTCAAGGCCGCGCCGGACGCGATCCTCGTGATGAGCAAGGGACTCGAGTCGGTCGGCGGCGTGGACGGGCTGGTGAAGATCCCCGGTGTCGCCCAGACCCCGGCCGGGACGGACCGCCGGATCGTCTCCGTCGAGGACGGCGTGCTCCTCAACTACGGCCCGCGCACCGACCAGGTGCTGGAGTCGGTCGTGGCGCAGCTGTACGGCGAGGGGGACGGCAAGTGACCGTACTGGACAAGCCGGCCCGCTCCCAGGCGCCCGCGGACCCGGCCGCCCCGCGTGCCCGGCGCACCACCGCCTGGCTGCTGACCGCCGCCCTCGCCGCCGGTCTGCTGGTCCTCGTCCCGGTCGCGGCCGGCACCGGCGCCTACCCGGTCCCGGTCGGCGACGTGCTCGGCTCGCTGCTGCACCGGGCCGGGCTCGGCGGCGCGGAACTGGACCGGGTGGCCGGGTCGGTGCTGTGGAACGTGCGGTTCCCCAGGATCGTGCTCGCGCTGCTCGTCGGCGCCTCGCTGGGCTGCGCGGGCGCGCTGATGCAGGGCGTGTTCGGCAATCCGCTGGCCGAGCCGGGCGTCATCGGCGTGTCCTCGGGCGCGGCGGTCGGCGCGGTCGCCGCTCTCGCGTTCGGCCTGAACTTCCTCGGCACCTGGACGGTGTCCGTCTTCGCGTTCGTCTCCGGCCTGATCACCGTCCTGGTCGTCTACGCGATGTCCCGCTCCGGCGGCCGTACGGAGGTCGTGACACTGATCCTCACCGGCATCGCGGTGAACGCCTTCGCGGGGGCGCTGATCGGACTGTTCCTGTTCTTCGCGGACACGGCGGCGGTCAACCAGATCACCTTCTGGCAGCTGGGCTCGCTCGCCCAGGCGACCTGGCCGAAGGTGCTGGCGGTCCTGCCCTGCGCGGCGCTCGGCCTCGGGCTCGCCCCGCTGTACGCCCGCCGTCTGGACCTCCTCTCCCTGGGCGAACGCCCGGCCCGGCACCTGGGCGTGGACGTGGAGCGGCTGCGGATCGTCCTCGTCCTGGTGATCGCCCTGCTGACCGCGGCGGCGGTGAGCGTGGCCGGGGTCATCGGCTTCGTCGGACTCGTCGTCCCGCATCTGCTGCGGATGGCGGCGGGGCCCGGGCACCGGTTCCTGATCCCGGGCAGCGCTCTGCTCGGCGCGCTGGTCCTGCTCGCCGCCGACCTGGCCGCCCGCACCGTCGCGGAGCCGGCCGAGCTGCCGCTCGGGGTGTTGACCGCGCTGCTGGGCAGTCCGTTCTTCTTCTGGCTGCTGCGCCGCACCCGGCGCAGGCAGGGAGGCTGGGCATGAGGGGCGTGAAGCTGCCGCGACTCGTGCCGTCCCCTCCGGTGCCGCCGCCCCCGGCCACGCCCGGCGACGTGCTCGCCGAGGCCGACGGAGTGCGCGTGCACCTCGGCGGGCGGCCGGCCCTCGACGGGGTGGACGTGGGCGTCCGCGCGGGCGAGGTGCTCGCGCTGGTCGGTCCCAACGGAGCGGGCAAGTCGACCCTGTTGGGCGCGCTGGCCGCCGACGTCCCGGCCGCCGAGGGTGTCGTACGCGTCCAAGGCCGGCCGGTGGCGCGGTGGTCGGCGCCCGAACTCGCGCTGCGCCGGGCGGTGCTGCCCCAGTCGGCGTCGCTGTCCTTCCCGTTCGCGGTGGAGGAGGTCGTCCGGATGGGCCGGGCGCCCTGGGCGGGCGGCGACCGGGAGGGCGAGGACGACGCTGCCGTGGCCGAGGCGATGGCGCGCACGGAGGTGGCCGGATTCGCCGGGCGCCCGTTCTCCGCGCTCAGCGGCGGCGAGCGGGCCCGCGTGGCCCTGGCCCGGGTCCTCGCCCAGCGCGCTCCCCTCCTGCTGCTCGACGAGCCGACCGCGGCCCTGGATCTCCGGCACCAGGAACTCGTGCTGCGGTTGTGCCGGGAGCGGGCGCGGGCGGGGGACGCGGTGGTCGTCGTCCTGCACGACCTCGCGCTGGCGGCTGCGTACGCGGACCGGGTGGCGGTGCTGCGCTCGGGCCGGATCGCGGCCGAGGGTCCACCGGCGGAGGTGTTCGCCGAGGGGCTGCTGTCCGAGGTCTACGAGCAGCCGGTGGAGGTGTTCCCGCACCCGCGCACGGGCGCGCTCCTCGTCGTCCCGCGCCGCACGCCGTGACGCCCGTGCTCCCCCGCCGAGGCCCGTCCTTGACGCTCCCTTGACCCTCCCATGAGCACTTCATTGAGCCACCGTGACCGGCCCGTGCTCATACACCGTCCATGAGATTCGGATCACCGTATGGACTGGTTTTCCTTAGGAAATCCTTAGGTATGTTAGGCCAGCCTCACCTTCCTGTGAGGCCCGTCACGCGCACTTTCGGCCGTTCTTTGGAGCCCGCATGCGAGCCGCCAGACTCTCCGTCGTCACCGCCGTCGCCACCGCCGCGGCCCTGGCCGCCGTCACGGGGTGCACGGAGAAGAGCGGTGCCGAGGACGGCGATCACGTCATCACGGTGACGGCGACGGACGACAAGTGCGAGGTGTCGAAGGCCGAGTTCCCGGCCGGTCACGTCGAACTCGCCGTCGAGAACAAGGGTTCCAAGGTCACCGAGGTCTACCTGCTCTTCCCCGACGACCGGGTGGTCACCGAGCGGGAGAACATCGGCCCCGGCACCAAGCAGCGGGTCACGGCCGAAGTGAAGGCGGGCGACTACCGGATCGCCTGCAAGCCCGGCATGAAGGGCAAGGGCATCCGCCAGGACGTCAGGGCCACCGGCGGGAAGACCGCCGCGCGCGACCCGCGCCTCGACGAGGCCGTGGCCGCCTACCGCCAGTACGTGCAGCAGCAGGCCGACGAGACCCTCCCGAAGGCCGAGGCGTTCGCGAAGGCCGTCGAGGCCGGTGACCTGGAGGCCGCGAAGAAGGCGTACGCCCCCTCCCGCATCGGCTGGGAGCGCACGGAGCCGGTCGCGGAGTCCTTCGGTGACATCGACCCGCAGGTCGACGTCCGCGAGGACGGTCTGGAGGCGGGCCAGGACCCGGCGACCGACTGGACCGGCTGGCACCGCCTGGAGAAGGCGCTGTGGCAGGACAAGAAGATCGGCGACCGCGAGAAGGAACTCGCCGCCACCCTGGTGACCGACCTGAAGGACTGGCAGAACCGGGTCGGCAAGGCCGAGATCACCCCGACCTCCATGGCCAACGGCGCCAAGGAGCTGCTCGACGAGGTCGCCACCGGCAAGGTCACCGGCGAGGAGGAGCGTTACTCGCACACCGACCTGGTCGACTTCAAGGCCAACGTGGAGGGCGCGCAGAAGTCGTACGCGCTGCTGAAGCCGGTCGCCAAGGAGAACGACGCGGCGCTGACGACGGAGCTGGACGGCCAGTTCGCGGCGCTGGACAAGCTGCTCGACCAGTACCGCCCGAACCCCGGTTCCTATGAGTTCACCTCCTACGACAAGGTCGGCAAGGCGGACCGCAAGGAGCTGTCGGACGCGGTCAACGCGCTCGCGGAGCCGCTGTCCAAGCTCGCCGCGGCCGTGGTCACCAAGTAGACGCGGGGAGACGACGATGACGGACACCGAGTCCCCCGCCCCCTCTCCGTCCCGGCGGGCGCTGATCGGCTGGGGCGGCGCGGGCCTCGCGCTCGGCGCCGCCGCGGCGGCCGGCGGGGCGGTGGCGATGGACCGCACCGGCGACGACGCGGCCCCGGCCGGTGCCGGCGCGGGCTCCGCCGTCCCCTTCCACGGGGCGCACCAGGCGGGCATCGCGACGCCGGTGCAGGACCGCCTGCACTTCGCGGCGTTCGACGTGACGACCGAGGACCGGGCCACGTTCGTCGCGCTGCTCAAGGAGTGGACGGCGGCGGCCCGCGCGATGACCGCCGGTCACGCGGTGGGCGAGGGCGCCTACGGCGGGCTGCCCGAGGCCCCGCCGGACGACACCGGTGAGGCACTGGGCCTCAGGCCGTCCCGGCTGACCCTCACCATCGGCTTCGGCCCGTCCCTCTTCGCCAGGTTCGGCCTCGCCGACCGGCGTCCCGAGGCCCTGGCCGACCTGCCGAGGTTCCCCGGGGACAATCTCGACAAGGCCCGCAGCGGCGGCGACCTCTGCGTCCAGGCCTGCGCCGACGACCCCCAGGTCGCCGTGCACGCGATCCGCAACCTCGCCCGCATCGGCTTCGGCAAGGTGGTCGTGCGCTGGTCGCAGCTCGGCTTCGGCAAGACCTCGTCCACGACGCCCGACGAGCAGACCCCGCGCAACCTGCTCGGCTTCAAGGACGGCACCCGCAACATCGCGGGCACGGACCAGGACCGGCTGGCGAAGTTCGTCTGGGCCGCCGAGAAGGACGGCCAGGCCTGGATGGCGGGCGGCTCCTACCTCGTCGCGCGGCGCATCCGCATGCACATCGAGACCTGGGACCGAGCCCCGCTGCAGGAGCAGGAGGACGTGTTCGGCCGCGACAAGGGCGAGGGCGCCCCGGTCGGCAAGGCCAAGGAGCGCGACGAGCCGTTCCTGAAGGCGATGAAGCCCGACGCGCACGTCCGGCTCGCGCACCCCGACTCCAACGGCGGGGCGACGCTGCTGCGCCGCGGCTACTCCTTCACCGACGGCACGGACGGCCTGGGCCGCCTGGACGCCGGCCTGTTCTTCCTGGCCTACCAGCGCGACATCCGCACCGGCTTCGTCCCCGTCCAGCGGAACCTGGCGACGGACGCGCTCAACGAGTACATCCAGCACGTGGGTTCGGCGGTCTTCGCCGTGCCGCCCGGGGTCCGCGACGCGGACGACTGGTGGGGCAGCACGCTGTTCGGCAAGGAGGCGTAACCGTGTTCTCCAACTACCTGATCGGACTGCGCGAGGGCCTGGAGGCCTCACTCGTCGTCTGCATCCTGATCGCCTATCTGGTCAAGACGGGCCGCCGGGACGCCCTGAAGCCCATCTGGGCGGGCATCGGCGTGGCGATCGCCATCGCGCTCGGCTTCGGCTGCGCGCTGGAGTTCGGCTCGCAGGAACTGACGTTCAAGGCGCAGGAGGCGCTGGGCGGTTCGCTCTCCATCCTGGCCGTGGTGCTGGTGACGTGGATGGTCTTCTGGATGCGGCGCACCGCCCGGCACCTGAAGGCGGAGCTGCACGGCAGGCTGGACGCGGCCCTGGCGATGGGCACCGGCGCGCTGGTGGCCACGGCGTTCCTGGCGGTCGGCCGGGAGGGCCTGGAGACGGCCCTGTTCGTGTGGGCGTCGGTGCACGCGGCGAGCGACGGCACCCCGCGCCCGCTGATCGGCGTGGCCCTCGGGCTGGCCACGGCGGTGCTGCTCGGCTGGCTGTTCTACAAGGGCGCGGTGCGCATCAACCTGGCCAAGTTCTTCACCTGGACCGGCGGCATGCTGGTCGTCGTGGCGGCGGGCGTCCTGGCGTACGGCGTGCACGACCTCCAGGAGGCGGACCTGGTACCGGGCCTGACGAACCTGGCCTTCGACATCAGCAACACGGTCGATCCGTCCAGCTGGTACGGCACCCTGCTCAAGGGCGTGTTCAACTTCCAGCCCGATCCGACCGTCCTCCAGGTCACGGTGTGGCTGCTCTACCTGGTCCCGGCGCTCGCGCTCTTCCTCGCCCCGGTAGGGTTCGCCTCCGGGAAGGGGAAGGTGAAGGAACCTGATGAGCCAGGATCGCGGCCCTCGAAGGCCCCGCAGGCTTGAGAAGTGCGCGCTCATATCCGCCTCGGCGACCGCGTTGTCGCTGACGGCGAGCGGCTGCGTGGTGGTGCACGGTGAGCGCGAGGTGCTCCCCTCGGCCACCCGGGCCGAGGCCGCGAAGGCGCTGGAGCAGTTCACCACCGCCTACAACGCGGCCGACAAGGCGTACGACGCCTCCCTGGACGCCGACCACACCACCGGCGCCCTCGCCGCGATCGACTCGGCGCGGCTGAAGGCGGGCGCGGTCAACCACCCCGACGGCAATCCGGCGCACGCGCCGCTGGAGCTGACCGACGCGAAGTTCACGATCCCGAAGAAGGCGGGCTGGCCCCGCTGGTTCGTCGCGGACACCAAGGCCAACAAGGGCGGCAAGGCCCGCTGGCTGCTGGTGTTCACCCGGAACGGTCTGGAGGAGACCTGGGAGGCGGCGTACCTGACGCTGGTCGCCCCCGGCAAGGTGCCCGAGTTCAAGACCGACCGGGACGGCTGGGCCGAGGCCGTGCCCGCGAACTCCACCGACGTGAGCGTCCCGCCGGCCGACCTGAGCAAGGACTACACGACGTATCTGCGGGACGGCGGCAAGGCCTTCGCGGACGGCGTGCACACCAGCTCCTGGCGCGCGCTGCGCGAGAAGCGCTCGATCCGCCCGGGCCTGGTCACCCAGTACATCGACGAGCCGCTGGCGAACGGCGACTACGCGCCGCTGGCGCTGCGCACGAAGGACGGCGGGGCGCTGGTGTTCTTCACCTCGCGGCACTTCGAGAAGCAGACCGCCGCGCGGGGCGCGTCGGTGCCGACGCCGAACAAGGACGTGCTGGCGCTGACGGACGGCGAGATCAAGCAGTCGCTGACGATGGAGTTCGTCTCCAACGAGGTCGCGCTCGACCCGGCGGACGGACCGGTGTCGGTGCTCGGCCGGGTCCAGGGCCTGACGTCGGGGAAGGGCGAGTAGCGCTCAGCGGCGCAGCGGCCAGGAGGCTCCCTCGTGGTCGCTCTCCTCACCGGCGTGCCGGGCGCAGGCGTCGGTGAGGGTCTCCAGCAGGGTCAGCGGATCCGGCAGCGGATGCTCAAGACCGCGCACCCAGTGCACCGTGCGGTGTTCCCCGGGCAGCCGGGCCGGCGGCACCAGCACATAGGAGCCGCGGCAGTGCCAGCGCAGCCCGGGGTGCTCGTCCATGGTCTCGGGGTGGCAGTCCAGCTCGCAGGGCCACCACTCGTCCTCGTCCTCGGGGGTGCCGCGGGTGAGGGTGAACAGCAGCATGCGTCCGTCGTCGCTCTCGGCGACCGGCCCGACCTCGACACCGGCGGCGAGCAGCCGCTCCAGCGCCTCCCGGCCGGCCTGCAACGGCACGTCGAGTACGTCGTGCACCATGCCGGTCGCGGTGATGAAGTTGGCCTCGGGCTGGTGCCGGGCCCAGCGCTCGATCTGGGCGCGGTCCGTGGTGGACTGCGTCTGCCAGGCGAACGACACCGGGTGCCGGGCGGGGGTGGGACAGCCCACGCGGTCGCAGGAGCAACGGTATCCGGCGGGGTGCGCGGCGGGCGCCAGGGGCAGTCCGGCACCGGCGGCGGCGAGCAGCAGATCCTCCCGGCCACCGTCCGAGGTGGCCTCCTTGGGCCGGCGTCCGCGCAGCCACGAGGAGAGTTTGCCCTGCAGACCGCCCCGACCGCCGAACTCCGCGCTCATCTATCCCCTTGCCTCGCCGTCGTGCGCACCAGCATGCCCTATCGTCGCACCATTCAGCGCTTCGGGGTCGCGAAGGGACAAACTTCCCTGGTCACCGCGGGGCGAGCCCGTGCAGCGCGTAATCGACGAGGGTGTCGGTGTAGTCGTAGGAGACCGGCCCCGTGTGCTGGAGCCAGCGCTGGGCGAGCGGCGAGACGAAGAGTTCCAGCGCGATGCGCGGGTCGATCTCCGGCCGCACCTGGCCGGCCGCCTGGGCGGCACGCAGCCGGTCGGCGTGGAGCTGGAGCGACGGCTCCAGGAGCTTGGCGACGAACTCCCGGCCGAGCTGTTCGTTGACGAGCCCTTCCGCGGCCAGGGCGCGGGACGGCACCTCGAACTTCGGGTCGTACAGCTGGTCGACGGTGGCGCGCAGTACGGCCTTGAGGTCGGCGGCGATGTCGCCGGTGTCCGGGATGGCGTAGGGCGCTTCCTGCCCCTGGGCGTGGACGGCCTGCTCACCGAGGTCGAGGAAGGCCTCCAGGAGCACCTCCGCCTTCGAGGACCACCACCGGTAGATCGTCTGCTTGCCCACGCCCGCGCGGGCTGCGATGCCCTCGATGGTGGTCTTCGGGTAGCCGACGTCCCCGACCAGGGCGAGGGCGGCGTCGTAGATGGCCTGGCGGGACCGCTGGCTGCGCCGGGTGGCGTCGGGATGCGGCCGCTCGGCGGCGGTGGGCGTGGTGCGGGCGGACTTCCGGATGGTGGCCATGCTCCGAAGTTACCAGGTTGACAAGACGTGACGTCTCGCCGAAGGGGAGCAAGGCAAGACGACACGTCTCGTCTCTCCATGCGTCGGTCCGAGAGGAGAACGACATGACCCGAGGTGGAGCCGGAAACATGCTGGGAGTCGGCGGCACACGCCGGAAGCTGGGCCGTGACGCCCTGCGCGGCGGTGACCGGGCCGCCCGCGTCGGCGGCGGCCTGTCGCCGCAGGCCCAGAAGCAGGAACTGCTGCGCAGACTGCGGGAACGGCAGCAGAACCCGAGGAGCTGACCGCGCCCTCCCCGGCCGCTCAGTGGCGTGGCGCCCGCGCGTTCTCCAGATAGTGCAGGACGGCCGCCACCCGCCGGTCGACCTGGTCGGCCGGGGACAGGTCGAGCTTGGCGAAGATGCTGCGGATGTGCTTGTGGACGGCACCGTCGGTGACCACGAGCCGTCCGGCGATGGCGCTGTTGCCCAGGCCCTCGGCCATCAGACCGAGCACCTCCCGCTCGCGCGGGCTGAGCCGCTCCAGCCGGGTGTCCTGCCGGGTCCGGGTGAACAGCTGGGCGACGACCTCCGGGTCGATGGCGGTGCCGCCGCCCGCGACCCGGCCGAGCGCGTCCATGAACTCCTCGACCCGGCCGACGCGTTCCTTGAGCAGATAGCCGAGGCCGCCCACTCCCCCGGTCAGCAGGTCGGTGGCGAAGGACTGCTCCACATACGCGGACAGCACCAGCACGGCGAGTCCGGGGCGCCGCCGCCGCGCCTCGACGGCCGCGCGGACCCCCTCGTCGGTGTGGGTGGGCGGCATGCGCACGTCCAGGATGGCCACGTCCGGCTCGTGCTCGTCGATGGCGGCGAGCACCGACTCGCCGGTGTCCGCGGTGGCCACCACGTCCAGGCCCTCGGCCCGCAGCAGCAGGGCGAGCCCTTCGCGCAGCAGCGGATCGTCCTCGGCGATCACGATCCGCAGGGCGGGGCGCACGTCACGTTCCACGGGGAGGTCCACTTCCAGGGTCGTCGGGCCGGTCAGTCTTCCCCGGCCGGCCAGGAGTCGCCCCAGGCCGCGTCGCGGGCCGCCTTGTACAGGTCGCCGTGCCGCTTGGTGACCGTACGGCGCCGCAACCGCTCGTCGGGCTCGCAGAGGTCGAGCAGCACCTGGCCCTTGCGGATCTGCGGACGCCGGACCACCCGGGAGGCGGCGGGTTCGGCGGGGAGCCGGGTGGCGGCGACATAGCTGAACTTCTCGTCCTCGTAGGCGAGGGACCCGCTCTTGACCTGCCGGTGCAGGCTGGACCGGCTGACGCGGGCCGCGAAGTGGCACCAGTCCGTGCCGGGCACGATGGGGCAGGCGGCACTGTGCGGACAGGGCGCGGCGACCCGGAACCCGGCGGCGATCAGCCGGTCGCGGGCCTCGATGACGCGGGCGTATCCGGCGGGGGTACCCGCTTCCACGATCACGACGGCCCGGGCGGCACCGGCGGCGGCGTCGACGAGGGCGGCGCGGTCGGGTCCGGTCAGCTCGTTGAGCACGTAGGACACCGTGACGAGATCGGTGCTCTCGATGTCGAGCGCCGCTCCGATCCGGGAACGCCGCCAGCGGACGTCGCGCAGAGCCGGCAGCGAGGCGGCGATCTCCCGGCCGAGGGCGAGCGCGGGTTCGGCCCAGTCGAGTACGGTCACCGGACGCGTCCCGCCCCAGGTGTCGCTGACGGCCCAGGTCGCGGCGCCGGTCCCGCCGCCCACGTCCACGTGACCGCCGGGCACCCATCCCGGCACGGCCGCGGCGAACGCGTCCAGCGCGGAGCGCACCGCGGCGAAGGTGGCCGGCATGCGGTAGGCGGCGTAGGCGACGACGTCGGCGCGGTCGCGGAGGATGGGGGCGTCGGTCGGGGTGTCCCCGCGGTAGCTGGCGATCAGCCGCTCCACGGCCTGCGCGGCCTGGCGGGGCGGCAACCCGTCGACGAGGTCGGCGAGGGCGGCCCGCAGGGTGTCGGCGGGGGCGGCGGGCTGGTTCACCCGGCGATTGTACGAGGCACTCCGAGGGTGCGGTGCGGTCAGTGGTCCGGCGTTCCCTCGGCACCCGGCGCGGGTGCGGGCGCGAGGGGAGCGCGGCCCGGCGCAGCGGGGTGCCGCTGCGCCACCCTCCCCCACTCTCGGCTTCGCCCGAGCGGGGGGGGGACCCCCATCGCCCCAGCGGCACGACGGCCCGCAGCGAGGGCGACGGACGACGGCCCGCAGCCGGGGCGGCATGGCGACGCGGCGGGAGAGCCGCGTACGGGCGGGCCGGGGCAGGAAGGCGTCGGCGGCCCGCAGCCGCGTACGGCGGGCCGGGGCAGCGCGGCGCTGGCGGCCCGCAGCCGCGTACGGCGAGAAGGGGACGTGTCGGGGGGTGTCCGCCCGCAGCGGTTGGCGCGTCAACGCCGGGGGAGATCTGTGGCCGACCGATTCCGCGCCGTTCCGAGGACGGACACCCCCCGGCGCGGCCCCGACCCACCCACAACGCACCGCGCACCCCGCACCCCCACCGAACCCGCACAGGCGCCGCAGGCACCCCGCACAGGCCGCCGCAGGCACCCGTGTCGATCAGACCCGTACCGCCCGCGCCACCCGCGTGCACAGCGCCGCGCGCGGCCGGTTGTCCGGAGCCCGACGGCGTGGGTGGACCGTGTTGGCGAGGAGGACCGCGAAGGTGTCCGTCGCCCGGTCGAGAACCAGCATCGTCCCCGTGAACCCGGTGTGCCCCGCCGCCCCGCGCCCCGCCAGTTCGCCCATGAACCACGGCTGGTCCAAGGCGAATCCCAACCCCGGTGCGGCCAGCAACAGTTCCACGAAGTCCGGCCCGAGGATCCGCGCCGGCCCGTGCGAACCCCCCGCGAGCAGCGTCCGGCAGAAGACCGCGAGATCCCGGCCCGTGGAGAACAGCCCCGCGTGACCGGCCACCCCGCCCAGCGCCCACGCGTTCTCGTCGTGGACGACCCCGCGCAGCATCCCCCGGTCCACCTTGGCCCACGGCCGCCGCTGGTCCTCCGTGGCCGCGGCGCCCGGACACGGCCCGAAGCGCGTCGCCGTCATGCCCAGCGGCCGGGTGATCCCGTCCCGGACGAGGACGTCCAGCCCCCGCCCGGTGATGCGCTCCAGCACCTGTTGCAGGAGCAGCATGTTCAGGTCCGAGTAGCAGTACACGCCCGGCACCCCCACCGGCGGCTCCGCCCGCAGCCGCCGCAGCCGTTCGTCCTTGTCGGCGGAGGCGGAGGCGAAGGCGGAGGCGGAGGCGTCGTACAGCGGGAGTTCGGGCCGCATCCCGGAGGTGTGGGTGAGCAGTTGCCGCACGGTGACACCGTGCCGCGCCACCGCCCGGAAGTCCGGCAGGTACGCCCCGACCTCCGCGTCGATGCCGAGCGTGCCCCGCTCGATCTGCTGCACGGCGGCGACCGCCGTGAACACCTTCGTCAGCGAGGCGAGGTCGAAGGGCGTGTCCACGGTCATCGGCACCCGCGATTCCGCCGGCAGCTCCACGCCCGTGTCGGTACGCGGGTCGTAGGAGGCGTAGCGCACGGCCCAGCCCGCCGCCTCCTCGACGGCGAGCACGGGCCCGCGCCCGACGGCCACGACGGCGCCCGCGGCCCAGGGGCGTTCGCCGGCGGTGAGTCGGTGCACCTCGGCGACGACACGACGGAGCTGCCCGGGGTCGAGTCCGGCCCGCTCCGGGGTGTCGCCGCGCAGTCTCGGAGCGCTCAGTTGTCCTCCCCCTTGCCTGCTCCTCCGCCCGCTCCCCGCCCGGCGGTGCGTCCGGCCGAGGGCCGGCACAGGGTGACGAGGAAGCCGAGCGCCAGCACCGCGGCCACCAACTGCACCACGGCCATCGGCACGGCGGTGTCCTCCCCCGCGATCCCGACCAGCGGCGAGGCGACCGCGCCGATGAGGAAGGAGGACGTGCCGAGCAGCGCGGAGGCGGAGCCGGCGGACGTCTTGACCCGCATCAGCGCGAGCGCCTGGGTGTTGGGCAGGCTGATGCCCATCGCCGACATCAGCACGAACAGCGCGGCGGCGACCGGCCCGAGCCCCACCTCGCCGAAGACGCCCAGGGACATCAGCAGCAGTACGGTCGCGGCGGCGATCACGACGACGAGACCGAGGCCGAGCACCCGGTCCAGCCTGACCCGCCCGACGAGGATCTTGCCGTTGATCTGCCCGACCACCACGAGGCCGATCGAGTTGAGCCCGAACAGCAGGCTGAACGTCTGCGCGGAGGCCCCGTAGATCTCCTGCATGACGAACGGCGACGCCGCGACGTAGGCGAACAGCGAGGCGAAGGCGAAGCCGCCCGCGAGCATGTACCCGGTGAAGGCCCGGTCGGCGAGCAGGCCGCGCATCGCGCGCAGGGTGTCGCCGACGCCGCCCGCGTGCCGCTCCTCGACGGGCAGCGTCTCCGGCAGCCTGGCCCACACGACGACGCCCAGCACCACCCCGACCACGACGAGGACGACGAACACGCCCCGCCAGTCCGTCACGCGCAGGATCTGCCCGCCGATGAGCGGCGCGACGACCGGCGCGACGCCGGAGATCAGCATGAGGGTGGAGAAGAAGCGGGCCATGGCCACACCGTCGTACAGGTCGCGTACGACGGCGCGGGCGATGACGATCCCGGCGGCGCCCGCGAGTCCCTGGACCAGCCGGAGGGCGACGAGAAGTTCCACGTTCGGCGCGACGGCGCACAGCGCGGTGGCGACGACGTAGACGGCGAGACCGGCCAGCAGCGGACGCCTGCGCCCCCACTTGTCGCTCATCGGACCGACGACGATCTGCCCGAGGGCCATGCCGGCCAGACAGGCGGTGAGCGTGAGCTGGACGGTGGCGGCCGGTGCGCTCAGGGACCGGGTGACCTCGGGGAGCGCGGGGAGGTACATGTCCATCGCCAGCGGCGGCGTGGCGGTCAGGCTGCCGAGGATGAGGGTGACGAGAAGACTGATGCGCCGGGCGGCGGGCAGTGTGGGCGAGGTGTGCGACGGGTGCGCCGCCGAGGTCGTGGTCGTGTCCGGTGACTGGTGCGGTATGGACGGCCCGCGCTCGGGCATGTGATGTGCCCCTCCCTCTTCTACAGATCCGCCACCTATGCTCTCAGCTCGTACGGACTCGAACGAACAAACTCGAACGACGCACGACGCACGACGCACGACGAATGCACGACGCACGACGCACGACGCACGACGACGAACGAACCTGAGCGAGGGTGGGGCAGGGTGGCAGCGGTGACCGGACAGAAGGTGCGCTGGGGGATTCTCGCGACCGGCGGGATGGCGGCGAGGTTCACGGCGGATCTGGTCGATCTGCCGGACGCGGAGGTCGTGGCGGTGGCCTCCCGGACGGAGGCGTCGGCGAAGGCGTTCGCCGAGCGGTTCGGGATACCGCGGGCGTACGGCGGCTGGGAGGCGCTGGCGCGGGACGAGGACGTCGACGTGGTGTACGTCGCGACCCCGCACTCGGCGCACCGGACCGCGGCCGGTCTGTGCCTGGAGGCGGGCCGGAACGTGCTGTGCGAGAAGCCGTTCACGCTGAACGCGCGCGAGGCCGGGGAGCTGGTGGCCCTCGCCCGCGAGCACGGCGTCTTCCTCATGGAAGCGATGTGGATGTTCTGCAACCCGCTGGTGCGGCGCCTGAAGGAGCTGGTCGACGACGGCGCGGTCGGCGAGGTCCGCAGCCTCCAGGCGGACTTCGGCCTCGCGGGTCCCTTCCCGCCCGCGCACCGGCTGCGCGACCCCGCGCAGGGCGGCGGCGCGCTGCTGGACCTGGGTGTGTACCCGGTGTCGTTCGCGCAGCTGCTGCTCGGTGAGCCCTCGGACGTCGCGGCGCGAGCCGTGCTCTCCGACGAGGGCGTCGACCTCCAGACCGGCGCGCTGCTCTCCTACGAGAGCGGCGCTCTCGCCTCGGTGCACTGCTCCATCACCGGCGGTACGCCCAACTCCGCGTCGATCACCGGCTCCGAGGGCCGCAT
This sequence comes from Streptomyces sp. NPDC042336, assembly GCF_055581985.1. Lineage (NCBI taxonomy): Bacteria > Bacillati > Actinomycetota > Actinomycetes > Kitasatosporales > Streptomycetaceae > Streptomyces > Streptomyces sp. NPDC042336. The sequence continues at coordinate 905,925 of NZ_JBVJEA010000001.1, read as the reverse complement.
CGACGTCCCGAACGGGTTCTTCTTCCCGGACCACTTCGTGCTGCACCGGACCGGCCGGGACCCGCAGGAGTTCCGGGCCGACCCGGCGGACGGGCCCCGCGAGAGCCTCCGGCACGAGGCGGAGGAGGTGATGCGGGCCCTGCGCGCCGGGGAGACCGAGTCACCGCTGGTCCCCCTCGACGGCACGCTGGCGGTGATGCGGACGCTCGACGCGATCCGGGACCGCGTCGGCGTCCGCTACCCGGGAGAAGCGGGAGAAACGGAAGAAGCGGCCCAGCCGGTCGTCACGCCGGCTTGAGCCCCGGCTCCCCCGCCTCGGTCACGAAGGACCCGGCGGTCGTGAGCGGCGCGCCCTCGGTGCTGACGTGGGACACCGTCTTGAAGTCGGCGCGCGCCGACTCGCGGCCCAGGGACACCGTCGCGTAGCCGCGCAGTCCGTTGAAGAACTTCAGGTGCGGGTTGGCGGTCATGAGGGTGTCCCAGTTGGACGGCTTCGCCGAGCCGTCGCGGCCGCTGGTGACCGAGGTGGTGACGATCTCCGTGCCCAGGGTCCGGGAGTCCGGGTCGTCGAAGTCGCGCTTGATGTCGAAGCCGTAGGAGACGTGCACGTCGCCGGTGAGGACCATGAGGTTCTCGATCCCGGCGGCCTGCGCGCCGGCCAGGACCCGCTCACGGGAGGCGGGGTAGCCGTCCCAGGAGTCCATGGAGACCTTGGACGGGGTGGTGGTCATGTTGTACCGCTGGGAGAAGGTGACCTGCTGGGGCACCACGTTCCACAGGGCGTTCGACCGGTGCCAGCCGTTGATCAGCCAACGCTCCTGCGCGTCGCCGGTGAGCGTGCGGCTCGGGTCCTCGGACTCGGGACCGGGGAACTGCCAGCCGTCGCCGTAGGCCTGGTTGGAGCGGTACTGCCGGGTGTCGAGGACGTCGAACTGGGCGAGGCGCCCCCAGTGCAGGCGGCGGTAGAGCTTCAGGTCGGGGCCGTCGGGCAGCTGGGGCCGGCGCAGCGGCATGTTCTCCCAGTAGGCGCGGTAGGCGGCGGCCCGGCGGATGAGGAACTCCTCCGGCGGGACGCTGTTCTCCGGCGTCTCGTCGGCGTAGTTGTTCTCGGTCTCGTGGTCGTCCCAGGTGACGACGAAGGGGTGCGCGGCGTGCGCGGCCCGCAGGTCGGGGTCGGACTTGTAGAGGGCGTACCGCAGGCGGTAGTCCTCCAGCGTCACCGTCTCGTGGTTGAAGTGGGCGGGCAGGGTGCCCGCGGGGTAGGCGCGGGAGCCGCCGGTGGCGTTCACGGCGTACTCGTAGAGGTAGTCGCCGAGGTGGAAGACGACGTCCACGTCCTCCTGGGCCAGGTGCTTGTAGGCGGTGTAGTACCCCTCGTCGTACTTCTGGCAGGAGACGAGGCCGAAGGTGAGGTCGGAGACCCGGCTGTGCTGCGCGGGGGCGGTGCGGGTGCGGCCGGCCGGGCTGACGTACCGGCCGGCGCGGAAGCGGTAGTGGTAGACGTGGCCGGGTGCGAGGTGGTCGACCTCGACGTGCACGGTGTGGTGGAACTCGGGGTGGGCGGTGGCCCGGCCCCTTCTGACGACGCGGCGGAACCGTTCGTCCAGGGCCACCTCCCAGCTCACCTCGACGCGTTTGGCGGGCAGTCCGCTGTCGGCCTGGTACGGGACCGGGGCGAGGCGCGTCCACAGCAGCACGGAGCCGGGCTGCGGGTCGCCGGAGGCGACTCCGAGCGTGAAGGGGTCGGCGGTCAGCTGCCCGGCGTCCAGCTCGGCGGCGCTCGCGGTGCCGGCGGCCGGCAGGTTCACGGAGAAGGCGAGCGCGGCGGCGGCGCCGGTGACGGTCAGGAAGCGGCGGCGGCCCAGGCTGCGGGCGGCGGCGCGGAGTTCGGGCGCGTGCGAGGACTGCGACTGGGCCGGGACCGGGGTCGGGGCCTGGTGGTTCGCGGGTGTCATCCGTTCCTCCCCTTGCGGTGGTTGCAAGGGGAATTCGAAGGGCCGGGAACGACCCGAGCTTGGCGCGGACATGGCGATCGCATGTCGGACGGATGAGTTCCGCATGTTCCGCGACCCGTACGCTGCCGACTCATGAACACCGTGAGAACCACCGACGAGGAAAGCGCCGGCGTGCGGAAGGTCGCCGTCGTCACGGGTGCCGGGTCCGGCATCGGCCGGGCGGTCGCCGTCGAACTGCTCACCGCCGGCTGGTCGGTGGCCCTGGCCGGCCGCCGCCCCGAGCCCTTGGCGCAGACGGCCGCGGCGGCCCCCGCGGGCGGCGGTACGACGCTCACCGTGCGTGCCGACGTGTCGCGCCCGGAGGACGTGGCGGCCCTGTTCGGCGCCGTGCGCGACCGGTTCGGACGACTGGACCTGCTGTTCAACAACGCGGGGACGTTCGGGCCCGGCGGCGTGCCCGTCGAGGAACTGCCCTACGAGGCCTGGCGGCACGTGGTGGACACCAACCTCAACGGGGCGTTCCTGTGCGCGCAGGCGGCGTACCGGCAGATGAAGGAGCAGGAGCCGCAGGGCGGCCGGATCATCAACAACGGCTCGATCTCGGCGCACACGCCGCGCCCGCACTCGGTGGCGTACACGGCGACCAAGCACGCGCTGACGGGCCTGACCAAGTCGCTGTCGCTGGACGGCCGCCGCCACGGCATCGCGGTCGGCCAGATCGACATCGGCAACGCGGCGACCGACATGACGGCCGGCATGCAGACCGGCGCGCTCCAGGCCAACGGGGAGACGGCACCCGAGCCCGTGATGGACGTCGCCGACGTCGCGCGCACGGTGCGGCACATGGCCGAACTGCCCCTGGAGGCCAACGTGCAGTTCGCGACGGTCATGGCGACGGCGATGCCGTACGTGGGGCGCGGCTGAGCGCACCGCACCCGGGCACCCCCTGATTCACACAATCGGAATTTCGGCGTCCGCGGTATTGCGGCCGGTGAAGGACGTATGCTCAAATCTCCTTCACCAGAACTTCACACTTGAAGCGTTGGCCTTCCACAAGGCCCCTCGACGACGCTCCATGGACCATCCCGAGGGGGGAGGCGGCGGCCGTTCCGCCACACCGGTACACCGGTGGGACGGAACGGCCGCCGCACCGTTTCCCGTTTACGCCTGCCCGGTCTCGAAGCGGGCGATCCGGCCGTCCTCGTCCACGGTGAAGTCCCACCGGGTCCGCATCTCGCCCCAGGTGTCGTTGCGGTAGCGGGCGATGAGGGCGCGACCGCCGTTCGACTCCCGGTCGACCTCCAGGTGGCCGTTGGAGGAGAAGATCTCCTGGTCGATCCACTGGTCGAGGTTCCGGTCGTCCCCGTCGTCGGCCATGGTGGCGTCCGGCGCGAGCAGCGCGAGGAAGGCCTCGCGGTCGTGGGCGTTGACGGCGGCGACGAAGGCGCGGACGGCCGGGTCGCTGAGTCGCGTGGTCTGAATGGTCATGGCCGCAGCGTCACACCGGCTCCGCTCCCCCGCCACCGGGCCCACCACCCGTCGACGCCCGCCACCACCCGAACGGCGCCCGGTGACGGGCCCGGACGCCGCCGACGGGCGACGGTGGACGGATGAGCCGCCACCGTCCACGAGGAGTCGAAGTGAAGTGCTGTGACCGGCGTGATCTGGGGCTGCTGCTGCTCCGCCTGGGAACCGGCGGCGTCCTCGCCGCGCACGGCGCGCAGAAGCTGCTCGGCTGGTTCGGCGGCGGAGGCATCGGCGAGACCGGCCGGGCCATGGAGGCCATGGGCTACACGCCGGGCCGGGCCAGCGCCACCGCGGCGGGGCTCGCGGAGGCGGGCGGCGGCGCACTGCTGGCGCTGGGCCTGGCCACGCCGGCCGCGGGCGCGGCCGCGGCCGGCGCGATGGCGGGCGCCGCGGCGGTGCACGCCCCGAACGGCTTCTTCGCCCAGTCCGGCGGCTACGAGTACGCGGTCTCCCTCGGCCTGACCGCCGCGGGCCTCGCGGTCTCCGGCCCCGGCCGTCTCTCCCTGGACCACGCCCTGGGCCACGCGGTCAACCGTAACTGGATGGTCCCGGCCGCCCTCGCGGCGACGGCGGCGGCCACGACGGTGGTCGTGGGGGCGCGGAACCGGCGGCTGCGCAGGGCTGCCGAGGGGCGGCAGGAAGCACTCTTCGACTGACGCCCGCGGGGACATGGCACGCTGCTCCGCATGAGCGACAAGGCGGACGGCGCGCGGACCGACGATCTCTGGGACACCATCGACGCCCTGTGGACGTGGCTGGAGGCGGAGCAGCCCGTCGGCGGCCGGGAGGGCCTGCTGCTGCGCGTGCTGAAGCTGTCGGAGGAGGTCGGCGAGGTCGCCGAAGCGGTGATCGGCGCGACCGGCCAGAACCCGCGCAAGGGCGTCACCCACACCTGGGACGACGTGGAGGCGGAGCTGTGCGACGTCGTGATCACGGCGATGGTGGCCCTGCGGACCCTGACACCCGGGGCCCGCGAGGTCTTCGGCCGGCATCTGGCCCGGGTGGCGGGACGCTCGCTGGGTGGGTGAGGGGACGAGGCCGCCGGAAGGCCCGCACCCGTGGGAGTCGGTCACGGGTGCGGGCCGGTCGCAGCCCGGTCAGCCCGCGGCGCAGGACACGGTCGGCCAGGTCCAGTTGCCGTTGGCCTGGATGGTGGCGCCCCAGTTGCCGCCGCTGCCGTTCGACTTCGCGGTCAGCGTCTGCGCGCTCGGATAACTCGCGTTCACGTTCCAGGTCGACAGGACCTTCGCCGGGGACGGCACGTTCATCGTCACCGTCCAGTCACTGGCACCGCTCACCGAGACGTTCAGGTTGTACCGGTCGCCCCACCGCTGCCCGGCGGACAACGTCGCGGTACAGGCACTCCCACCGCCCCCGCCGCCGCCACCGCCCCCGCCGCCACCACCACCGCCGCCGCTGCCGTCGGGGGCGACCGCGCGGCCGGTCTGCGGCGAGATCATGCCGGAGCACAGTCCCTTGCTCGCCAGGGTCTGCGCGATGCGCGGAATGGCGGCGAGCGTGTTGGCGGGCCAGTCGTGCATGAGGATGACCTGGCCGTTGCCCAGGCGCGAGACGGCCTGCACGATCGCGTCGGTGCCGGCGTTGTTCCAGTCCTGGGAGTCGACGTCCCAGATCACCTCGGTCAGCCCGTACTTGGCCTCGACCGACCGGAGCGTCGCGTTGGTCTCGCCGTACGGCGGCCGGAACAGCTTGGGCGTCCCGCCCCCCGCGCCCGCGATCGCCTGCTGGGTCCGGGAGATCTCCGAGTCCATCTGGGCCTGGCTCAGCTGGGTCATGTGGGGGTGGGTGTAGCTGTGGTTGGCGACCCACATGCCGGCGTCGACCTGGGCCCGGACCAGGGACGGGTTCTGGGCGGCGTACTGGCCCTGGTTGAACATGGTGGCCCGCAGCCCGTTCTGCCTGAGCGCGTTGAGCAGGGACTGGGTGCTGCCGGAGGGGCCGTCGTCGAAGGTGAGCCCGACATAGCCGTTGCAGGCCGCGGCCTGGGACGGGGCGGCGCTCGCCACCACCGTGCCCGCGGCGGCGAGCGCGGTGACGGCGACGCCGGTGGCCAGAGTGCGCAGGGGGCGCGAGGACACGCGTGGTCTGGTACTGGTACGCATACGAGTGATTCCTCCTCTCCGCTGGTGGGATGGGTCAGCCGGTGCTGCAGGACACGGTCGGCCAGGTCCAGTTGCCGTTGGCCTGGATGGTGGCGCCCCAGTTGCCGCCGCTGCCGTTCGACTTCGCGGTCAACGTCTGCGCGCTCGGGTAGCTCGCGTTCACGTTCCAGGTCGACAGGACCTTCGCCGGGGACGGCACGTTCATCGTCACCGTCCAGTCACTGGCACCGCTCACCGAGACGTTCAGGTTGTACCGGTCGCCCCACTTCTGCCCGGCGGACAGCGTCGCGGCGCACGCACCCCCACCACCGCCACCACCGCCGCCACCGCCGCCACCGCCGCCGCCACTGGTCCCCCCGACGTTGATGTCGGAGCTGCCGCTGCTCTGGTAGCCCTCGGTGGCCATGATCATGTAGTAGCTGAAGTTGCCGAGCGGCATCCCCGCCCGCGCCCACGCGTCGAAGTGGTTGCCGGTGGTGATGGTGCCGCCGGTCCGCTTCGACTGCCTGACACTCCAGTACTGGTCGAAGGTGCGGGTGCCCTCGACAGAGGGGGCGTTGTACCGAGTCGTCTTGTAGATGTCGTACGTACCACCGTCGGTGGTGACGGTGCCCTTGAACTCGCCCGTGGGCCGGTAGGTGCCCCAGTTGTCGACGATGTAGTACTCGACGAGCGGGTTCGACGTCCACCCGTAGAGCGCCAGGTACGCGTTGCCGGACGGGTTGAAGCTGCCCGAGTACTGCACGGTCCTGCGCCCGCCGTTGCTCCAGCCCTTGCCCGCGACGAAGTTGCCGGTGTTGCGCCACGAGGTGCTGTACTGACCGCCGGAGCCCATGTTCATGGAGACGGTGCCCTGGCTGTCGGTCCAGAACGAGTAGTAGTAGCCGTTGTTGGTGCCCTCCTGGTTGGTCGTGACGACCGTGTCGGCCTGGGCGGTGCCCGGCAGCATCAGCGCGGCGAGCGCGGCGAGGGCGACGGCCCACGCGCTCCTGATGAGCAGGGCGACGAGGCCGCGTCTGCGACGCCTCGGTTGGACGAGCAGGTTCATGGGGGGTTCCTCTCCTGCTGGTTCGGACAACGGCGACAGTGTTGACCTGCACCCATCAAGCGTCAACAGTTTCGGTAGAAGTTTCGAAACCTTCGGCATGCAGGAATACGGCTTCCGAGACACGAACCCGCAGACCAGTCCCCACTCCTCTCGAACGCGCACACACCCCACAGACACCTCTCACCGAAGCGGCCGGAAATGAGGATGACGGATACCGAAAATTTCGAGATACCGCTCCCTGGACAGCCGCGGTGTGGACTCACATCCTCGGTGGAGGCAGAGCACCGTTCCCCACAACGGAGGTTGGCGCTCGTGAAGTTCAGCTACGCGATGCTCCCGGACCACCCGCTGGCCGAGTCCCTGGAGTCGATCCGGCTCGCCGACGAACTCGGATTCCACGCCTGTTACGCCGCCGACGAGACCTGGCACAAGGACCTGTGGCTCCTCTTCGCCGCGGCGGCCGGCCGCACCGACCGCATCCGCCTCGGGCCGAGCGTCTCTCCCGTGACGCTGCGCGAGCCGACCCTGATCGCCCAGGCCCTCGCCACGCTCGACGAACTCTCCGGCGGCCGCGCCGAAGGCGTCCTGTCCAGCGGCAACTTCGGCCTGCTGGCCCAGTACCGCATCGACTGGGCCCGCACCAGGCCGCTCTCCCGGGTCAAGGAGGCCCTGCACGTGATGCGCACCTTCCTCGACGAGGGCGCCATCACGTACGAGGGCGAGTTCTTCTCCTACGACGGCCTGTTCACCTTCGCCCGGCCCGTCCAGGACCGGCTGCCGCTGAAGCTCGGTGCGATGCGGGGCCCGAAGTCCTTCGAGGCGGCCGGGGAGTTGTCGGACGGGTGCCACCACGCCCTGAGCTACACCCGCGAGGCCTACGACTACGCGGTGCGGCACATCAGAGCGGGCGCGGAGCGGGCCGGCCGGGACTGGCGCTCGCTGGACATCGGAGCGTGGGTGGTCTTCGCCACCGGCCCCGACTCGGCGGCGGCCAAGGAGGCGGCACGCAGCATGGTCGGCATCTACGCCTCCTCCATGCCGGAGGAGCAGTTGCGCCGCAACGGCGTCGACCCGGCGGAACTGAAGCCGGTCATCGACGCGATCGGCGCCGGCGACCTGGCCCGCGGCATCGAACTGACCACCCCGGCCATCGCCGACCGCCTCTCGGTCGCGGGCACACCCGAGGAGTGCCGGGAGAAGATCGAACGCGACATCGCCCCCAGCGGCGTCAACCACATGATCTGCGCCATCACCGACCGCGCCCTGGTGAAGGCGTTCACCGGCCGGGACCTCACGGACGCGGCCGACGTGAACACCCAACTGCGGCTGATCGCGGAACGGGTGATGCCGGCGTTGGCGTGAGGACGTGGCCGGGTGAGGGGGGGGAGGCTCAGGACCCCGCGAAAAGGGGCTGAGGTCCGGTGTCCGGCCGTGCTTCGATGGGCGTCATGGTGTCCTCCGAGCGCTTGCTCGCCTTCGCGGCGATGTCGTTCCTGCTGATCGTGGTCCCCGGGCCCAGCGTGCTGTTCGTGATCGGGCGGGCGCTGGCCCAGGGGCGCCGGGCGGCGCTGACCACGGTCGTGGGCAACACGGTGGGCGCCTATGTGCTCGTCGTGGCGGTGGCGCTCGGGGTCGGCTCGGTGGTGGAGCGCTCGGTGCTCGTCTTCACGGCGCTGAAGCTCGTCGGCGCGGCCTGCCTGGTGTACCTGGGCGTGCGGGCCTGGCGGAAGCGCGGCTCGTTGCAGGGCGCGGTCACCGCGGACGGGAGCGTGCGCGGGGGCGGTCTGCGGACGCTGTGGGAGGGGTTCGCGGTCGGGGTGGCGAACCCCAAGACGATGGTGTTCTTCGCCGCCGTGCTCCCCCAGTTCGTGGACCGCGACCGGGGACACGTGGTGGTCCAGATGCTGCTGCTGGGTCTGGTCTTCAACCTCATCGCGGTGGCGTGCGACAGCGTGTGGGGACTGGCCGCGGCGACCGGACGGGAGTGGTTCGCCCGCTCACCCCGGCGGCTCTCCCTGGTCGGCGGGATCGGCGGCCTCACGATGATCGGTCTCGGAGTCACCGTCGCGGCGACGGGGCGCAAGGACTGACGGGGTCCGATCCGGCCCGGCACACGGAACCGCCCCCAGGCGGGAGGGGGGCAGACGAGTCGGGCTGTACGCCGGGTTCTGTTCCGACGGGGCCTCGCGGTCCCGTCGGCGACGGCCATCCATCTAGGACCGGCGTTGCCACCGGCCTCCAGCGGTCTACCCGCGGACTCGGGCGGGCAGCCCTCGAACGTCCGCGCAGAGCCGCCCCTTCTTGCGAGGAGGCGTCTCCTCTTGACCTTGCTCCGGGTGGGGTTTACCTAGCTGCCCAGGTCGCCCTGGGCACTGGTGGTCTCTTACACCACCGTTTCACCCTTACCCGGGACCGGAGTCCCGGGCGGTCTGCTTTCTGTGGCACTGTCCCGCGGGTCACCCCGGGTGGCCGTTAGCCATCACCCTGCCCTGTGGAGCCCGGACGTTCCTCGGGAAGTCCTGTGAGGGACTCCACGCGGCCGTCCGCCCGGCTCGTCTGCCGTGTCGACCATGGTACCCGGCGGACCTCCCGCCTCGGACCGGCGGCGGCCGTCGCGAGGACCGAGCCGGCCAGGATCAGGGTGAAGGCGACGCCGATGCCGAGGGTCAGGTCCTCGTCGAGGAGGAGGGCGCCCGCGGCGACGGCGACCGCCGGGTTGACGTAGGTGATGACGCCGGCCCGGACAGGGCCGACCTCCTTGATCAGCTCCAGGAAGGCCACGAAGGCGATCGCGGTGCAGACGAGGCCGAGTCCGGCCAGGGCGGCCAGGGCCTCGCCCGAGGGGAGGGCGGAGGGCCGGGTCAGGAAGGCGGCGGGAGCGTAGACGAGGGCGGCCAGGGTGAGGCAGGGGGTGATGAGCTGGAGGGTGGGGACGTCCTTGAGGTGGCGGGCGGCTATCAGGGGGGCCGTGGCGTAGCCGACGACCGTCACCAGCACCTCGGCCAGCGAGCGGGCGTCGCCGCCGGTGAGGTGCGGGACGGTGAGGACGGCGACGCCCCCGAGGCCGAGGCCGAGTCCGGTGACGCGGCGGGCGCCGACCCGTTCCCCGGCGCCGAAGAAGCGGGCGAGGAGAACGCCGACGATCGGCACGCCCGCGATCAGCAGCCCGGCGGTGGAGCTGGACAGGTGCCGCTCGGCGTCCGTCAGGGTCCACCAGGGACCGATGATCTCGATCACGGCGAAGGCCAGCATGGGCTTCCAGTGGCGTCGCACGGTGCCGAGGAGGTCTCCCTTGCGCAGGGCGAAGGGCAGCAGGAGTGCCGCGCCGAGCGCGCAGCGCGTGAACACCACTCCGGACGGGGACACCTCGTCCACCGCCACCTTGATCATCAGGTAGGGGACGCCCCAGACCACTCCCATCAGGGAGAACAGGAACCAGCCGCGTGCAGTCATGCGGCGAGTCTCGGCCGCCTCACCCCGCGCGGTCTTGAACGCTGTTGCGGTACGCCGCCGGGGTCACCCCGAGGACCCGCCGGAACCAGCGGGTCAGGTGCGCCTGGTCGGCGAAGCCCACCAGCGCCGCCACCTCGGCGGGGCGCAGTCCGGCCTCCAGGAGCCCACGGGCCCTGGCCACCCGGTGCTGGGCCAGCCAGGCGTACGGCGGCATCCCCGTCGCCGTACGGAAGGCCCGCAGGAGTTGGTAGCGGGAGAGGCCGAGGTCGGTGGCGAGGGCCGCCAGGGACGGCGGGGCGAGGAGTTCGTCGGCGAGGCGGTCGCGTACGACGCGGGCGACGCGGTCGGCGCCGGGGACCGTGTCGTCGGCCGCGCGGGCCGTGGAGTGGCGGCGGGCCAGCGCCGTGAGGAGCCAGGGCAGGCGCGACTCCGCCTCCAAGGGGTCGGGGCAGCGGGCCAGGTCGGTGTGCGCGGCGCGCAGGGCGGCGGCGAGTTCCGGGTCGTCGAGGACGGGCTCGCGGAAGTGCGGGAGGGCCGTGTCCGTCCGGGTGCCGTCGACAAGGAGGTTCGGGGCCGCGTACAGGGCGCGGTAGGAGTAGCCGTCCGGGGCGGCGGGGCCGCCGGTGTGCACCTCGCCCGGCTCCAGGACGACGATGGAGCCCGGCCCCGAGTGGATGTGGCCGCCCCGGTAGGCGATGACCTCAAGGCCGCCGACGGTGACGCCGACCGTGTACTCGTCGTGGGCGTGCGGGGCGTAGACGTGCCGGTCGAAGCGTGCGGTCAGGAGGTCGAGCGGCGGTCCTGCCGCCCCCAGCCGTGCCCTGGTCCAGCGCGCCTGTTCACCACGTGCGTCCACCGCTGCCCACCCCCTGCCCCTACGGGATCAGAGGAAGTCGGCGGTGTCCAGGGCCGCGGACCGCGTCCGCTTGACCCTGTCGCAGCGTCAACGTTTCTACTGGGGCCATGCGGATCGGAGAACTCGCCGGCGCCGTCGGCGTCACCACGCGGACCGTGCGGCACTACCACCACCAGGGCCTGCTGCCCGAGCCGGAACGGCTGGCCAACGGGTATCGGACGTACACCCTGCGGCACGTCGTCGTGCTGGCCCGGATCCGGCGGCTGACCGAACTGGGGCTCGGGCTCGCCGAGGTGCGGGACGTGCTCGCGGACGAGGCCGGGAAGGATCTGGCCGAGGTGCTGGAGGAACTGGACGCGGATCTCGCGCGGCAGGAGGCGGCGATCCGCGAGCGCCGGGCGCGGCTGCGGGCGCTGCTGGAGACGGAGGGCGGGCTGCCGGCCGAGGGGCCGGTGTCACCGGAGCTGGCCGGGTTGTTCGCCGGGATGGGGGACGTGTCCGGTTCACCGATGGCCCTGCGGGACCGGGAGATGCTGGCGTTCATGGAGAGCGCGGTGGGGCCGGAGGAGCGGGAGGGGCTGCTGGCCACGCTGCACGAGGCGTTCGAGTCGCCGGAGGCGGTGGCGCGCGCCCACGAGGCGTACGCCCTGCTGGACGAGTTGGCCGACGCCGATGCCGACGATCCCCGCGTGGCCGGGGCCGCGCGGGCGCTCGCCGACTGCATCCCCGGGGAGCTGCTGCCCGCGGAGGGCGTCGACCTCGACTCCGGGCACGGCGTCCTGCGGGCCATGTACGCCGACTTCGCGCCGGGGCAGGCGGAGGCGGTGCGGCAGGCGCTCGCCATCGCCTCGCGGGAGCGACGGTCATGACGGGCCCGTCCTTCGTCACCGTCCCGTACCTCCTGGTCCGGCACGAGCTGCGGCTGCTGGCGAGCCTGTGGCTGTGGGCGGTCCGGCGGACCCACGGGGCGGTGGCCGGCGGGTCGGTCTTCGGGTACGCGCGGGGGCAGGGCGCGATGATGTTCGGGTTCGGGTTCGTGTGTGTCGTCGAGTCAGTGATGATGTCCGTGCTGCTGCGGGACTGGCCCGCCGTGCACCACGTGGTGCTGGTGCTGGACGTGTACACGGTCTTGATCGTGGTCGGGCTGCACGCCGCGTCCGTGGTCCGGCCGCACGTCCTGGACCCGGCCGCCGGGACACTGCGGATCCGCCGGGCCGTCCACGTCGACCTACGGATACCGCTGGAGCGGATCGCCTCCGTCCGGCGGGAGCTGCGGGCGACGCACGAGCGGGCCGACGGCGCGCTGGATCTCGCCGTGGGGTCCCAGACCTCCGTCACCGTGGAACTCGCCGAGCCCGTCGCCCACGTCTCGTTCTTCGGGCGGCGGCGCGAGGTCCGCGTGGTGCGGTGTCACGCCGACGACCCCGGGGCCCTCGTACGGGCCGTCGAGCAGGCACGGGAGGGCTACGCCGTACCCTGATCGGGAGCCTGGCGCTCGCGAGTGAAGGAGTACGTGTGCTTGTCCTGCTGCCGCCGTCCGAGGGGAAGGCCGCGTCCGGCCGCGGCGCCCCGTTGAAGACCGGGTCGCTGTCCCTGCCGGGGCTCACCGCCGCCCGGGAGGCTGTCCTCGGCGAGCTGGTGGAGCTGTGCGCCGGCGACGAGGAGAAGGCGCGCGAGGTGCTCGGGCTGAGCGAGGGGCTGCGCGGCGAGGTCGCCAAGAACGTGGAGCTGCTGACGGCGGGTGCGCGTCCGGCCGGGGAGATCTACACCGGTGTGCTGTACGACGCCCTGGACCTGGCCTCGCTGGACGCCGCCGCCAAGCGGCGGGCAGCCAGGTCGCTGCTGGTGTTCTCCGGGTTGTGGGGTGCCGTGCGGGTGACGGACCGGATCCCCTCCTACCGGTGCTCGATGGGCGTGAAGCTGCCCGGGCTCGGGGCCCTGGGCGCGCACTGGCGGGCGCCGATGGCCGAGGTGCTGCCGGAGGCGGCCGGGAACGGGCTGGTGCTCGACCTGCGTTCGGCGGCGTACGCGGCGGCGTGGAAGCCGAGGGGCGAGGTCGCCTCGCGGACGGCGACCGTGCGGGTGCTGCACGCACCGACCCGCAAGGTGGTCAGCCACTTCAACAAGGCGACCAAGGGGCGGATCGTACGGAGTCTGCTGGCGTCCGGGACCGCGCCCGCGGGGCCGGCGGAGCTGGTGGCGGCGCTGCGGGACCTGGGGTACGAGGTGGAGGCGGAGGCGCCCGCGAAGGCCGGGCGGCCGTGGTCCCTGGACGTGCTCGTGGACGAGGTGCACTGATCCGTCAGCCCCGCCGTTGCGCTGGATGCAACGGTGATTGCAGGGAGTGCGTTTCGGCGGCACGATGAGGGCATGAGTTCTCCGCTGCCCTCCTCCCCCGCCGCCTCGGTGCTGGATCTCGCGCCCGTCGTACCCGTCGTGGTCGTCGACGACCTCGCCGACGCCGTGCCGCTCGCCCGGGCGCTCGTCGCCGGTGGGCTGCCCGCGATCGAGGTGACACTGCGGACGCCGGTCGCCCTCGACGCGATCAGGGCCATCGCCGGTGAGGTGCCGGGCGCGGTGGTCGGCGCGGGCACGGTCATCACGTCGGAGCAGGTCGCCGAGGTCGTGACGGCCGGGGCGCGGTTCCTGGTCAGCCCCGGGTGGACGGACGCGCTGGTGGAGGCGATGCGGGCGTCCGGGGTGCCGTTCCTGCCGGGGGTGTCGACCACGTCGGAGGTGGTGGCGCTGCTGGAGCGGGGGGTGCGGGAGATGAAGTTCTTCCCGGCCGAGGCCGCGGGCGGCACCGCCTATCTCAAGGCGCTCGCCGCGCCGCTGCCACAGGCGCGCTTCTGCCCGACCGGCGGCATCGGACCGGACTCCGCGCCGGAGTATCTGGCGCTGCCCAACGTCGGCTGCGTCGGGGGCAGTTGGATGCTGCCCAAGGACGCGGTGGCCGGCCGGGACTGGGGGCGCGTCGAGGCGCTGGCCCGCGAGGCGGCGGCGCTCGGCGCAGGTGGGCTCAGCGCAGGTGGGACGTCTCGTTGAACAGGCGGACGCTGGCGCCGCCGTCCGCGTAGTACGCCACCGCCGACAGCGACGCCGCCGACAGCTCCATCCGGAACAGCGACTCGGGCGGGGCGCCCAGGGCCAGTCGCAGGAACGTCTTGATCGGCGTGACGTGGGAGACCAGCAGCACCGTGCGGCCCGCGTACGCCGCGACGAGCTTGTCGCGGGTGGCGGCGATCCGGGCGCCGGTGGCCGCGAAGCTCTCGCCGCCGCCGGTCGGCTCCGCGTCCGGGGAGGCCAGCCAGGCGTCCAGGTCGGCGGGGTGGCGCTCGCGCACCTCGCCGAAGGTGAGCCCCTCCCACGCGCCGAAGTCGGTCTCGCGCAGCCCCTCCTCAACCGTCACCTCAAGACCCAGCCGGGCGGCGACGATGCCGGCGGTCTCGCGGGTGCGGGCCAGGGGCGAGGCGACGATCGCCTCGATCGTGCCGCGCCGGGCGAGGCTCTCGGCGACCTTCTCGGCCTGCTCGCGGCCGACGGGCGACAGGGACGGATCGCTGCCGCCGCTCCCCGAGAACCGCTTCTGCGGGGTGAGCGGCGTCTCCCCGTGCCGCAGGAGCACGAAGGTGGCGGGGGCGCCCATGTCGGGGGGTCCCCACCCCGGTGACGCCACGGCCTTGGCGGCCCGCACGTCGGCGTCGGCGGACGCATCGGCGGCGCCGGTCCGGGCCGCTTGTGCGAGGCGCTCGCCCACGGCCGCACCGCCCCCTGCCGGTGCGGCATCTCCACCGCCACCGCCTCCGGTACCGGCGGGTGCGACGGTCGACTCGGCCCCGATCCCGCGGACCCCGCCCGCACGAGGGGCGGCAACGCCCCGCGTCTCCGCGCCGGGCACCGCACTCTCGACGCCGGTGGTGCTCTCCGCGTCGGTGCCTTCCGCGGCCCCGGCGGATGCGGCGGCCGGCCGGTCCCCGCTCCCGCGGGCCCCGGCCGTGCGGCCGGTGGCGCCGCCCGTGGCCAGTTCCGCCGTCGACGTGGACGGCGACCACTGTTCGCCGCGCGCGCCCGCGTCCATCGCCTCGTTGGCCAGGCGGTCGGCGTGCTTGTTGTCCGCGCGGGGGATCCACTCGTAGGTCACGCGCCCCGGTGGGAAGACCCGGGCCGCCTCGGCCGCCAGGGGCTTCATGTCCGGGTGCTTGATCTTCCAGCGGCCCGACATCTGCTCGACGACGAGCTTGGAGTCCATGCGGACGCGCACGGTGGCGTCCGGGTCCAGTTCCCTGGCCGCGCGCAGGCCGGCCAGCAGGCCCCGGTACTCGGCGACGTTGTTCGTGACGACCCCGAGGTACTCGGCGGCCTCGACCAGGGTCTGGCCCGTCGCCGCGTCCAGCACCACCGCGCCGTAGCCCGCGGGCCCCGGGTTCCCCCGTGACCCGCCGTCGGCCTCGACGACGAACTCCCGCGCGGGACGCGTCGCCTGGTCAGCCACCGGACCGCCCCCTACAGCCCGGAGTCCGCCGTGCGCACCAGGATGCGGCGGCAGTTCTCGCAGCGGACGACCGTGTCGGGCGCCGCCGCGCGGATCTCGCTCAGCTCGGTGATGGCCAGCTCCTGGCGGCACCCCTGGCAGCTGCGCTGGTACAGCTTGGCCGCGCCGACGCCGCCCTGCTGCTCGCGCAGCTTGTCGTAGAGCTTCAGCAGGTCGTCGGGGACGGAGCCCGCGATGACCTCGCGCTCCTTGGTCACCGAGGCCACCTCGCCGTCCAGCTCCTCGACGGCCGCGTCGCGGCGCGCGGTGGCGTCATCGATCTTGCCCTGCACCGCGCCGACCCGCTCGGTCAGCTCGGCGACCCGCTCCTGCGCGGACTCGCGGCGCTCCATCACCTCCAGGACGACGTCCTCGAGGTCGCCCTGGCGCTTGGCGAGGGAGGCGATCTCGCGCTGGAGGTTCTCCAGGTCCTTCGGGGAGGTGACGGCGCCGGAGTCCAGGCGCTGCTGGTCGCGGCCGGCGCGCTGGCGCACCTGGTCCACGTCCTGCTCGGCCTTGGTCTGCTCGCGGGCGCAGTCGCTCTCCTCGGTCTGCGCGGCCACGAGCAGGTCGCGCAGCTGGGTGTGGTCCTTGGTCAGCGACTCGATCTCGGCGTGCTCGGGCAGGGACCGGAGCTTGTGCGCGAGCTGCTGGAGACGCGTGTCGAGGCCCTGGACGTCGAGGAGTCGGATCTGGTCGGCGGGCGCGGCTTTCAGTTGGGGGCTCCCATTGCGTTAGAGGTCGGGGCGGACGCCACATGGGCCGTCCAGGGGTCGGTGACCGTCTTCGAGACGTGGACCCTGAGGTCCCAGCCGTTGCGGTCGGAGATCTCGTCGAGCTGGGCCGCGCCCAGCTCGCACCAGGGCCACTCGGTGGCCCAGTGCGCCGCGTCGAGCAGCGCGAGGGGACGGTGGGCGGCGCGGTCCGCGGCGAACTCGGAAGCGGGGTGGTGGCGCAGGTCCGCGGTCAGGAAGGCGTCGACGCCGGCCGCCCGCACGTGGTCGAAGAGACCGTCGCCGGAGCCGCCGCTGACGGCGACGGTGCGCACGGTCGCCTCCGGGTCGCCGGCGACGCGGATGCCCTGCGCCGTGGCGGGCAGCCGCTCGGCGGCGCGGGCGGCCAGCTCGCGGACGGTCAGGGGGTGCCGCAGCTCGCACACCCGGCCCAGGCCGCGGCGCCCCTCGGGGTCGCTCGGGTCCGGCACCAATGGCCGTACGACGTCCAGGTCGAGGGCACCGGCCAGCGCGTCGGAGACGCCCGGGTCGGC
Organism: Streptomyces sp. NPDC042336; assembly: GCF_055581985.1. Lineage (NCBI taxonomy): Bacteria > Bacillati > Actinomycetota > Actinomycetes > Kitasatosporales > Streptomycetaceae > Streptomyces > Streptomyces sp. NPDC042336. The sequence goes on along the minus strand of NZ_JBVJEA010000001.1, from coordinate 889,165 downwards.
GGTGTCGGCGTTGGTGTGGGCGACGTGCAGGGCGATGTCGTTCTTGATCAGCGTGTGCACCACGCGGCCCTTGAAGGTGGACGCCGCCACCGTCGTCGTCCCGCGCAGATACAGCGGGTGGTGGGTGACGAGCAGGTCTGCGCCCAGCTTCACCGCCTCGTCGACGGTCTCCTGGACGGGGTCCACGGCGAACAGGACGCGCGTGACCTCCTGGTCGGGCTCGCCCACGACGGTGCCGACCGCGTCCCAGGACTCGGCCCGCTCGGCGGGCCACAGGTTGTCCAGCGCGGCGATGACTTCTGACAGACGGGGCACGCGTGCAAGGCTACCTGGAGGTTCTGTGCCGTTGTACCCGCGGACGTACCCGCCGCCCGCCGCCGCGCCCGGCCGGTCCGGCACAGCACACGCCGTGCCCTTCCCTCAGGCGAATCGTTCCTGTGACACACGTATGTGTGATGGGGACAGCAGCTGGTCCCCCGCCCGTGCGTACGAAAACTAGCTTCGTCGCCGGAGGTGACCGAACGATGACGGCCTGTGCGATCGAGCCTTCGGCGGACCCCGGGAACGGCGGGGGCCCCCGGGCGGGCTGCAGCATCACCGCGGAGGGTGGCTACGCCGCGCGTCTCGCCCGGAGCGGGGAGGACGGCGACTCCTGGTACCCGGAGCGCTGGACCCTGGACGGCCCCGAGCCGTACGCGGTGCCGCTGCCGGGCAACCAGCCCGAGGAGCCGGGCACCGAGGTGCAGCCGATGGGCGACGGGCGGGTCCTGGTCCACCGGGTCGCGGCCGGCCGGCACGTCTTCGCGCTGCTGTACCCGACCGGGCCCGGTACCGGCGAGCTGCCGCTCGGCGCGGTCGAGTGCCCGGCGGACGGCACCGGGCTGCGGCTGCTGCCGCCGGCCCCGGGCGGCGAGCGGGCGTACGCCCTCGCGGCCGGTCCGCGGTCGACGGTGCTGTGGCAGGTCGCGGGCGGCGCCTTCGGGCCCGAGCGGGTGGCGGAGGTCCCCGGCCGCTGCTCGGGCGGGGTCTGGCTGGACCGCACCGGCCGGATGCTGGCGGTGGACCGGGAGACCGGCGGGCGCACCAAGGCGGTCGTGGTGGACCTGGAGCGGGGCGGCGAGGTGTCGCCACTGCTGCAGATCGCCGCGGACAGCGACGACCGGATACTGCTGGCCGACCCCCACAGCGGACTGGTGCTGATCCGCTCGGACGCCCCCTCGCCGGGCCGGGAGCGGCTCGGCTGGGGCGTGCTGGGCAGCACGCTGCCGGTGCGGTTCCCGGAGTGCCTGCGGCTGCCGGACTGCGTCGTGACGCCGTTCGCCATCCAGCCGGGGCAGGTGCTGACTCCGGAACGCTGCGCGGTGGCCCTGCGGGTGGACGGCGCGTTCGGCAGCTGGGTCGGGGTGTGGCGGCCCGCCGAGCGGCACGTACGGCATCTTCCGGCGCCCGAGGGGTGGTTGACGGGCGCCGGGCTGTGGACCCCGGACGGCGAGCTGCGGCTGCCGTGCTCCACACCGCAGTCGCCGTGCGGCGTGGCCCGGCTGCCCGCACCCGACGCGGGCGGCGGGCCGAAGGAGGGCGCGGGGGACGCCGGGCACGCCACCGAGGCCGGGGGCGCTGCGGATGCCGGGGGCGCCACGGATGCGGCGGATGCGGAGGAATCGGCTCCGGGCGAACTGGGCGAACCGGGCGCGAAGGGCACGTCGACGCCCCCTCCCGCCCCCGCTCAGCCCCGCCCCGTACCGCTGCAACAGGCCCCGCTGGCACGGCTTGTAACGAAGTAGTGCCGGTTGGCGCGGCCGCCTGGATTCCGCCCGAGGTGTGCCGGTTAGACTCGCCCGGCTGTAGGAAAGATCATGTTGACGGGGTGAATTCCTTCCGATGAACGACACCAGCACGACCCAGCCGATACAGGCCGCCGGTGCCGACGTTTCCGAGACCCACACCGGCCACGGCAGGCACCGTGGACCGGTCTCCAGCCAGGAGGGCGCGGCGACTCCCAAGGGTCGCCACCGCAAGCCGGCCGAGGAGTCCGAGACGGCCGCCTGACGGTACGGACAAGCACCGATACCGACACAGGCACAGGCACAGGCACTCGCAAGCAAGCGGCTCCGGCCCCGTCCGTCGCGTCCGGCGGACGGGGCCGTTGTCGTTCACGCGTACCGGACGACCGTGTCGGCGAGGACCGGTGCGTCGTCGCGCTCGACGGCGCTGACGGCCACGCGGACCTCTCCCGCAGCGGCACCGCCCGCCCCGGCGCCCCGCCACATCCGCACCCGCAGCGTCTCCCCCGGGTACACCACCCCGGCGAACCGCGTGCGGTACGCGCGCACCCGGGACACGTCACCGTCCAGCAGCGTGTCCACGACCGTCTTGAGCGTGGCGCCGTAGCTGCACAGACCGTGCAGGACGGGCCGTGCGAAGCCGGCGCGCGCGGCGAACTCCGGGTCGGCGTGCAGGGGGTTCCAGTCGCCGGAGAGCCGGTAGAGCAGCGCCTGGTCTTCCCGCAAGGCCCGTTCGGCGACGTGTTCCGGTGGCCCGGCGGGCGGTGGCGAGGGGCGCCCGGACGGGCCCCGCTCACCTCCCCAGCCGCCCTCCCCGCGTACGTAGACCTCGGCCTCGTCGGTCCACAGCGGCCCGTCCGCGTCGGTGACCTCGGTGCGCAGCACGAGGACGGCCGCCGTGCCCTTGTCGTACGCGGCGACGACGCGCGAGGCCGCGGTGGCCCGGCCCCGCACCGGAACGGGCCGGTGCAGGCGCAGCCGCTGCCCGCCGTGCAGGACGTGGGCGAGGTCGACGTCGACGCCGGGCACGGACAGCGTGGCGATCACGCCCGGGGCGCCGCCGCCGGCCACCGTGGCGAAGCTCGGCAGGACGTGCAGCCGGGACTCCAGGGTGTAGCGCAGCTCGCGCGGGTCGGTGGCGGGCCGGCCGGCACCGATGCCGAGGTGGTAGAGCTGCACGTCCTTGTGGTCCCAGGCGATCTCCCGGACCCGGGGTGCGGCGCCGAGTGCCCCGGCCGCGTCGATGGGCATGGTCCTGCCGCTCCTCCCGGTCACGACGACGATCACGGACAGCCCCGACCGTACGGGACGCGGGCCACCCGTGACATTTGTCCTCCCGAAGTCCGGACAACCGCATCTGCCGCCCGCCCGGGCCGGCTCCGTAGCGTCACCGGTATGAGACCGACAGAGGGCACCACCCCCGCCGTCGCCTTCACGGGTGCGGCCAAGGCCTACGGCGACGTCCGCGCCGTCGACGGCGTGGACCTGCGCATCGAGCGCGGTGAGACGGTCGCGCTGCTGGGCCGCAACGGCGCGGGCAAGTCGACGGCGATCGCGCTGCTGCTCGGCCTGTGCCCGCCCGACGGGGGCACCGTGGAGTTGTTCGGCGGGCCGCCGGAGCGTGCCGTGCGGGCCGGCAGGGTCGGGGCCATGCTCCAGGAGGCACGGGCGGTGCCCCGGGTCACCGTGGGTGAGCTGGTCGCCTTCGTGGCCGGCCGTTATCCGGCGCCGATGTCCGTCGGGCAGGCCCTGGAGCTGGCCGGGATCGAGCGGTTGGCCGGGCGGCGCGTGGACCGGCTGTCCGGTGGGCAGACCCAGCGCGTGCGGTTCGCGCTCGCCCTGGCCGGGCGCCCCGACCTGCTGGTCCTGGACGAACCGACGGCGGCCCTGGACGTGGAGGCCCGGCAGGCCTTCTGGCGGTCGATGCGGGCGTACGCCCGGCGCGGCAGCACGGTCCTCTTCTCCACCCACTATCTGGAGGAGGCCGAGGCGCACGCCGACCGGATCCTGGTCGTCGACCGGGGGCGGATCGTCGCCGACGGCACCGGCGACGAGCTGAGGCGGGCGGCGGGCGGCAGCCGCGTCGCCTTCGACCTGGCCGGACGGCCGACCGAGGACCTGACGCTGCTGCCCGGGGTCCGCTCGCTGGAGGTGCGCGGGGACCGTGCGGTGCTGCGCACCGAGGACTCCGACGCGACCGTGGTCGCCCTCGCCCGGCTCGGCGCGATACGCGGCCTGGAGGTCGCCCCGGCGTCCCTGGACGACGCGTTCCTGGCCCTGACGTCTCCGGCACCGGTGCCGGAGAAGGAGAGCGTGCGATGAGGGACTACCTGATCCTGGAAACGCGCCGCACGCTGCGCGACCCCGGCTTCGTGGTCGGCGGGATCGCCATGCCGGTGCTGATGTACCTGCTGTTCACCAACCTCGGGGGCGACGCGGGCGACTGGAAGACGGGCGCGATGGTGGGCATGGCCGCGTACGGCGCGGTCGGTTCCGCCCTCAACACCGGCGGCGGGGTCGCCGAGGACCGTGCCATCGGCTGGCTGCGGCAGTTGCGGGTGACTCCGATGCGCCCGCACCAGGTGGTCGTGGGCCGTGCCCTGACCGCCTCGGTCACCGTGCTGCCGGCGATCACGGCCGTCCTGGCCGCGGGCGGCCTGCTCAACGGCGTACGGCTGGAGGCCTGGCAGTGGGCGGCGCTGGCGCTGCTGCTGTGGCTGGGGTCGGTGCCCTTCACGCTGCTGGGGCTCGGCAACGGCTACCGGCTGACCGGGCAGACCACGAGTGTGGCGAACATGGTGGCCAACCTGGGGCTCGCGGTGCTCGGCGGGCTGTGGTTCCCGCTGGCGCTGTTCCCGCAGTGGCTGCGCTCGGTGTCGGCGTACACCCCGACCAACCGCTTCGCGCAGCTGGGCACCTCGGTCGCCACGGGGCACGCGCCTCCCGCGGGTGCCATTCTCGTCCTGACGGGATGGCTGCTGGCCTTCGGCGCGTACGCCGTCCTGTCCTACCGCCGCGGCGCGGCGACCGACTGAGCGCCCCGAGCGCCGTAGCGGAAGGGAATTGACACCCATGACGGGGACCCGAGGGCGGCTGCGCGGGATGTCGTGCCGCCTGGACGCGTGGCAGCTGGCACGGCAGTCCGATCCGGCCGACTCCCAAGCCGGGGCCGGGGGGTGGCCGGAGCGGATGGGGCCGCCGCCCACCGGTTTCACGCTGCTGCCGTGGCTGCTGATGGGCCTGGGCAGCCTGGCGAACATCTTCCAGGGCAACAGCGCCAACCCCTGGGTCGGCGGCCTGGGCCTGCTGGTCTTCAACTCGCTCTACATCTACGTCGCCTTCCGCTCCTTCGACAAGGAGTTGCGCGAGGCCCCGTCCACGCGGCTGGCGCTGGCCGCCATGGCACTGGTGACCTGCGCTCTGGCCCTGGCGTACGGGGGCAGTTGGCTGCTGTTCTTCCCGCTGCTGGGCCTCGCCGCGGGCGCGGCGCTGCGCGGCCGGTGGCTGGGCCGGTGGGGCTGGTCGCTGGCGGTGGCGGCGGGTGCCGTGGCAGGCGTCAAGGACGGCTGGAACGGTCTGAACATCGCCTACGGGACCTTCCTGTCGACGATGGTGACGGCCGCGATCCTGAGCCTGTCCGACGCCGTACGGCAGTTGCGCGCCGCCAGGGAGGAACTGGCCACGCGGGCGGTGGCGGAGGAGCGGCTGCGGTTCTCGCGGGACCTGCACGACCTGCTGGGGCACACGCTGTCGGTGATCGTGGTCAAGTCGGAGGCCGCCCGCCGGCTGGCGCCCCGCGACCTGGACGCGGCGCTGACCCAGATCACGGACATCGAGTCGGTCGGCCGCCAGGCGCTGACCGAGGTCCGCGAGGCGGTCACCGGCTACCGCGAGGGCAGCCTCGGCACCGAGCTGGACCGGGCGCGCTCCGCGCTGAGCGCGGCGGACGTGGACCCGGTGGTGCACCGCTCCGGACCGCCGCTGCCCCCGCAGGCGGAGGCGCTGCTGGGGTGGGTGGTGCGGGAGGCGGTCACCAACGTCGTACGGCACAGCGGGGCGAGCCGGTGCGAGATCGCGGTCGCGGGCAGCGCGGACCGGGTCCGGCTGACGGTCACGGACAACGGTACGGGGGCCGCCCTCTCCTCCCAGGGACCGGGCACCGGGCTGACCGGGCTCAGGGAACGCCTCGCCACGGCGGGCGGTTCGCTGACGGCCGGGGTGGAGCCGCGGGGCGGCTTCTCGGTGACGGCGGAGCTGCCGGTGCGGGCGGAGGGGGAACCGGTGGGCGCACCGGCCTAGTTCCGCGTCGTGCCGCGCCCCCGGGCCCGTGGTGCGCCGCACCCCCGGCCCGCGCCGTGCCGCACCCCGGGCCCACGCCGTGCCGCACCCCCGGCCCACGCCGTGCCGCACCCCGGGCCCACGCCGTGCCGCACCCCCGGCCCGCGCCGTGCCGCACCCCGGGCCCACGCCGTGCCGCACCCCCGGCCCGCGCCGTGCCGCGCCCCGGGTCCGTGGTGCGCCTGCCCTCTACCCTTGCCCCGTGACTGACGAGACGCCCCGCGCCCATCCCGTCCGTGTGCTCCTCGCCGAGGACCAGGGGATGATGCGGGGCGCGCTCGCGCTGCTGCTCGGGATGGAGGCGGACATCGAGGTCGTCGCGCAGGTGGCGGCCGGTGACGAGATCGTCCCCGCCGCGCTGGCGCACCGCCCCGACATCGCCCTCCTCGACATCGAACTGCCGGGGCTGAGCGGCCTGGACGCCGCCGCCGAGCTGCGGGAGCGGACGCCCGGCTGCCGGGTGCTGATCCTGACCACGTTCGGCCGCCCCGGGTACCTGCGGCGGGCCATGGAGGCGGGCGCCGCGGGTTTCCTGGTCAAGGACGGCCCGGTGGAGGAGCTGGCCGGCGCGATCCGCCGGGTGCTGGCCGGTGAGACGGTCGTCGATCCCGCGCTCGCCGCCGCCGCGCTCAGCGCGGGCCCCAGCCCGCTCACCGCGCGGGAGTGCGATGTGCTGCGGGCTTCGGCGGACGGTGCGACGGTCGCCGACATCGCCGGCGCGCTGCATCTGTCCGAGTCCACGGTCCGCAACTACCTCTCCGCCGCGATCGGCAAGACGGCCACCCGCAACCGCACGGAGGCGCTCCGCGCGGCGCGGCGGCAGGGGTGGCTCTGACCGGCTCCGGGCGGGTCGTCGGCCGCGGGCCGGCGGGGGGTTCGTCGGCCGCGGGCCGGGGCGGTTTGTCGGCCGCGGGCCGGTGGGGGTTGCTCGCGCAGTTCCCCACGCCCCTTTGGGGGCGCTCCGGCGAACCCGGCGACACAGGGGGCCGCAAGCTGCTCGCACCCCCGCGGCGAAGCCGCGCAAAGACACAGCCCCGCGCCCCTTCCGGAGCGCACCCGCGAACCCGGCGACACAGAAGGCCTCAAGCTGCTCGCACCCCCGCGGCGAAGCCGCGCAAAGACACAGCCCCGCGCCCCTTCCGGAGCGCACCCGCGAACCCGGCGACACCGGGCACCCTGAACGGTGCTCAGTCCGTGCTGCGGGCCGTTGGGTCGGGCTTGGGGCGTCCTGCCGGGAGCCATGCCCGCATCAGGAGGGCCGCGGCGAGCAGGACCACCGCCGCCGTGCGGAAGACCAGCGCGTAGCCGTCGGTCAGGGCCGTCGGCCCCGCGTCCTCGCCCCCGGCCCGGGTCGCCGCGATCGTCGACATCACCGCGAGACCCAGCGAACCGCCCATCGTCCGGGAGGTGTTGATCAGCCCGGAGACCAGTCCGGCGTCCCCGGGCGCCGCGCCGGAGATGGCCAGCGAGGCCAGCGGGGTCGCCGCGATGCCCGCGCCCAGCATCATCAGAACGCCGGGGATCATGATGGCGGTCAGATAGCCGCCGTCCGCCGTCATCGTCGACTGCCAGCCGAAGCCGACCGCCGCGACGAGCGTGCCGAGCACGGCCACGTTGCGGGCCCCGAGCACCGGCAGGAACCGCGGGGCCGCCTTCGAACCGAGGATCACCGCCAGGGAGCTGGGCACGAGGGCCAGGCCCGCCTCCAGCGGGGAGTAGCCCAGCACGTTCTGCGCGTACAGGGTCATGAAGAACCACATCGAGAACATCGACGACCCGGACACCAGCATCGCCACGTTCGCCGACGCGACCGCCCGCAGCCGCAGCAGCCCGAGCGGCATCAGCGGCGCCGCCGTCCGCGCCTCGACGAGGAGGAAGAGCCCGAGCAGCGCGAGCCCGGCCAGCAGCGGCACCAGGGCCGCCGGCGCCGCCCACCCCTCGGACTCGGTCTGCGAGATGCCGTAGGCCAGCGTGCCGAGACCGGCGGTCACCAGCAGGGCGCCCGGCAGGTCCAGGCGGCGCCGTGGGCCGCCCCTGCTCTCGGCCAGCCACCGCGCGGCGCCGGCCAGCACGACCGCGCCCACCGGCACGTTGATCAGCAGCACCCAGCGCCAGGACAGCCCGTCCACCAGGGCGCCGCCCACCAGACCGCCCGCGGCACCGCCGCCCGCGCCCACGGCGGTCCAGGTCGCGATCGCCCGCGCCCGCGCCGCGCCCTCCGGCACCGCCGCGGTCAGGATGGTCAGCGTCGAGGGGGCGAGCACGGCCGCGCCGAGACCCTGAAGGGCGCGGGCGACCAGCAGCTGCCAGCCCTCCTGGGCGAGACCGCCGCCCAGCGAGGCCAGCGTGAAGAGCCCGAGCCCGACCAGGAACATCCGCTTGCGCCCGTACAGGTCGCCGGCCCGTCCGCCGAGCAGCATGAACCCGGCGAAGGCGATGGCGTACGCGTTGACCACCCACTGGAGCCCCTGCGCGCTCAGCCCGAGATCGGTCCGCATCGACGGCAGTGCGACGTTGACGACGGACACGTCGAGGACGACCAGGAACTGACCGGCGCAGGCGAGCACCACGACCAGCCAGGTCGGCGGGGTACGGCGCGGCGGTATTCGGGAGGCGGTGGAGGTACCGCTGGCTTCCAGCATGGGTGTCATGGTCTCAACCCGGGTGTGCCCCTTGCATCGGTTTTTGGTCCCCAGCCCGTCCTAGGTCCCGGGTCCTAGACGGCCTTCCGGTTAACCGTGCGTAGGCGCGGCCCCAAGAGAAGGTCAAGAATTCGTTAGGGGCCCGAAGCAACGGAATAGTTGCCCCGGCGCACGAGGTTCAGTCTGCACACATCACGATCACGCACCGCATCCGCCAACTCCGGCCTGGAGGCCCCACCCCATGTCCCACACGACGACCGACGAACCCGCGCGGCGAGCGAGCGGGGCCACCGTCCCGGTGCTCGCGTTCGCGGGCATCGTCGTCGCGGTGATGCAGACCCTGCTGGTCCCGGTCATCAAGGACCTGCCCCGACTTCTGGACACCTCACCCAGCAACGCCACCTGGGTCCTGACCTCCACGCTCCTGTCCGGAGCCGTGGCCACGCCGATCATGGGCCGGCTCGGCGACCTGTTCGGCAAGCGCCGCATGCTGATCGCCAGCCTGTCGGTGATGGTCGTCGGCGCGCTGCTCAGCGCGCTCACCGACGCCCTGATCCCGATGATCGTCGGCCGTACCCTGCAGGGCTTCGCGATGGGCGCGATACCGCTCGGCATCGGCCTGATGCGCGACATGCTGCCCCGTGAGCGGCTCGGCTCGGCGATGGCGCTGATGAGTTCCTCGATCGGCGTCGGCGGCGGCCTCGCGCTGCCCGCCGCGGCCCTGGTCGCCCAGCACACCGACTGGCACGCCCTGTACTACGGCGCCGCCGGCCTGGGTGTCGTCTCCATCGCCCTGACCCTGCTGGTCGTGCCGGAGTCCCCGCTGCGCGCCAAGGGCTCCTTCGACCTGCCGGGCGCGCTGGGCCTGTCGGCCGGCCTGATCCTCTTCCTGCTGCCGATCAGCAAGGGCAGCGACTGGGGCTGGTCGTCGCCCACCACGCTCGGCCTGTTCGCTGCCGCCGTCGTGGTCCTGCTCCTGTGGGGCCTGATGGAGCTGCGCGTCGCGGCCCCGCTGGTCGACCTGCGCACCACGGCCCGCCGCGAGGTGCTGCTCACCAACCTCGCCTCGATCATGGTCGGCGTCTCCTTCTTCGTCATCTCCCTCGTGCTGCCGCAGCTCCTCCAGCTGCCCTCCGAGACCGGCTACGGCCTCGGTCAGTCGATGGTCGTCGCGGGCCTGTGCGTGGCTCCGCTGGGCCTGACGATGATGTTCACCGCCCCGGTCTACGCCCGTCTGTCCGCCCGCTACGGCCCCCGCACCACCCTCATCATCGGCCTGGTGATCATCGGGATCGGCTACGCCGGCGGCCTCGGCCTGATGAGCGCCGCCTGGCAGACCGTCGTCACCTCGGTGCTGATCGGCGCGGGCATCGGCCTCGCCTACTCCTCCCTGCCCGCCCTGATCATCAGCGCGGTCCCGGCCTCCGAGACCGGCGCCGCCAACGGCCTCAACACGCTGATGCGGTCCATCGGTACGTCGGTGTCGAGCGCGGTCATCGGCATGGTGCTCGCCAACACGGCGAACGACGCGGGCGGTGTCGCCGTCCCCACCCTGCACGGCTTCCGCGTCTCCTTCATGATCGCGGCGGGTGCCGTCGCCGTCGGTCTGGTGCTGGCCTTCTTCCTCCCGCGTCGCCCCCAGGCGGTCTCGCAGCTGAGGGCGAGCAGCGAGGAGGACGCGAACCTGGCCCGCGCCGAGCAGGCGCTCGCCGGGACCGGGCAGCCGCCGCACGGCTTCCGCGGCCGGGTGCTGGCCGCCGACGGCGCCCCCGTCCCCCGCGCCAAGGTCACGCTGATCGACCGGCACGGGCGGCAGGCGGGCGCGACCCTCTCCGCCGCCGACGGCAGCTACGCCCTCGCCGTGCCCGCCGAGGGCCCGTACGTGCTGGCCGCCCGGGCCGCGGGCCACGCCCCGCTGGCCCACGCGGCCACCCACGGCGGCGACCGCCAGGTCGACCTGGACCTGTCGCTGCCGGGCGAGACGGTCCCGGCCTGACCCTCCCCGCCCGGCCCTCCCGGCCCCGGCCGGTCCCCGCACCCCCTGTCGCACCGCGCGGCAGGGGGTGCGGCAGCATGGGGCGCCGACGCCGGACCACCCGCGCCACCGGACCGGCGCACCCGCACCCGCACCCGCACCACCGAAAGGCCCTCATGACCGCGGCCCCCGACTCCGTCCCCTCCCTCGCCGCCTCGCCCTCGCCCGATGTCCTCGCCGCCTTCGAGGCCGCGAAGGGGTTCATGCCCGCGCACGAGGGCCTCGCGTTGTACGCGGTGGCCGTGGAGGCGGGCGGCCTCGGGCTGCCGCTGCTGGAGGTCGGCACCTACTGCGGACGCTCCACCGTCCTGCTCGCCGACGCGGCCCGCCGGGCCGGAGTCACCGCGCTCACCGTCGACCACCACCGGGGCAGCGAGGAGCAGCAGCCGGGCTGGGAATACCACGACCCGGAGACGGTCGACCCGGAGCTGGGCGTGATGGACACCCTGCCCACCTTCCGCCGCACCCTGCACCGGGCCGGTCTGGAGGAGCACGTGGTCGCCCTGGTCGGGCGCTCCCCCCAGGTCGCGGCGGTCTGGAACTCCCCCCTGGGCCTCGTCTTCATCGACGGCGGCCACACCGACGAGCACGCGAACGCCGACTACGAGGGCTGGGCCCCGCACGTGGCATACGGCGGGCTGCTGGTCATCCACGACGTCTTCCCGGACCCGGCCGACGAGTTCACCGGGCAGGCCCCGTACCGCGTCTACCTCAGGGCCCTGGCGTCCGGCGCGTTCACCGAGGTCTCCGTGACCGACTCGCTGCGCGTGCTGCGGCGAACCGGCGCGGCGATCCGGGGGCGCGGTTAGAGTCGCTGACGTGTCGTACACAGGCCCGGACTTCGAACCTCCCCAGCCCCGCCGCTCCCCGCTGCGCCGCCCGCTGACCGTGGCGGTCGCCGCGCTCGTGCCCGGGGCGCTGATCGGGTGGGGGGTGTACGCGGCGGTCGGCGGCCCGGACGACGGGGACGGCGGCGGCCGGGCGGGCGCCGTACGGACGTCGGCGGCGCCCTCCGCCAGTGCTCCCGCGTCCGAGGGCGGCGACGCCAAGAAGCCCGCGGGCTCCTCACCCGCCCCCACGTCCCAGAAGCCGTCCGCGTCCGCCTCCCGGCCCCCCGCCTCCGGCGCCCTCAAGGGCAAGGTCGTCGTCATCGACCCGGGCCACAACCCCGCCAACTTCCGGCACGCGTCCGAGATCAACCGCAAGGTGGACATCGGCACGCACCGGAAGGAGTGCGACACGACGGGCACGGCCACCAACGCGGGCTGGCCGGAGGCGAAGTTCACCCTCGACGTGGCCCACCGGCTGCGCACCCTGCTTCAGGAACAGGGCGCGACCGTGAAGCTGACGCAGGACGGCGACCGTCCGTACGGACCCTGTGTGGACGAGCGGGCCCGGATCGGCAACGAGGCGAAGGCCGACGCGGCGATCTCGATCCACGCCGACGGGTCGGGAACCGGCAATCGCGGCTTCCACGTGATCCTGCCGGGCCCGGTGCACGACGGGGCGGCCGACACCCGCACGATCGCGGCGCCCTCCGCGGAACTGGGCAAGCGCGTCGCGGGGAGCTTCGTGCGGGTCACGGGCACCGCGCCCTCGAACTACCTCGGCGACGGCACCGGTCTGGTCACGCGCACGGACCTGGGCGGTCTCAATCTGTCAACGGTTCCCAAGGTGTTCATCGAGTGCGGCAACATGCGCGACAGCACGGACGCGGCCCTGCTGACCAGCGGCAGTTGGCGCCAGAAGGCGGCGCAAGGGATGTCTGAGGGAATCGTGAGTTTCCTGCGCGGGTAGCGATCGGCGTCCCGATCCCTGCGGACAGCCCCGAGGTCCGGACGATAGTGTCCTCCGTACGATGAGGGGCCACCCCCGCGCTTCACACCGGAACCTTTCGGCGCCATCGTGACAGCGACGCCTCTACCGACGACGAGACGACCTACGAAGGACCTGAAGTGAATATCCGCTCGCTCACTCGAGGCGACGGCGTGGTGATCGGAGCAGCGGTGTTGCTGTTGATCGCGTCGTTCCTCGACATCTACTCGATCGACGGTGCGCCGGACAGCGCCGACATCCCCAGCCTGTGGGGCAGTGGCTCGGTCGTGCTCGGTGTCGTCCTGGCGGGCGTCATCGGCGCCGCGCTCGTCGTCGTGAACCGTGCCATGCCGCAGCCCAGGAAGGTGGCCGGTCTCGACCTCGGCCAGTTCGGCACGGCGTTCACGGTCTTCGCCGCGTGGTGCGCGCTCGGCAACATCTTCGACCCGGCGGGCGCCTTCGACAACGACGGGGGCCTGGACAACATCGGCGCCGGGATCGGCCTGATCCTCGCCCTCGTCGCCACGCTGCTCATGGCCGCCGCGGCCGTCGCCACCCCGCTGCTCCCCGCCCTCAAGGGCACCCTGATCCCGGCCCCCCGCCCGGCCGCGCCGCAGCCCTACGGCGGCCAGCCCCAGGGTGGTTACGGCTACCCGGGCGCCCAGCAGCAGCCGTACGGCTCTCAGCCGGGCCAGCCCGGGCACCCGGGTCAGCCCGGTCCGTCCTTCGGCGGGCAGCCGCAGCCGGGGCAGCCCCACCCCGGTCAGCCGCAGGCGCCGCAGCAGGCGCAGGCTCAGCCGGCGGCCCAGCCCGCCGGGGACTTCTCCCCGTTCTGGTTCGCCGTGCCGGTGCCGCGTCCGCTGTTCGCGGAGGACGGCTCCCCGACGCCGATCGCCGAACTGGCGCCGGGTACCTGGTACCTGGCCGTCGAGCAGCGCGGCGCCAACCTGGTCGCGCAGACCCAGGACGGCCGTCGCGGCGTCCTCCAGGACACCTCGGGCATCCAGCGCGGCTGACCGCGCCGACGCTTCCGACGCCTCAACGGCCCTCCGCCCGGACCACGTTCCGGGTGGGGGGCCGTCGGCGTAGGTTTCCTCCGGCCCTGCGGGGCCATACGGAAGGCATGTCTAGATACAGCGGTTCCACCTCCGCGGGCCGGGCCATAGCGATCGTCGCCGACATCATGGCCTTCATCCTCGGCCTGTGGATCCTGATGTACCTGTTGGACGCCAACCGGGCCAACGACCTGGTGCGGTTCGTCCATGACGCGGCCGACTGGCTGGCGGGCTGGTCGCACGACCTCTTCACGTTCGACGAGGCCTGGGCCCGGGTCGTCGCCGGCTACGGACTGGCCGCGGTCGTCTACCTCTTCGTCGGTCACGCCGTCGCCAACCGCCTCGGCCGTCACTGACCGCCGGCCCGGCCGCTCAGACGCAGCAGTCCGGGTCCAGTCCCCTGGGCAGCCGGTCGCCGGCGAAGACCCGGCAGGTGGCCTCGTGGCCGCCGAGCGCGGCGACGGCGAGCAGCAGCGAACCGGCCGTCCAGGTGGTCAGCTCGCGCGGCCATATGGCGTCGTCCTCGAAGACGTAGCCCGTCCAGTACAGGCCGCTGTCGGCGTCCCGCAGGTGCTGGATGGACTGGAGGACGGCGAGCGCGTGGTCGGACTCGCCCACCGCCCACAGGGCGAGCGCGAGTTCGGCCGACTCTCCGCCCGTCACCCACGGGTTGGGGACGACGCAGCGCACCCCGAAGCCCGGGACCACGAAGCGGTCCCAGCTCTCCTCGATGCGGGACCTGGCCTCCGTGCCGGTCAGCGCGCCGCCCAGCACGGGGTAGTACCAGTCCATCGAGTAGCGGTTCTTGTCCAGGAACCGCTCCGGGTGGCGGCGGATGGCGTGCCGCAGCGCGCCCGCCGCCAACTCCCAGTCGGGCTGCGGCTCTTCGCGTTGCTCGGCGATGGCGAGCGCGCAGCGCAGGGCGTGGTGGACGGAGGAACTGCCGGTCAGCAGCGCGTCCGTGGTGTCGGTGCCGTCGTCGTCCCGGCGCCAGCCGATCTGCCCGCCGGGCTGCTGGAGGCGCAGCACGAACTCGACCGCCGCGTGGACGACCGGCCACATCCGCTCCAGGAAGGTGTCGTCGCCGGTGGCGAGGTAGTGGTGCCAGACGCCGACGGCGACGTAGGCGACGAAGTTGGTCTCCCGGCCGCGGTCGGTGACGTCGGCGAAGTCCCCGTCGGCGTAGGCGGCGTACCAGGATCCGTCCTGGTTCTGGTGCCGGGCCAGCCACGTGTACGCCCGCTCGGCGGCCTCGTGTTCGTCGGCCGTGTCCAGGGCCATGGCCGCCTCGACGTGGTCCCACGGGTCGAGGTGGTGGCCGCGGAACCACGGGATCGCGCCGTCCTCGCGCTGGACGGCGAGGATGCCGCGGACGGTCGCGGCGGCCTCCTCGGCGGTGAGGACGCCGGGCAGGACCAGGTGTTCGGTGCGGGGGGTGCGGGGCGTGCCGGGAGTGCGGGGTGAGGTCACGCGGCGTCCACCGGCGGCAGGTGGGGCTTGGTCGCGTAGGCCACGAAGCTCTTGCCGATCAGCGGGTTCAGCGCCTGCTCGGCGACCCGCGTCGCCAGCGGCTTCTTCATGATGTCCCACACCAGCAGTTTGTGGTACGCCCGTACCGGCAGCGCCTTGTCGTTGTCGACGCCGAACGCGCACTTGAGCCACCAGTACGGCGAGTGCAGCGCGTGCGCGTGGTGGGTGCCGTACGGCTTGAGCCCGGCCTCGCGGATGCGGGCGAGGAGCTGGTCGGCCCGGTAGATGCGGATGTGGCCGCCCTCGACCTCGTGGTAGGCGTCGGAGAGGGTCCAGCAGACCTTCTCGGGGCCGTAGCGCGGCACGGTGACGGCGATGCGCCCGCCGGGCTTGAGGACGCGGACCATCTCGGCGAGGACGCCCTTGTCGTCGGGGATGTGCTCCATCACCTCGGAGATGATGACGACGTCGAAGGACTCGTCGGGAAAGGGCAGGGCCAGGGCGTCGCCCTCCATGGCGGTGGCGGTGGCGCCGGCCGGGGCCTCGCCGGCCTCCTCCATCGCCGCGAACCACTTGGCGACCTCGCGGATCTCCTCGGCGTTCCGGTCCAGCGCGACGACCCGCGCCCCGCGCCGGTAGCACTCGAACGCGTGCCGGCCGGCGCCGCAGCCGAGGTCCAGGACGCGGTCGCCCGGGGCGAGCGGGAACCGGGAGAAGTCGACGGTCAGCACGTGGCCCTGCTTTCGGGATAGACGCCGGAGTCACTGGTGGTCGGGGTCGCGGGCACGATCCTCGGCGTGGTCGTGGGGGCGGCGGGGCCGATGGCCTCGCGGTAGCGGGCGACGGTGCCCTCGGCGGCGCGCGCCCAGGTGAAGTGCCGCAGCACGCGTTCGCGTCCGGCGGCGCCGAGCCTGGCGCGCAGGTCGCGGTCGCCCAGCAGCCGGTTCAGCCCGGCGGCCAGCGCGTCGGCGTCGCCCGGCGGCACCGCGAGGCAGGTCTCCCCGTCGGGTCCGGCGACCTCGGGGACCGCCCCGCCGGTGGTGGCGAGCAGTGCCGTGCCGGTCGCCATGGCCTCGGCGGCGGGCAGCGAGAAGCCCTCGTACAGCGACGGCACGCACGCGACCTCCGCCGACCGCACCAGGTCGACCAGTTCGGCGTCCGAGATGCCCTTGACGAACTCGACGGCGCCTTCGAGGCCGTACCGCTCGATCGCCTGGGCTACGGGTCCCTCGGCGGGCCGCTTGCCGACGACGACGAGGTGGGCCCGGGGATGCTCGGTGCGCGCCTTCGCGAGCGCCTCGACGAGGAAGACCAGGCCCTTGAGCGGCACGTCCGCGCTGGACGTCGTCACGATCCGGCCGGGCACCCGGGGCACCGACGGGTCGGGCGAGAACAGGTCGGTGTCGGCGCCGATGTGGACCACGTGGATGCGGTCGTCCCGTACACCGAGGTGGTCGACGATCTCCTGGCGGGAGGTGCCGGAGACGGTGAGCACGGAGGGCAGCCGGCGCGCGACGCGCTTCTGCATCCGGGTGAAGGCGTACCAGCGGCGCACGGAGTAGCGGCGCTTGCGGCTGTCGGCCGCGTCCAGCTCCAACTGCCGGTCGACGGTGATGGGGTGATGGATGGTGGTGACGAGGGGCGCGCCCACGTCGCCCAGCAGGCCGTAGCCGAGGGTCTGGTTGTCGTGGACGACGTCGAAGTCGCCGCGGCGGGCCCGCAGATGGCGGCGGGCACGCAGCGAGAACGTCAGCGGCTCCGGGAAGCCGCCGGTCCACATCGTGCCGACCTCGAGCGCGTCGACCCAGTCGCGGTACTCGCCGCGCTTCGGGGTGCGGAAGGGGTCGGGCTGGCGGTAGAGGTCGAGGCTGGGCAGCTCGGTGAGGGACAGCCGGTCCTCGCGGCCGTCGAGGACGTCCAGGACGGGATACGGCTGGGCCCCGATGACCTCGACGCGGTGGCCGAGGCGGGCCAGTTCACGGGAGAGATGGCGGACGTAGACGCCCTGGCCGCCGCAGAACGGGTTCCCCTTGTAGGTGAGGAGCGCGATGCGCAGCGGTGGCAAGCCGTCGGCGGCGGGCTCCGGACGGGGACCCGTCTGACTGGCCTCGGCGGTCACTTCGGGCCCCCTCCTCACTGCGCTGTCCCGCGACACTACGTCGGGAGGTTAATCTAGAACAAGTTTCAGACTTGATCGTCAGCGGCTTCGAATCTACCGGCAGGTAGCCGGGCTGTGACGAGTGGATCAGGTGATTCACGCCACGGGGGAGAAGGTGAGCGAGGTGGACGATCCGGCAGCGGAGCCAGCCGGTCCGGCGCACCGCCCCTCCGCACCGCCCCTGACCGAGCGGCAGCGGGAGCGCCGCCGCCGCATCCTGCACGCGACCGCCCAGCTGGCCTGCCGGGGCGGCTTCGAGGCGGTGCAGATGCGGGAGGTCGCGGAGTCCTCGCAGGTCGCCCTCGGCACGCTGTACCGGTACTTCCCGTCCAAGGTGCATCTGCTGGTCGCGACCATGCACGACCAGTTGGAGCGGCTGCACGGCACCCTGCGCAAGAGCCCGCCCACCGGCGAGACGGCCGCGGACCGGGTGGCGCAGACCCTGATGCGGGCCTTCGGCGCGTTGCAGCGCGAGCCCCGGCTGGCCGAGGCGATGGCCCGCGCCCTGACCTTCGCCGACCGCAGCGTCTCCCCGGAGGTCGACCAGGTCTCGCGGCAGACCACGGCGATCATCCTGGACGCGATGGGCGGCCTGGAGAACCCGACCCCCGAGCAGCTGTCGGCGGTCCGGGTCGTCGAGCACACCTGGCTCTCGACCCTGATCACCTGGCTCGCGGGCCGCACCTCCCTCGCCCAGGTGCGGGTGGACATCGAGACGGTGTGCCGGCTGATCGACCTGACGGAGGCCGGGAGCGCGGCGGAAGCGGCGCACCGCTGAGGTCCGCCGTTCACCCCAGGTGGGAGCGGACCAGATCCTCGGCCGCGGGCAGCACCGCCAGCTCCCGCGGGTCCATGGTCGGGTTGGCCGCCCGTCGCCGCAGCGCCTCGGCGAGGCCTTCCTGCGTGAGGGCGGACGGATCGGCGAGCAGCGCGGCCAGCATGACTCCGGCGGGCTCGGCCATCGGGCCGCCGACGGCCGCCACCTGGGCGAGGATCACTGCGGACGTGCCCCAGTCCAGCCCGGGGACGCCCTCCTCGGCGTTGGACCAGTCGATCACCCGGGGGCCGTCGGCCGTGAGGATCACGTTGTCCGGGTGCAGGTCCAGGTGGAGGACGCACACGCCCGGGTCGGTGGAGCGGTACGGGGGCACCTCGTGCAGCAGCCGCAGCAACCGGGCGAGCATGCCGCCCGCGTCCCGGGGCGTCAACGCCCCGTCCAGACAGGCCCGCAGCATCGTCGGCCCGAACAGCCGCTCCATGACGAGATCGGTGCGCGGGTCGGTGGGGAGGTCGGTGCGCGGGTCGACGGGGAGGTCGGTGCGCGGGTCGACGGGGAGGTCGGTGTGCGGGTCGACGGGGAGGTCGGTGTGCGGGTCGGTGCGCGGGTCGGCGTGGAGGCCGGCACGCGGGTCGGTGTGCGGGTCGGTGTGCGGGGAAGCCGGTCCCGCGGGCCGGACCCGTGGCACCGGGTAGCCGTGCGCCCGTACGTGTTCCATCACCGCGCCCTCGGCCACCGCGTCGCCGACGCCCTCCCGGTCGCGCCGCAGCACCCACCCCGCGCCCGCCTCGTACACGTCGGCCGTGCGCCCCGCCCCGATCAGTCTCCCCGTCCGCATGCCCGGAACGTATCCCCCGGCCGCGGCTCCCGTCCCGGCCGCCCCTCGGCCCGGACCCCCCGGGCGGGTAAAGTGGCGGCGTCGTCATCACCCGTACGGGGGGAAGCCGGTGCAATTCCGGCGCTGACCCGCAACCGTGAACCGCCCGCCGAGTCCCTCAGGGCTCCCGGACGGTGAGCCGGACTGCCCCGCGCGGATGTGACCGGCTCACGTGCCCGGCGCCCGCCGGCGCACGGGCACCGTCGAGGCATACGGGCCGAGCCGCCGGGGGTGCCCCGTGCTGCCGGGCCCGCACAGGGAAAGGCACCCGCCGATCATGAACGTCCGCCGTCGCAGCAGCGCCGCGGCTCTGGCCGCCATAGCCGTGATCGGCGCCGCCACCGCGCCCGCGGCCGCCGCCGATCCGTCACCGTCCGCCTCCCCGTCCTCGTCCGCGCCGTCCGGGCTGTACGGGACCACCGACCCCCAATACGACGGTGTCTGGCGCCAGTCCCTCGCCCTGCTCGCGCAGGACACGGCGGGCGTGGTCCCGTCCTCGACGGCCGTGAAGTGGCTCACGGACCAGCAGTGCGCGAACGGCGCCTTCGCCCCCTTCCGCGCCGACCCGGCGGTCCCCTGCGACGCCAAGACCATGGTCGACACCAACAGCACGGCCGCCGCCGTCCAGGCGCTGTGGGCGGTCGGCGGGCACGGCGACGTGATCGAGGACGCCCTCGGCTGGCTGAAGTCCGTGCAGAACAAGGACGGCGGCTGGGGCTACAGCCCCGGCACGCCCAGCGACGCCAACTCCACCTCCGTCGTCATCGGCGCCCTGACCGCCACCGAGACGAACCCCGAGGACGTCGAGAAGGGCGGCAAGTCCCCGTACGACGCCCTGCTGACGTTCGCCCTGCCCTGTGCCGAGGACAAGGGCTCGGGCGCCTTCGCCTTCCAGCCCGACAAGGACGGCAAGCTGCTCGCCAACGCGGACGCGACCGCCGCCGGTGTCCTCGGCTCGCTCGGCAAGGGCCTGGTCGCCGAGGCCGCCGGGAAGTCCGACGCCGCCTCGTGCGCCGACGCGGACAAGCCCTCCCGCGAGCGCGCCGCCGCCAACGCCGCCGCGTATCTCACCGACACGCTCGCCAAGGAGGGCCACCTCGTCTCCGCCCTCGGCGGCTCCGCCGACCAGCCCGACTACGGCAACACCGCCGACGCCGTGGTCGCCCTCGCGGCACAGGGCGGCGCGGAGCGGGCGGCCGAGCCGCTGGCCTGGCTGGAGAAGAACGCCGCGAAGTGGGCCGCGGAGAGCGGACCGGCCGCCTACGCCCAGCTGATCCTCGCCGCCCACGCCACGGGCACCGACCCGCGTGACTTCGGCGGCACCGACCTGGTGGAGAAGCTGAACGCGACGGGCCCCGCCCCGCAGGGGACGGCGGCGAGCGACAGCGCGACCACGAGCGAGCAGGCCGGGGACGAGAAGAAGGACGACGACTCCCCCTTCGGCGTCTGGTGGTTCGTCGGCGTCTGCCTCGTCTTCGGCGTCGGCATCGGCTTCCTGCTCAGCAACCGCAACAAGAAGCAGCAGCCGTGACCCGCCGCGTCGTCCTCCTCTTCCTGGCCGCGTTCCTGCTGATCGGGACCGCGGGCCAGGCGCAGGCCGCCGGGTACCGCTACTGGTCCTTCTGGGACCGCGACGGCGGGGCCTGGGTCTACGCCACCCAGGGCCCGTCCCTGGCCCGCCCCTCCGACGGCGACGTGCAGGGCTTCCGCTTCGCGGTGAGCGAGGACTCGGGCGACGCGGCCCAGCCGCGCGGCACGGCGGACTTCGCGTCGATCTGCGCGCACACCCCGGCCGAGGACGGCAGCAAGCGGGTGGCGCTGGTCCTCGACTTCGGTACGGCACCCGACGCCCCGTCCGGCGAGACTCCGCCCGCCCCGCGCACGGCCTGCGCGCGGGTCTCCCCCGACGCGACGACGGCCGACGCCCTGGCCGCCGTCGCCGGTCCCCTGCGCTACGACACCAACGCCCTGCTGTGCGCGATCGCGGGCTACCCGAAGTCGGGCTGCGGGGAGCAGGTGTCGCAGAGGCAGGACTCGACGGCCACGGCCGCGCCGAAGGCCCCAGAGCACACGGAGGCCGCGAAGGACGACGACGGCCCGTCGGTCGGCCTCTACGCGGGCATCGCCGCCGTGGCGGCCCTGGCCGGCGCGGCGGCCTGGCAGGCAAGGCGGCGCAGAAATGCCACCGACTGACCCTGCCCCTGCGGGCAGTCGAGCCGCCGGGGCGATCGGGGTCCCCCCGCGCGAGCACAGCCGCGCGCGGGGGAGGGCAGGCGCTGGGGGTGCCCCCTCCGGGGGAGGCGCCCCGTCGGCACGGGCGGGCGCCCCCACCGCCGCCCGCCACCAGCGCACCGAGTCCCTCCACCCCGGGGCCTGGTGGCTCTGGGCGCTGGCCCTCGGCACCGCCGCCACCCGCACCACCAACCCCCTGCTCCTCGCCCTCCTCATCACCGTCTCCGCCTACGTCGTGATCACCCGCCGCCCCCACGCCCCTTGGTCCCGCTCCTACGGCGCCTTCCTCAAACTCGCCCTCGCCGTCCTCGTCATCCGCCTCCTGTTCACCACCGTCCTCGGCTCCCCCGTCCCCGGCACGCACACCCTCCTCACGCTCCCCGAAGTCCCCCTGCCCGACTGGGCGCGGGGCATCCGCCTCGGCGGCCGGGTCACCGCGGAGGGCCTCACCTTCGCGCTGTACGACGCGATGAAGCTGGCCACCCTCCTCATCTGCGTCGGCGCGGCGAACGCCCTGGCCAACCCCGCCCGCCTGCTCAAGTCCCTCCCCGGCGCCCTGTACGAGATGGGCGTCGCCGTCGTCGTCGCCCTCACCTTCGCGCCGAACCTCATCGCGGACGTCCAGCGCCTGCGCGCCGCCCGCCGCCTGCGCGGCCGCCCGGACCACGGCGTACGGGGCCTGCTCCAGGTGGGGCTGCCCGTCCTGGAGGGCGCCCTGGAACGCTCCGTCGCCCTCGCCGCCGCGATGGACGCCCGCGGCTACGGCCGTGCCGCCCAGGTCCCGGCCGCCGTGCGCCGTACCACCGCCGCCCTCACCCTGGGCGGACTGCTCGGCGTCTGCGCGGGGACGTACGGGCTGCTGACCGCCGCGGGCGGCACGTACGGCATCCCCGTGCTGCTGGCCGGTGCCGCCGCCGCGCTGGGGGGCCTGTGGCTCGGCGGCCGGCGCACGGTCCGCACCCGCTACCGCCCCGACCGCTGGGACGCCCGCGCCTGGCTGGTCACCGCCTCCGGCGCGACGGTCGCCGCGCTCCTGTTCCTCGCCGCCGCCCGCGACCCGGCGGCGCTGCACCCGGGCGTGGTCCCCCTGGTCGCGCCGTCCCTCCCGCTGTGGCCCGCGGCGGCCGTACTCGTCGGTCTGCTCCCGGCGTTCATCACCCCCGCACCCGAGACCGCCGCCGTGAAGGAGCCGTCGTGATCCGCTTCGAGGACGTGTCGGTCACCTACGACGGTGCGGCCGAACCCACCGTCCGGGCCGTGGACTTCGAGGTCCCCGAGGGCGAACTGGTCCTGCTCGCCGGTCCCTCCGGGGTCGGCAAGTCCACCGTCCTCGGCGCGGTCGGCGGCCTCGTCCCGCACTTCACCGGCGGCACGCTGAGCGGCCGGGTCACCGTGGCCGGCCGCGACACCCGCACCCACAAGCCGCGCGAACTCGCCGACGTGGTGGGCACGGTCGGCCAGGACCCGCTGTCCCACTTCGTGACGGACACCGTCGAGGACGAACTGGCCTACGGCATGGAGTCCCTGGGCCTCGCCCCGGACGTGATGCGCCGCCGCGTCGAGGAGACCCTCGACCTGCTGGGCCTGTCCGGCCTCCGGTCCCGGCCCATCGCCACGCTCTCCGGGGGCCAGCAGCAGCGGGTCGCCATCGGCTCGGTCCTCACCCCGCACCCGGACGTCCTGGTCCTGGACGAGCCGACCTCCGCCCTGGACCCCGCCGCGGCCGAGGAGGTCCTGGCCGTCCTCCAGCGACTGGTCCACGACCTCGGTACGACGGTCCTGATGGCCGAGCACCGCCTGGAGCGGGTCATCCAGTACGCCGACCAGGTCGTCCTGCTCCCGGCCCCCGGCGAGGCGCCGCTCATCGGCGCTCCGGCGGACGTGATGGCGGTGTCCCCGGTGTACCCGCCGGTGGTGGGCCTGGGCAGGCTGGCGGGCTGGTCCCCGCTGCCGCTGACGATCCGGGACGCCCGCCGCCGGGCGGCCGGCCTGCGGGTCCGCCTGGCCGACCGGGAGATCCCGGACCACACCCCGCCGCCGTCCGCGCCGCTCCCGGCGCCACCCGCCCTCCGGCCCGCCGTCACCTCCCGTCTGCGCCGCCGCGGTAGGCGCCCGGAGACGGCCGCCGCCCCCGCCCCGTACGCCGCCGAGGTCCGTTCGCTCGCCGTGCGCCGCGACCGCGTCCAGGCGCTGCGCCACGTCGATCTGACGGTCTCCCCCGGCGAGACGGTCGCCCTGATGGGCCGCAACGGCGCCGGCAAGTCGACCCTGCTCTCGGCGCTCGTCGGCCTGGTCGAGCCGTCGGCGGGTTCGGTCCGGGCGGGGGACGCCGTGCCGCACCGCACGGCGCCGCGCGACCTCGTACGGCGCGTCGGCCTGGTCCCGCAGGAGCCGCGCGACCTGCTGTACGCCGACACGGTCGCCGCCGAGTGCGCGGCCGCCGACCGGGACGCGGACGCGACGCCGGGAACCTGCCGCGCCCTGCTCACCGAGCTGCTCCCCGGCGTCACGGACGACACGCACCCCCGGGACCTGTCGGAGGGCCAGCGCCTCACCCTGGCCCTGTCCGTCGTCCTGACCGCCCGCCCTCCCCTCCTCCTGCTGGACGAGCCGACGCGCGGCCTGGACTACGCGGCGAAGGCCCGGCTGGCCGGCATCCTGCGCGCTCTGGCCGCCGAGGGCCACGCGATCGTGCTGGCCACGCACGACGTGGAACTGGCCGCCGAGCTGGCCCACCGGGTCGTGCTGCTCGCCGACGGCGAGGTGATCGCCGACGGTCCGGCGGCGGACGTGGTGGTCGCCTCCCCGTCCTTCGCCCCGCAGGTCGCGAAGGTGCTGGCGCCGAGGAAGTGGCTGACGGTGGCCCAGGTACGGGAGGCCCTGTCATGACCGGGCGCCGTGTCGCCGCCGCGCCCCGCGACCGCCGGGCCCGCGCGGTCCGCCTGGGCCCGCGTTCGGTCGCCGCGCTGGTCCTGGTCAGCGCGGTGGGCGTGGCGGGTTTCGGGTGGCCCTTCCTGGCCCCGCCCAACGCCTCGCTGAACGCGCACGCGCAGGACGCGCCGTGGCTGTTCGCGGGCGTGCTGGTGCTGCTGGTGGCGGTGGTGGCGGCGACGATCTCCGAGTCGGGTCTGGGCCCGAAGGCCGTGGCGATGCTCGGTGTGCTGGCGGCGGCGGGCGCGGCCCTGCGTCCCATCGGCGCGGGGACGGCGGGCCTGGAGCCGATGTTCTTCCTGATGGTGCTCAGCGGCCGGGTCCTCGGCCCCGGCTTCGGCTTCGTGCTGGGCTCGGTCACGATGTTCGCGTCCGCGCTGCTCACGGGCGGGGTGGGGCCGTGGATGCCGTTCCAGATGCTGGCGATGGGCTGGTTCACGATGGGCGCGGGGCTGCTGCCGGGCCCCGACCGCCTGCGCGGCCGCGCGGAGCTGCTGATGCTGGCCGCGTACGGCTTCCTGGCGGCCTTCGCGTACGGCACGGTGATGAACCTCGCGGGCTGGACCTTCATGAACACCCTCGCCTCGAACATCGCCTTCGACCCGGACGCGTCGGTCGCGGACAACCTGGCCCGCTTCCTCGCCTACTGCCTGGCGACGTCGCTGGGCTGGGACGGCGGCCGCGCCGCCATGACGGTCGTCCTGACCCTGGCCCTCGGCACCCCGGTCCTGAAGGCGCTGCGCCGCGCGACCCGCAGGGCGGCCTTCGAGACGCCGGTCACCTTCGAGAAGGCCGACGGGTGAGGCCCCCCACGTGACCCGCTTCACCTACGAAGCGGCTTCGTAGCCGAGCGCGGGTCGGCGGAGGGGCCACACGGCGCCGCGGGTGAGGCGTCAGGCCTCACCTACGACCCCGGTTAGCAAAAGGGACGATTGCGGACGACCGGCTCGCCTGTTTCCCTGAACCGGTCGCCAGGCGCCGACGCCCTCCCGGGCAGCGGCGCCGACGCATGCCGGGCCGGTGTGCGCCGACGTCCCTGTCCCCGAAGAAAGGCCCTCCGTTGACCGCCGCTTCCCTCCTCCGTTCCGTCGCCACCCCGAAGAAGGCCCTCGCGGGTGCCGCCCTGGCCGCGGCCACCTGCGGCTCGCTGATCGCCGCCGCGCCCGCCGAGGCCGCGACGCCGGCCTCCTCGGCACAGGCGACCGCGAAGAAGATGATCGGCGACCCGGCCGAGTTCCAGTGCTTCTCGAAGATCGTCGACCGCGAGAGCGGCTGGAACATCCACGCCACCAACGCCTCCAGCGGCGCCTACGGCCTGGTCCAGGCCCTGCCGGGCTCGAAGATGGCCTCGGCGGGCTCGGACTGGAAGACCAACGCGGCCACCCAGATCGAGTGGGGCCTGGACTACATGAAGGACCGCTACGGCAGCGTCTGCGACGCCTGGAGCTTCTGGCAGTCCAACGGCTGGTACTGACCCGCACCCCACCCCCCATACCGAAGGCGGCGCCCCCTGATCCCCGGGGGCGCCGTCTTCGTGCCTACCCCCGCTGCCCCGCGAGCGTGTCCAGGACGTCCGCGACCGGGGTGGGATCCAGCGGCCCGACGTGTGACGCGTCGGGGAAGTCGTGCACGCGGAAGCGGTTGCCGGGCGTGGCCGCGTCGGCTTCCGCGATCATGCGGTCCTGGAGCGCGGTGGCGATCGTACGGTCCCTGCCGAAACGCAGGTACGTGCGGGGAACGCGCCCCCAGGTGCCCGCCCGGCCGACCGCCCGGCCCGCATAGGCGGCGACGGGCTCGTCGGTCTGCATGCCGGCCAGTGTCCGGCGGAAGTCGGCGTCGGGGTAGTCCGCGCAGATCATCTCCTTCAGGAGGGCCAGCTCACTCCCGACACCCGTACGGAAGTTCAGCCGCAGCACCCCGAGCCGGTCCGGGTCACCCACCGTCAGCTCCACCGGGCTGACGGCGTTCGCGTTCTCGGGGGCCGCCGTGCAGGCGTCCGCCGTGGGCAGGACGCGGCTGGGGCAGAAGGCCGCCATGTAGCAGATGTGGTGAAGCAGGTGCGGGACGGCGTCGCCGACCCGGCTGACCGACACGCCGCCCAGGCTGTGCCCGACCAGCACCACCGGGCCGTTGCGTGCGGCCCGCCGCACGATGTCCGTCACGCGCGCCTCGTAGTCGTCCAGCCCGAGGCCCTTCAGCGGGGAGGGCTCGACCGCCATCGCCGTGAGGTCCTGCCGCTGGTACGACTCCGGCACGAAGACCTCCGCGCCGTGCCGCGGCTGGTCCACCATGACGACGCGGTGGCCGCGCAGCACCAGTTCCCGCGCGATCGGCATCCAGAACGCGCCGGCGCTGTGGGTACCGTGCACCAGCACGTAGGTGGTGGGCCCGCGGCGCGGGGCCGCCGCGGCCGGCGAGGTCCCGAGCCCGGTGGCCAGCGACATGCCCCCCACCGCGAGTCCCAGGCCACGCAGCGCCGTCCGCCGGGTGGCACCTTCTCGTCCATCGTTCGTGTGATCCCTCATGAACTCAACGCTATGAACGGCACGTTCGGCCCACCAGCGGTCCAGCACCCCCACCGGGGTGGACCCAGCACCACCCCGCCGTGCGGCCCGCGGAGAGTGCCGCCCGCGCGCCCTGAGCGCTACGGGCCCTCGGCCCCCACGACGGTACGGAAGCGGCGCCGGTACTCGGTCGGGGTGGTGCCGAGTCTGCGGCGGAAGGCTCTGACCAGGGTGTCGACGGTGCCGAAGCCGCAGGCGGTGGCGACCCGTTCCAGGGTCGCGTCGGTGGATTCGAGCTGGTGACGTGCCACTTCCACGCGCGCCGACTCGACGTACGCGTAGGGGGTCGTGCCGAGTTCCGTCTTGAAGATGCGGGTGAGCTGCCGGTCGCTGACGTGGGCGTGGGCCGCGAGGTCGGCGACGGTGAGCGGTGCGGCGATGTTGCTCAGGATGTGGTGCCGCAGGTCCTCGACGCGCCGGGTCGTGGAGACCTGCTCCAACGGCACGCTGAACTGGCTCTGCCCGCTGGGCCGTTTCAGGTACATCACGAGCTGCCGGGCCACCCGGAGCGCCACCGCCTCGCCGAGGTCGTCGGCGACGAGGGCGAGGGAGAGGTCGAGGCAGGAGCTGATGCCCGCGCCGGTCCACACGTCGCCCTCGCGGATGAAGATCGGGTCGGCGTCGACCTCGACCTCGGGATGCTCGTCGGCGAGCTGCCGCGCGGTCGACCAGTGCGTGGTGGCCCGCTTGCCGTCGAGCAGCCCGGCGGCGGCCAGGACGTGCGCCCCGACGCAGACGGACGTGACCCGCCGGGTCCGCTCCGCGAGCCGCCGCACCCACTCGACCACGGCCGGGTCGGTGCGCGCCCTGACCCGGCGCCGGCCGTCGACCTCGACCGCGCCGGGCACGATCAGGGTGTCGATGCGCCACGCGGACACGTCCTCGAAGGTGGCGTCGGGCAGGACGCGGACACCGGCGCCGGTGGTGACCGGGTCCATGGCCCCGGCGGCGAGGACCACCTCGTAGCCCGCCGCGTCCTCCGTCTCGCGCCGTGCGAGGGAGAACACCTCCGGCGGTCCGGTGACGTCGAGCAGGTCGACGCCCTCGAAGAGCACGACGACGATCAGTCGTCCCACGGAGTCCACGGTTCCTCCCGCTGCCGCACGGCCATGTCGGTATCTGCAGGTTAGACGACATTGCCGACATCGCGGGGTGGCCCTAGCGTCGTAGGAGCAGGCCGAAGGCCGCCACCCACACGTGAACCGAGGAGTTCCCATGCCCAGAACCACCTTGCGCCGTCTCAGCGGGCTCGACGACACCCCCGCCAAGCTCGCCGACTCCACGCTGGTCCTCGTCGACTACCAGAACACCTACACGACCGGCGTCATGGAACTCGACGGCTGGCAGGACGCGCTCGACGCCGGTGCCCGGCTGCTGGCCCGCGCCCGCCGGGAGGGCGCCAAGGTCGTCCACGTCGTCCACGACGGCGGCGAGGGCAGCCCGTACGACATCCGGGCCGAGATCGGGCAGATCCACCCGAGCGTCGCCCCGGTCGACGGCGAGCCCGTCGTCACCAAGAAGGCGCCGGACTCCTTCTTCGGCACCGACCTGGGCGAGCACGTCGACGCGGCCGGAAACGGCGACCTCGTCGTCGTCGGCTTCATGACGCACATGTGCGTGGCCTTCACCGCCCAGGGCGCCTTCCTGCGCGGCAACCGCCCCACGGTCGTCGCCGACGCCTGCGCCACCCGCGCCCTGCCCGTCGCGGACACCGAACTCGACGCCCGCCAGGTGCACTACGGCGCCCTCGCCACCATCGCCGACATGTACGGGGTCGTCGTGCCGTCGCAGGAGGCGCTCGGCTAGGGCGGCGCCCCGGGGTCCCCTCGGGACCCGGTCCAGGACAACGTTTCCGTTCGATTTATCGTCTTCGCACGTGTGTCCACGCCGGGCACCCCCGACGACGCCGAACGGAATCCCCCGACCGTGGCCCCTGCCGAACTCACCGTCCCCCGGCCCGACCGGCAACAGGACAGACGTCCGAGCGACGCCCTGCGCGCCTTCGGGCGCCGGCACCGCGTGCCACTGCTCGCGACCCTGCCCACCCTGCCGCTGTACGCGGTGTGGTGGGCGTTTCTCGCCACCGGCGGCGGTGACCTCGCCGCGCAGGAGGCGTGGGCGGACTTCGCGTCGCGGCACGGGAGTTCGGCGTACGGCCTGTTCTGGTACGGCGGGATGCACACCGTCAACTACAGCGTCGTCTCGCCCTACTTGATGGCACTGGCCGGTGTGCGCACCGTCACGGTCGTGTCCGGTCTCGCCGCCTCCTGGCTCGCGGCCGTGCTGGTCGTGCGGTGCGGGGTGCGCCGGCCCGTGTGGCCCGCGCTGCTCGCCTCCCTCGCGCTGTGGTGCGACGTCGCCTCGGGCCGGACCACCTTCGCGCTCGGCGTCGCCCTCGCGCTGGCGGCCTGCGTGCCGCTGGTGCGGGAGCGGCGGCTGTGGCTCGCCGCCGGGTACGCGGCGCTCGCCACCATGGCATCACCGGTGGCCGGGCTGTTCCTGGCCGTCGTGGGGGCCGCGTTCCTGCTCGTACGGGACTGGGGGCGCGCCCTCGTGCTGCTCATACCCCCGGCCGCCGTCGTCGGGATGACGACGCTGTTCTTCCCCTTCACGGGGGAGCAGCCGATGCCGGCGGCCCGAATATGGCCGCCGGTCGTGCTCGGCCTCGCCGTCACCGTGCTGGCCCCGCGTACCTGGCGGGTTGCCCGGTGGAGCGGGGCCGTCTACGCGCTCGGGACCGTGCTGACGTATCTCGTCGCCTCGCCGGTCGGCACGAACGTGGAGCGGTTCGCCGAACTGTTCGCGCCCGCCGTGCTGCTGGCGGCGCTGCTCTCCACACCTCCCGCGCTGACCGCGGCCCGGTCGCGGCGGCTGGTGTCGGGCCTGCTGGCCGCCGCCGCCGTCTACTCGACCGGCTGGGTGGGGAAGAAGACCGTCGACGACCTGAAGGTGTCCACCGTCGTGCCGGCCTGGGCCGCCGAGCCGGACGGTGTCGTGGCCGCCCTGAAGGGGCTCGGCGCCGACCGCACGCGGGTGGAGGTGGTGCCCGCCCGCAATCACCGCGAGGCCACCCTGCTCGCCCCGCACGTCAACCTGGCCCGCGGCTGGAACCGGCAGCTCGACGTGGAACGCGGACGCCTCTTCTACGACGGCTCCTTCTCCGCGGCCGCCTACCGGGAGTGGCTGGACCGCTGGGCGGTCGGCTTCGTCGTCCTCCCGGCCGGCCGGCCGGACGGCCCCGCCGAGGCCGAGGCGGCGCTCGTGCGGGACCCGGAGCTGCGGCCCGAGTGGCTGGAGCCCGTCTGGCGGGACCCGCACTGGCAGGTCTTCCGGGTGCGGGACGCCGTACCGCTCGTCTCCGCGCCCGGCACCGTCGTGTCCACCGGCCCCGCCGACCTGGTGCTGCGCGTGGAGCGGCCCGGTGCGGTGACCGTGCGGGTCGCCTGGTCGCCGTGGCTGCGCAGCGACGGCGGGTGCCTGGCGCGGGACGGCGAGTTCACCCGCCTGACGGCCGGAGCGCCGGGCGAGTACCGGATCAGCTCCCGGTACGGTCCTTCGCCGGGATCGGGGGACTGCTGCTGACGCCCGCCGCGGGCTCCGTCCGGACGGTGGCGGCCGGCGTCAGCGACCTGGCCCTCGGGCCCTGGAACCAGTACGTCAGTCCGAAGCCCGCCGCGACCACGGCCGCGCCGCCCACCGCGTCCAGCACCCAGTGGTTGCCGGTCGCCACGATCGCCGAGACGGTGAAGAGCGGGTGGAGCAGGCCCAGGGCCTTCATCCACACCCTCGGCGCGATGAGCGCGATCACCACCCCGCACCACAGCGACCAGCCGAAGTGCAGCGACGGCATCGCCGCGTACTGGTTGGTGAGGTGCGTCAGCGTGCCGTAGTCCGGCTTCGTGAAGTCCTGCACGCCGTGCACGGTGTCGATGATCCCGAGCCCCGGCATCAGCCGCGGCGGCGCCAGCGGGTAGAGCCAGAAGCCGACCAGGGCCAGCAGCGTGGCGAAGCCCAGGGAGGCGCGGGCCCAGCGGTAGTCGACCGGGCGGCGCCAGTACAGGACGCCGAGGACGGCCAGCGGGACGACGAAGTGGAACGACGTGTAGTAGAAGTCGAAGAAGTCCCGCAGCCAGCCGACCTTGACCACCGCGTGGTTGATCGCGTGCTCGATGTCGATGTGCAGGAAGCGCTCGATGTCGAGGATCTGCGTCCCGTGCTCCTCGGCCCGCGCCCGCCCCGCCGAGTTGCTGCCGCCGGTCGCCGCGAGGCGGACCTGGGAGTAGGCGGCGTAGGTGACCCGGATGAGGAGCAGCTCCAGGAGGAGGTTGGGCCGGGTGAGCACCCGGCGCAGGAACGGCAGCAGCGGGACGTGCTTGAAGCGGGTCGGGACCGGCGGCGCGTAGGCCGTCGGGACCGGTGTCTCGAAGTACGGCGACGTGCGCGCCAGGAAGGGCACGGCGACGGCGGCGGCCAGCGCGGCGAGCAGGACGACGTTGTCCCGCAGCGGGTACAGGGCCGCCATGTTCGGCAGCATCATCTTCGCGGGCAGCGTCATCACCAGGACGACGGCGACCGGCCACACGTACCGGTCGGAGGCCCGCTTGCCGACCCGGCCGACGACGGCGGGCAGCACCCACAGCAGCTGGTGCTGCCAGGTGGCCGGGGAGACGACGACGGCCGCGCAGCCGGTGACGGCGACCGCGAGCAGCAGCTGGCCGTCGCGGGCGTAGCGCACGGCGCGGCGCAGGGCGAGGACGGCGACGGCCGCGCCGAGCAGGAGGAAGAGGGCGATCTCCAGCGGGCCGTTCAGGCCGAGGCGGAGCAGGGCGCCGTGCAGCGACTGGTTGGCGAGGTCGTCGGCCTCGCCGCCCAGGCCGACGCCGGCCATGTGGTGCACCCAGTACGTGTAGGAGTCCTGCGCCATGGCCGCCCAGGCGACGGCCGTGCAGACGACGAACGTGATCCCGGTGGACACGGCGGCGCGTCTGCGGTCGGTGAACCACAGCAGCGGGACGAAGAGGAGGACGGTCGGCTGGAAGGCGGCGGCGACGCCGATCAGCACCCCGCCCACGCGGTCGCCCTGCGCCCCGCGCACGGCGAAGCAGCCCAGCAGCACGAGGAGGACCGGGATGATGCTGGTCTGCCCGAGCCAGAACGCGTTGCGCACCGGGAGCGACAGCATCAGCAGGCTGATGGCGACCGGCGCCGCCAGCAGCGCCGTGCGGCGTCCGACGGGCTTGGGCAGGGCGCGGGCGGCGACCAGGCCGAGGGCGACGACCAGCAGCAGCGAGCCGAAGGTCCAGCCCCAGCCGAGGGCCTGCTCGGCGGCGCGGGTGAAGGGTTTGAGGACGAGGCCGACGAAGGGCGTGCCGGTGAACTGCGTGGAGTCGTAGAGCGACCCCTCCACGTGCAGGACGCCGTGCTCGCCGACCCAGGTCTCCAGGTCCGTCAGGCGCTCCCCGCGCGGGGTGCCGAGGACCGCGGCCACCTGCCGTACGGCCAGGACGGCGGCGATCAGCCACAGGCCGAGGCGTGCGACGCGCAGCCGTGCTCTGGTCGCGTCGGCGGCCGAGGCTCCGAAGGACTCCGCCGGTCGCCCACTGTGCTCCGCATTCGCCACGCCTCGTCGGCCTCCCGCCCCGTTCGTACCGTCCGTACGTACCGTACGTGCCGCGTTCGTGTACGCGGTGTGTCGTCCCCGCGAACCCTATGAGGCTCGCACCACCTCCGGAGAAGGACGCGAGCGCCCCCCACTCCACCTGACAGCCGCGCGCCATTCGTTGCGGGGAGCGAGAAGGATCACAGCCCGCGGGTGTCGGGACGGCGCGCGGCGCGCGCATGTCCCCTGCGTGTCCGCCATTTTGGTGCACAGTGCAACGAAAAGCATACCGGGCGTAAGCGGCGCATCAGCGCCTATGGTCGCTTTTCTGCCCGTGGCCGAGTGCCGCGGGCTCCTTCCGGCCCGGCGACAGCGCCGCCGTACGGGTCGTGGCGTTCCCGCCCCCGTCCCTGTCCCCGTCGAAAGTAGGCGAGCGTAGTTTTGTCGGCCGCCCCCGTCGCCGCTGCTCCTGAGGCCCGTACCACCCCCGCTTCCGTCCCGCGCGCCGCCGGCGCGTCCACCGCCACCGATCCCGCGCTGGTGAGGCGCGCCGTCAAGGCGGCGGCGCTGGGCAACGCGATGGAGTGGTTCGACTTCGGCGTCTACAGCTACATCGCCGTGACGCTGGGCAAGGTCTTCTTCCCGTCGGGCAACCCGACCGCGCAGTTGCTCTCCACGTTCGGCGCCTTCGCGGCGGCGTTCCTGGTCCGGCCGCTGGGCGGCATGGTCTTCGGGCCGCTCGGGGACCGGATCGGGCGGCAGAAGGTGCTCGCCGTCACGATGATCATGATGGCGGCGGGCACGTTCGCCATCGGTCTGATCCCGTCGTACGCGACGATCGGCGTCTGGGCGCCGGTGCTGCTGCTGGCCGCACGGCTGGTGCAGGGCTTCTCCACCGGCGGCGAGTACGCGGGCGCGTCCACCTTCATCGCCGAGTACGCGCCGGACCGGCGGCGCGGGTTCCTCGGCAGCTGGCTGGAGTTCGGCACGCTCGCCGGGTACATCGGCGGCGCCGGCCTGGTGACGCTGATGACGGCGCTGCTGTCGGACGGCGACCTGATGTCCTGGGGCTGGCGCGTCCCGTTCCTGATCGCCGGGCCGATGGGCATCGTCGGACTGTATCTGCGGATGCGCCTCGAGGAGACGCCGGCGTTCGCGGCCGAGATGGAGAAGGCGGAGACGGAGCGGCCGAAGGTGCCGCTGCGGGAGATGGTCACCGGTCAGTGGCGCGCGCTGCTGCTCTGCGTCGGCCTGGTGCTGGTCTTCAACGTCACCGACTACATGCTGCTGTCGTACATGCCGAGCTATCTGACCAGCGAGCTGAGGTACGACGAGACGCACGGGCTGCTCGTGGTGCTGGGCGTGATGGCGCTGATGATGGTCGTCCAGCCGTTCGCGGGCGCGCTGACCGACCGGGTCGGGCGGCGGCCGGTGATCGCCGCGGGCTGCGCGGGCTTCCTGCTGCTGTCCGTCCCGGCGCTGCTGCTGATCCGCCAGGGGAGCCTGCTCGCGGTGGCGCTGGGCATGGGCGCGCTGGGTCTGCTGCTGGTCTGCTTCACGGCGTCGATGCCGTCGGCGCTCCCGGCGCTGTTCCCGACGCGGGTGCGGTACGGCTCGCTGTCGATCGGCTTCAACGTCTCGGTGTCCCTGTTCGGCGGGACGACGCCGCTGGTGGTGACGGCGCTGATCGGGGCGACGGGCAACATGATGATGCCCGCGTACTACATGATGGCCGCGGCCGTGGTCGGAGGCGTGGCGGTGTGGTTCATGACCGAGTCGGCGGGACGCCCGCTGCCGGGCTCGGCACCGGCGGTCGAGGGCCGTCGATAGCCCGGACCGGCCCATGCCGGTGGCCCGGAACGGCCGACACCGTCGCGCTGCGCTGCGGCCTCCGGGCCGCTCTGCCAGACTGCCGGGGTGATGGTCAGACTTGCGCAGGAGCGGGACTTCCCCGGCTTCCTCGGCCTGGCGGCCCAGGTGGAGCACTGGTTCGGGCCGATGGTCGAGGACGCCGGATTCCATGACGCGGTGCACGAGCACATCCGCCGCGACGCGGCACTCGTCGCCGTCCCCCCGGACCCGGCCCCGGACTCGGGCACGGGCCCGGACCCGGACCCGGGCACGGGCCCGGATCTGCTCGGCGGGCTCCTGTTCGGGCCGGACGCGCCGGTGTACCACGTCCACTGGCTGGTCGTGTCGCGGCAGGCCCGTGCGGGCGGCGTGGGCCGTGAGCTGATGCGGGACGCGATGCGCAGGTGGGTGCGGGGACCGGCCGACATCGAGGTGGTCACGTTCGGGGCCGACCACCCCGGCGCCTCCGCGAGCGGCGCACGCGCCTTCTACCGGCGCCTCGGCTTCACCCCCGCCGAAGCGGTCGGACCCGGTCCGGAGGGCGGCTCCCGCCAGCTCTTCCGCCGCACGGTGGCCGCGGGAGGCCCCGCATGAGCGAGTCACGGCTGTGGGACGACGTCGACACCTACTTCGACACCCACCTCGCACCCGAGGACGAGGCCCTGGCGGCCGCCCGCAGGGACAGTGACGCGGCCGGGCTGCCGCCGGTGAACGTCACCGCCGGCCAGGGCAAGCTCCTCCAGCTCCTCGCCCAGGTCCAGGGCGCCCGCACCATCCTGGAGATCGGCACCCTGGGCGGCTACAGCACCATCTGGCTGGCCCGCGCCCTGCCCGCCGACGGCCGTCTGGTCACGCTGGAGTACAACGCCCGGCACGCGGAGGTCGCCACCCGCAACCTCGCCCGCGCCGGCCTCGAAGACCTCGTCGACGTACGCGTGGGCGCCGCCCTGGACTCCCTGCCGAAGCTCGCCGACGAGAACCCGCCGCCCTTCGACCTGGTCTTCATCGACGCCGACAAGGGCAACAACGCGCACTACCTCGAGTGGGCCCTCGGACTCACCAGCACCGGCAGCCTGATCGTCCTCGACAACGTGGTGCGCGGCGGACGCGTGGCCGACGCCGACGACACCGCCGGCGACGTGCGCGGCACCCGCGCCGCCATCGAGCTGATCGGCAGTCACCCCCGGCTCAGCGGCACCGCGGTCCAGACCGTCGGCGCCAAGGGGTACGACGGGTTCGCGCTGGCGCGCGTGCTGCCCTGACCACGGGCCGGGCCTACATCTCGTGGTAGAAGCCCACGTTGACGCTGCGCGGCTCCGCGCGGTCCTGGATCACCACCTCGCCGCTGCCGCCCCTGGGCAGCGGCACGGTGCCGCCGTACGTCATGGGCTGCGCCTGCGCGTGTCCGCCGACGGTCAGCCGGACCTCGCAGGAGGGGTCCGGCTGGGAGCCGCGGAGCCAGGTCAGCCGCCAGGTGCCGTCCGGACCGCACCGGAACTCCAGGTGGACCCGGGAGACGAACAGCCAGTCGTCCGGCGTCGGCAGCCGGCACACGGACCTGTCCCTGCCCACCCGCAGCACCGCGTCCGGTTCGCTGGGCGCGTCGGCCATCTGCATGCCGGCCGTGGCGCCCGTGTCCGCCGCGGTGACGGCGGCCATGGTGAGTTCGAGCACGTGCGCTCCTTCGGTCCGTCGGCTGGTCGCCGCCGCATGATAGATCGACCGGTGGAGTGGTGTCCGGCACAATGGGGTCATGACCGAGCGAAAGCCACCCGGCGTCGACTTCGAGTCCTGGGTCGACAAACAGATCCGTGACGCCGACGCCCGCGGCGAGTTCGCCGAGCTGCCCGGCGCGGGCAAGCCCCTGCCCAGCGAGCTGGACAGCACCTACGACGAACTGTGGTGGGTGAAGCGGAAGATGGCCCGCGAGGGCTTCTCCGTGCTGCCGCCCACCCTGGCGCTGCGCAAGGAGGCGGAGGACGCCCTGGAGGCGGCGGCGAAGGCACCGTCGGAGCGGGTGGTCCGCCGCATCGTCGAGGAGATCAACGTCAAGATCCGCGACGTCATGTTCAAGCCGCCGCCCGGCCCCCCGCTGGGTCTGAAGCCCTACGACGTCGAAGAGGTCGTACGGCGGTGGCGGGAGGGCCGGGCGGCGGGCTGACGCCCGTGGTTCACAGGCGCATCAGCCGGTCCGCCAGTTCGCGGTAGTCCCGCAGTGCCAGGCGGAGTTGCTCGGTGTCCGTGCTCGGCGCTCCGCTGTCCGGACCGGCCTCCTGCCAGGAGGTGCGCAGGGTGCGGCGGCGGTGGGCCACGGCGTCCGTGAAGCGGGCCGCGATCTCCTCCAGGACGCGGTCGGCCTCCTCGACGGAAGCTCGGGGGGCGTCGACGAACCCGGCCACCGCGTGGTGCAGCCGCTGACCCAGCCGGTCGGACTCGCCGGACGCCAGGAGCGGCCCGACGGCCGACGCGGGGGCGGAGGCGGGCGCGTCCGCGGGAGCGGCTGCCGGAGGTGACCCGGCGGTGATGCCGGACGTGGGCTCGGCGCTGCTGCCGGGTCGCGCGGGAGTACCGGTCTCGGCGGTGATCCCGGGCTTGGTCCCGGCGGTGGTGCCGGGCCTGGGCTCGGCGGTGGTGCCGGGCTCGACATCCGTGTCGCGGCCGGCTGTGCCTGTCGTGTCGGGCATTGCCTCAGCTCTCCTTCGGTCGGCGCTTGCCGAGCGACCACGCGTGGGGCGCGTGGGCGGCGGGGGCCGGTTCGCCGGCTTCCGTGCCGGTCCGCTGCCGCCCGGCGTCATGGCGGCCCGGGCGTACCAGGGCCTCGAACAGCGCACGCGCCTCGACCATGGCCGCGCGCATCTCCTCCGTGCCCGCGCCGCCGTCCTGCGCGTCGTCCACGCGCGCGTGCGTCACGCGGTGCACGCGGCGGTATCCCTCGACGTGGTGGGCGTGGTGCACGGACAGCGCCGTGAGCTGCTCCTCGTACTGTCCGCCGTCCGGGAAGCCCCGCGCGCCGGCGAGTTCCGCGAGCAGCCGGTCCGCCTCGCCGACCGCCTCGCGCGGGGAGTCGACGAAGCGCTCCTGGGCCGCGGCCCAACGCGCCTCGAAGCGCTCCCGCTCGGCGGGCTCCAGGGGCCGGGTGTGCAGCGACCCGTGCCGCCGCACCCGTTCGGCCAGTTCCCGTTCCGCGGCCTTGGTGTCGCCGTCGTGCCGGGCCACGGCCAGGTCGTATTCGGGCCCGAAGCGCCGCTTCAGGCTTCCGCCGTGCTGGGGGCCCCGTGCGCGCAGGGCAAGGACGGCCGCGACGACGAGGACGACCGCCACGATCACGATCAAAGCGATGATCACGCCTGTGGACATGAGTGCCTTCCGGGTTCTTCGGCCTGCCGGCTCTCCGAGCGGGCCGGTTCGCCGTTCGTGTTGCCCCCGAGGCCGCGCTCAAACGGCGCACGGCGTGCGCGCAGGGCGCATCGGTGGGAAAATCCGCTTGCCCGGCGTGCCGGTCCCCCGCCGACAATGCCCGTCATGACCTGGACCGTCGCCCCCGAACCGTACGACTCCCCCGTCGCCGCCGCCCTGTGGCGCGCGTACTACACGGAGGTGAGCGACCGCTGGTACCAGCTGCACGAGGGGCACCCCACCGACCCGGCCGAGCTGGAGCGGGAGATCGCCGCGTACCCCGGCGCCGACCTCGCACCTCCCCGGGGGCGGTTGCTGGTCGCCCGCTACGGCGGTGAACCGGCCGGCACCTCGGGCGTACGGCTGCTGGACGACGCCACCGCCGAGCTGACCCGGGTGTTCCTGTACGCCCCGATGCGCGGCCGGGGCGGCGCCGCGCTGCTGGTGCGGGCCGCCGAGGAGGCGGCACGGTCGCTCGGGGCCCGGCGCATGGTCCTCGACACCCGGGGCGACCTCGTCGAGGCCCGGGCCCTGTACGCGCGCCTCGGCTACACGGAGACCGAGGCGTACAACGAGAGCCCGGACGCCGAGCACTGGTTCCACAAGCCGCTGCGCCAGGAGCTCTGAGGGGGCCTCGAGAAGGGGAGTTCCCGGGGAGGGCTCAGCCTGCCCGTGCGGGAGTGCGTCCCTCGTGCGGGCGCTCCCGCTCCGAGCCGCACAGTTCACCGGTCAGCTCATGCACCAGCCGAACCAGGTCGGTCGGGCGGTCCGGGCCCCACCAGTCGCCGAGCAGTTCGGCGAGCGAGTCCTCGCGGGCCAGCGCCAGCCGTTCGGCGACCTCGCGGCCCCGGCCGGTGAGGACCAGGTCGGGGCCCTCGCGGACGGCGAGGTGCCGCTCCTCCACCTGCCGGGCGGCCGCCATCACGGTGGCCAGCGGGACCGGGCTGCGCTCGGCGAGCTGGGCCGGCTCGACCCGGCCGTACTTCCTGACCCGCAGCAGCATCCAGCTCGACGCGGGCAGCAGGTCGTAGCCCGCCCGCGCGGTGATCCTGCGGTAGATCTCCCGGCGGCCCTCCCGGGTGCCGAGCACCGACAGGGCGCGGCACACCTCGTCGTGCGACGAGCGTTCCACCGGGTTGCTGGCGAGGGTCTGGGTGGCGTCCGGGGCGGTGACCGAACCACGCAGCCGGTCCTCCTTCAGGAACCAGGCCAGCAGGAAGGCGACGAGGGCGATGGGGGCGGCGTACAGGAAGACGTCGGTGATGGAGGAGGCGTAGGCGTGGATGGCCTCGGGGCGCAGCGCGGGCGGCAGGGCGCCGATGCCGCGCGGGTCGGCCTTGAGGGTGTCCACGGAGACGCCGGGCGGCAGGGCGGTGCCCCGGAAGGCGTCCGTGAGCTGGTCGCCGAGGCGGCTCGCGAAGATCGTGCCGAAGATGGCCACGCCGAACGACGCCCCGATGGACCGGAAGAAGGTCGCGCCGGAGGTGGCGACGCCCAGGTCCTCGTAGGCGACGGCGTTCTGCACGATGAGGACGAGGACCTGCATCACCAGGCCGAGGCCCAGGCCGAAGACGAAGAAGTAGGCACTCATCTCGGCGGTGGTGCTGTGCTCGTCGAGCTGGTGCAGCAGGAGCAGTCCGAGGGTGGTGACGGCGGTGCCCGCGACGGGGAACACCTTCCAGCGGCCGGTACGGCTGACGATCTGCCCGGAGACGGTCGACGACAG
The DNA here is from genome assembly GCF_055581985.1 of Streptomyces sp. NPDC042336. Lineage (NCBI taxonomy): Bacteria > Bacillati > Actinomycetota > Actinomycetes > Kitasatosporales > Streptomycetaceae > Streptomyces > Streptomyces sp. NPDC042336. Next base: position 849,914 of record NZ_JBVJEA010000001.1, on the reverse strand, counting down.
CAGCAGGCCGAACACCATCGGCAGCATGTGCACACCGGACATGGTGGGCGTGACACCCCGTACGACCTGCAAGAACGTCGGCAGGTACGTCATCGCGCCGAACATCGCGAAGCCGATGACGAAGCTGATGACGGCGGAGAGCGTGAAGGTGCGGACACGGAAGAGCTTGAGGGGCAGGACGGGCTCGGCCGCCCGGCGTTCCACGGTCACGAAGAGGGCGGCCAGGACGACCGCGAGCACCGCGAGGCCGATGATCTGCGGGGAGTCCCAGGCCCAGGTCGTGCCGCCGAGCGAGGCCACCAGGACCAGGCAGGTGGCGACGGAGGCGATGAGCAGGGTGCCGAGGTAGTCGATGACGTGCCGGGTGGCCCGGCGCGGGATGTGCAGGACCGCCGCGATCACCGCGAGCGCGACGACGCCGATCGGCAGGTTGATGTAGAAGACCCAGCGCCAGCTGAGGTGCTCGGTGAAGACCCCGCCGAGCAGCGGTCCGAGCACGCTGGTCGCGCCGAACACCGCGCCGAACAGCCCCTGGTAGCGGCCGCGTTCACGGGGCGGGACGAGGTCGCCGACGATCGCCATCGACAGCACCATCAGGCCGCCGCCGCCCAGGCCCTGCACGGCGCGGAAGACGATCAGCTGGCCCATGCCCTGCGCGATGCCGCACAGCGCGGAACCGACCAGGAAGATCCCGATCGCCAGCTGGAACAGCCTCTTGCGTCCGTACTGGTCGCCGAGCTTGCCCCACAGCGGGGTCGCGGCGGTGGCCGCCAGCAGATAGGCGGTGACCACCCAGGACAGGTGCTCCAGTCCGCCGAGATCGCTGACGATGGTGGGCAGCGCCGTCGAGACGATGGTCTGGTCGAGCGCGGCCAGCAGCATGCCGAGGAGCAGGGCTCCGATGGAGACGAGCACGCCGCTGGAGACCTGCTCCCGCTCCCCCGGTGGTGCGGCCCGCGCCGGGTCCGGCTCCGTCGCCTCGCGCACATCTTCGGCCATCCCGACCTCCACAGGTGTCATGACCCTCACGGGTGTCGACGCGCACTGCCCATCCCGGTCGGTGTGACCAGTTATGGCCGTTTCAGTCCTCCGGGAAGCCGACATTCCGGGGGCGTGTGCGCCGAAGTGTGGAGAAGATCTGCATAATCTCTGGAGTTCGCGAGGGGAGTCGCGAGGGGAGGGACGAACGCGTGGAACAGCACAAGGAGCCGTCGCGGGAGCGGCCCGCGGGGGCCTCGTGCCCGGAGTGCGGCACGCCCAGGGCGGCGGACAACACGCCGTCCTGCGCCTGCGGCACGAGGGCGTCCGACGCCCTGCGCGACGCCCGCACGGCCCAGGCGGCAGCCGCGGAGGACTTCGACCCGCTGCGCATACGGCCGTACGTCGAGCTGGACGGGACGGCCGGGGAGCCCACGGACGCCCCCGGCACGTCGGGCGGCGAGCAGCTTGCGTCACCCGCGTCACCCGCGACGCCCGCGCCCGACCCGGACGCCACGATGACGCTGCGCGCCGTCGAGGCCGGAGCCGGCGAGGGCCCCGGACCCGGCGCGGGACCCGGGGCCGCCTCCGGGGTCGACACGCCCGACGGGGACACGGCGGCGACCTCCGCGCTGCCGACGCCCCTGGCCCCCTCGGCCGGCTCGCCCAGCGCGCACGACCTGCGCCTGTTCGAGACCTCCGCCACCGCACCCCTCCCCCAGGCCGACCCGGGGGCTGGGGGCGCGGGCGGCGACGGACGGCCGCCACGGCGGCGCAAGGGCGTCCTGCTGAGTGCCGCCGGAGCGGTCGTGGTCGTGATCGGCGCGGCGGGATTCGCGAGCGGACTGTTCTCGTACGACACCCCGTCGCGGGACGGGGCGCTGCCGGACGAGGTCCGGGCGAGCGCGGAACCGAGCGCGTCGTCCGCCCCGCCGTCGCCCACCGCGTCCGCCTCCCCGTCCGCGTCCGCGTCCCCGTCGGCCAGTGCGAGCGCCTCGGCCTCGCCGTCCCCGTCGGCGTCGAGCGCTTCGCCCACACCGTCCCGGCCGGCGGAACCGACCCGGAGCACGACCGCGCCGCCCGTCGACGCCCCGCAGGAGTCCGAGGACGACGGCGAGCCCGGCGGCGGCCCCACGCTGCGGCGCGGCGACCAGGGACCGGAGGTCGTCGAACTGCAGCAGCGCCTGGCGCAGAAGTGGATGTACTGGGGCGACTCCAACGGCAACTACAACCGCCAGGTCGAGGACGCCGTCCGCCAGTACCAGTGGGAGCGCGGCATACACACCGACGGAGTGGGCGTCTACGGCCCGGACACCCGCCGCAGCCTGGAATCGGAGACACGCGAGCCGTAGCAGCGGCGCAAGCCGTAGGGAGCGGCGGCCCCCTCGGCGGGTGGGGTCAGCCGATGTGCAGGCGCAGGGTGCCGTCCGGGGCGGCCTCGACCCGGACCCGCGTCAGGTCCTCCACGACCACGTCCGGCCCGTGGAGCCCGGCGCGCGGCCCGACCCCGACGACCCGCATCCCGGCGGCGCGCGCGGCCGCGATGCCGGCGCCGGAGTCCTCGAAGGCGACGCAGTCGGCGGGGGCGACGCCCAGTTCGGCGGCGCCCTTGAGGAAGCCCTCCGGGTCGGGCTTGCTCGCGCCGACCGACTCGGCGGTGATCCGGACGTCCGGCTGCGCGAGCCCGGCGGCGGCCATCCGCGCGGTGGACAGGGCCACGTCGGCCGAGGTCACCAGGGCGTGCGGCAGGCCGCGCAGCGAGGCGAGGAAGTCCGGCGCGCCGGGGATCGCGACGACGCCCTCGGTGTCGGCGGTCTCCTCGGCGAGCATGCGCGCGTTGTCGGCGTGGTTCTGCTCCATGGGCCGGTCCGGCAGCAGCAGTGCCATGGAGGCGTAGCCCTGCCGTCCGTGGACGACCTTCATGACCTCGTCGCCGTCCAGCCCGTGCCGGTCGGCCCAGCGCCGCCAGACGCGCTCGACGGCGGCGTCCGAGTTGACGAGGGTGCCGTCCATGTCGAGCAGCAGGGCACGGGCGGGCAGAACGGTGGTGGCGGTGGCCGTCATCGGCAGTCTCCAAGGCGCGGGGAGGAAACAAGGCGGCCCCGCCCGCCGGTCAGGGAGAACGGGCGGGAGCCACTTTGTTCACCCACGGTACAAAACACACCGGGGTTCGCGCCACCGACACCCGCCACCGGAGCCGCCGGAACCCGGCGGCGCCCGCCGCTCAGCCGGCGATCGCCTCCCACAGGCTCCACACGCCCAGGCCCAGCATGAGCACCGCCGCGATCTTCGTGATCAGTCCCAGCGGCACCCGCTTCATCAGGGCCTTTCCACCGACGATGCCGAGTCCGGCCACCGCCCACAGCGCGAGCACCGCGCCGAGGCCGACGGAGAGCGGGTCGTCGTAGCGGGCGGCGAGGTTGGCCGTCATGATCTGCGTCAGGTCACCGAACTCGGCGACCAGGATGAGCATGAATCCCGCCCCGGCGACCTTCCAGAAGGACTGGTCCTGCGGCTTGCGGACCTCCTCGTCCTCGTCGTCCTTCTTCATCAGCAGCACGGCGGCGCCACCCAGGAACAGCACCCCGGTCACCGCGTGCACGATCTGCTGGGGCAGCAGGGTCAGCACACTGCCGGCCGCCACCGCGAGCACGACGTGGAGCAGGAAGGCGGCGGCCACGCCCGCGAAGACGTACGAGGCGCGGTAGCGGGTGCCGAGGACGAGGCCGGCGAGCGCGGTCTTGTCCGGCAGTTCGGCGAGGAAGACGACACCGAAGACGAGCGCCGTCACGGTCAGGCTGATCAAGATTCCTCAATCGGTCGGGGCCACCCCACCGAGAGTGCTGATTGCGGATTTCAGGACCTCCGCGACGCACGACACCTCGGCACGGCAGCACACGGATCCACCCCTGCCGTACGGCACGGGCGTGCACTGCTTGCCGAAGGTCTCGCTGGCCTGCCCCGCCTACGAGGCCTGCCTCCGGGCGCCGGCTCAGACGAGCTGAGCAGTATGTCGACGGTCCGGCGAAGAGCTACTCCCCTTCTGCGCCGTCCATAGTACGCGACCTCGCGCGCGGCGCCGAGGGCCGAAGGTCCCGCCACGACTCCCGTCACGAGTCTCGTCACGCTTCTAGACGTGCCATGCACACGTCACTAACTTCTTACCGACCGCACATCCGTACGCCATGCGGCGTCGCGAGCATTCCCCTGCCCGCGTCCCAACACCCCCACACCCAAAGGGAGTTCGCATGCCGAAGTTCTACGCGCGTCGACGCCTCGGTTTCCTCGCCGCGTTCACCGGGCTCATAGCCTCCGCCGGGCTCCTCAACGGCCCGGCCGCCTCCGCCGCCCTCCCCACCCCGGTCAGCGCGGCCACCGCCCGCACCTACCTCGCCTCCCTCACGGTGGCCAGCGAGGACCGCACCGGCTACGACCGCGACCTCTTCCCGCACTGGATCACGCAGTCGGGCACCTGCAACACCCGCGAGACGATCCTCAAGCGCGACGGCACGAACGTCGTCACCGACTCCTCCTGCGCCGCCACCAGCGGCAGCTGGTACTCCCCCTACGACGGCGCCACCTGGTCCGCCTCGTCCGACGTCGACATCGACCACCTCGTGCCGCTGGCCGAGGCATGGGACTCCGGTGCCGACTCCTGGACCACCTCGCGCCGGCAGTCCTTCGCCAACGACCTGACCCGGCCGCAGCTCCTGGCGGTCACCGACAACGTCAACCAGGCCAAGGGCGACCAGGACCCGGCCACCTGGATGCCCTCGCGCAGCGCCTACCGCTGCACGTACGTGCGGGCCTGGGTGCAGGTGAAGTACTACTACGACCTCTCGGTCGACTCGGCGGAGAAGTCCGCGCTGCAGGGCTACCTCGCGAACTGCTGACGCCCCGTCCGCCATCCGTTCGGCGCGGAACCTCCCCGCCGGCCTCCGTCGTTCCGTACCGTACGGGGCGACGGAGGAGAGGATCATCATGGCGGAACTGCGCCTGGGACCACTGCTGAGGTACGCCGACGGTTCCCGCGCGACCGTCTGGGTGGAGACGGACGGCCCCTGCACGGCCGAGGTGCGCTGCGCCGACGGCGCCCGGGGCACGGCCCGCAGCTTCCTGATCGCGGGCCACCACTACGCCCTGGTCCCGGTCGGCGGCCTGACTCCCGGTACGGCCACGGAGTACGAGGTGCTCCTCGACGACACACCCGTGTGGCCGCCGCCGGACTCCCCCTTCCCGCCCTCGGTGATCGCCACGCCCTCGGACGGGGACGGCCTGCGCGTCGCCTTCGGCTCCTGCCGCTGGGCCGCGCCACCGGCCGGGGGCAATGACCCGGTGGGCCCGGACGCGCTGGACACTCTCGCCGCCCGCCTCGCGGCCGACCCCGGGGGCGCCCGCCCCGACGTGCTGCTGCTGCTCGGCGACCAGGTCTACGCCGACGAGATCTCCGACGCCACGCGCCACTGGATCGCCGGCCGGCGTGACGTGGCCGCGGGTCCCGGCGACCAGGTCGCCGACTACGAGGAGTACACCCACCTCTACTACGAGTCCTGGCTCGACCCCGAGGTGCGCTGGCTGCTGTCCACCGTGCCCAGCTGCATGATCTTCGACGACCACGACGTCATCGACGACTGGAACACCTCGGCCGCCTGGCTCGCCGACATGCGGGCCACCGACTGGTGGCAGGAGCGGCTGCTGAGCGGGCTGATGTCGTACTGGGTGTACCAGCAGCTGGGCAACCTCTCCCCGGACGAACTGGCCGCCGACCCGCTGTACACGGCCGTGCGCGAGGCGCCCGACGGCACCGACGCGCTGCGACAGTTCGCCGCCCGGGCCGACGCGGATCCGGCCGCCGTCCGCTGGAGCTACCGACGCGACTTCGGACGCATACGGCTGCTGATGGTCGATTCCCGCGCGGCCCGCGTCCTGGCGGAGGACCGCCGCACGATGCTCGACCCGGGCGAGGCCGCGTGGCTGCGCGAACAGGTCCTGGACGGCCGGGGCGAGGGCGGCGAGGGCCGTGGCGCCTACGACCACCTGCTGATCGGCACCTCCCTGCCCTGGCTGCTGCCCCACCTGGTGCACGACGTGGAGGCGTGGAACGCCGCGATGTGCGGCGGCGAACGGGGCGCACGCTGGGCACGGCTCGGGGAACGGGTGCGGCGCGGCGCCGACCTGGAGCACTGGGCCGCCTTCCCCTCGTCGTTCGACGCCCTCGGCGACCTGATCGCCGAGGCCGGTAGCGGGCCTGGGGCGCCCGCGACGGTGAGCGTGCTCTCGGGCGACGTCCACCACGCCTATGTGGCCGAGCCGTCGTGGCCGGGGCGCGCACCGGACGCCCGGGTGGCCCAGCTGACCTGCTCCCCCGTCCACAACTCCGTGCCCCTCTCCATCCGCCTCGGCTTCCGCTTCGGCTGGAGCGCCCCGGCGCGTGCCCTGGGGCGGCGCATCGCCCGGCACGGACGCTGCGCGCCCCCGGCGGTGAGCTGGCGCAGGACGGGCGGGCCCTGGTTCGGCAACCAGATCATGACGCTGACCCTGCGGGGGCGCTCGGCGCGGCTGCGCCTGGAACAGGCCCGGGCGGACCGGGACGGGACGACCGCACTGCGGACGATCACCGAACGGGAGCTGGCGTAGCCGGAGCGGGAGTCACCGGCATGGGGCGGGGGTGGGGCGGGGTATGAATCGAGTCACATCCGTGGGTCGCACCGCGAGCGTGGGAGCGCTCCCACCTGGTCCGGGAACAACGGCGGGCCAGTGACTGCATGTCAGGCTATGGCTAAATGTTGAACTTGCAAGCACTCATTAGGCACACCTAACGTGGGCAGCCCACTCGGTTCCGTCCCCCACCGGCCCGCCTCGGCCGGCCGACCGAAGGAGCACTCCCCCATGCCCGGACGCCTCGACAGCGCCAGCGCCCAGCCCTACGTACTCGGCTTGTTCCGCATGGTCGTCAGCCTGCTCTTCGCATGCCACGGCGCCGCCTCCCTCTTCGGCGTCCTCGGCGGCGCCGCGGGATCGGGCGGCACGATCGACGCGGGCACCTGGCCCGGCTGGTACGCGGCCGTGATCCAGCTCGTCGGCGGCGGCCTCGTCCTGCTGGGCCTCGGCACCCGGCCGGTGGCGGTCATCTGCTCCGGCTCCATGGCCTACGCGTACTTCAAGGTGCACCAGCCGGAGGCCCTGTGGCCGATGGAGAACGGCGGCGAGGCCTCCGTCATGTTCTGCTGGGCCTTCCTGCTGCTCGCCTTCACCGGTTCCGGCGCCTTCGGCCTGGACCGGCTGCTCGCCCGGCGCACGTCCGAGCGGGAGCGGTCCGCCCCGGAGCGGCAGACGCCGGTCGCGGCCTGACCGGACCGCCACGGGGTTTCCGTCCGCCGGTTCCCCGCCCCGCCGGCCCGACAGCGGTGCCCGCCCGGACATGGAGGCACCGCTGTCGTGCGTGTGAACACCGTGCGTCGATCACACAAGCCCCCTGTGAACCCTCTGTCACACCCCGGGCGTACGCTGTATGGCTGTCATCGGCCGCTCCTGCCGTCCCCGCGTCTCGCGGCATGGCCCGGCCCGCGGGGGAGTATCGGGGAGTTGTGGTGGTCGAAGGTCTGGGAAGTATCGGGTCGCTGGTCAGCAGCCCTTGGATCTATGCGCTGGTGGCCGTTTCGGTGCTCCTCGACATCTTCCTGCCGGTGCTGCCCAGCGGGGTCCTCGTGATCACGGCGGCGACGGCGGCGGCCGCGGGTTCCGGAGCGGCGGCGGCCGGGCGGGTGCCGCAGGACGTTCCCGACATCCTGGTCCTCACGCTCTGCGCGGCGACCGCCTCCGTCCTCGGCGACCTGGCCGTCTACCGCCTCGCCTGGCGCGGCGGGGCACGGCTGGACCGCGCGATCGCCCGTTCCCGGCGGCTGACCACCGCGCAGGAACGTCTCGGCGGCGCCCTGGCCCGCGGCGGCGGTGCCCTCGTCGTCCTGGCCCGCTTCGCCCCGGCCGGCCGCTCGGTCGTCTCGCTCGTGGCGGGCGCGGCTCATCGCCGTATCCGCGAGTTCCTCCCCTGGTCGGCGCTCGCCGGACTGGCCTGGGCCGCGTACAGCGTCGCCCTCGGCTACTTCGGCGGCCAGTGGCTGGGCGCGTCCTGGCTGGCGACGGGCGTGTCGCTGGTGGCGCTGTTCGGCGCGGGGGCGGGGACGGCGTTCCTGATGCGCCGTCAGCCCCGGACGACCGAGGCCTCGTAACGGCGGAGCCTCCCCGACGCGGCGGAAGCCGGCCGGCCGAGCGACGAGCACCTGGTCGGCGGGGCACCGGGACCGAAGCGGCGACCCGGACGGCAGCCGCGGCCCGCCCGTGGCAGCGGGCAGCCCTCTTGCGGCGCCGGCGGAGCCGGCCCGGCGTCAGGAGGCCCGTCGCGCTCCGGCGCCTCCCCGTATCTCCAGGCCCGCGAGCAGCTCGGCCGTGGCCTTGGCGACGGCCTCGACGGCCTCGTCGAAGACCTCCTGGTTGTGCGCGGCGGGCGCACGGAACCCGGAGACCTTGCGCACGTACTGAAGGGCGGCGGCTCTGATCTCGTCCTCGGTGGCCTCCTCGGCCAGCACGGGCGGACGCAGGGTCTTGATGCTGCGGCACATGACGTCGGTCTCCCCTCTCCGGGCCCACCCACCAGCCGTTCGACCGGCTCCGGCGGCACGCCGTCCATCTCTTTCACGGTAGAGCAGGGGTCTGACAGTCGCGCCGGGCCGCGGGGCACTCGTTCGCGTGAACCACCGAAGGGAACGCGCGCCTCAAAATCGAACAGGCGTATCATTGGCGTGTGGCTACGACCTATGATTTCCCCAGTGACCTCCTCGCCGGTCAGGAGGAACTGCATCAGGTCCGGGCCGAGCTGTCGGCCCTGCTGAAGAGACTTCCCTGGTCTGTCGAACCGCTCGACGGATTCAGCGACGACAACGGCTGGCGGAAGGTCGAGCGTCCGGCCTCGCCCGGCTGGACGGCGGACGAGCAGGCCGAGGTCGAGAAGCTCCGCCGGCGCGAGCGTGAACTGGCGGTGTTCGTCAGCACCCACCGCTACTGGTCGGAGACGACCGGCCCCGACCAGGTGAGCGCCCGCTCGGCGCTGAAACACGCCCATGAGGCCCCGCTGCCGGAGCCGCCGCCCGAGGACACCTGAGGAGCCTCGTCCGGGCAGGCCCGGAAGGGACCGCACGCGTAAGGCCCCCGGAGGATTCTCCGAGGGCCTTCACACCGACGACGACGGCGCCGGTCCTGGTGGGCGCGGACGGTTTCGAACCGCCGACATCCTGCTTGTAAGGCAGGCGCTCTACCCCTGAGCTACGCACCCAGGACGAGTCGACAGCCTACATGGCCCGGGGCGCTGCCCGGCAAACGCGTTCGCGCCGTGCGTGCCCGCGGGCCGGGGGTTATCCCCACCCTCGATCCGGTAGCGGTCCGGATCGAGCCGGGGTCCCGTGCTCCGTACGGTCGAAGAGCCTCATCGAGCAGGTCTCCGCGGACCGCGGAAGGCCCCGGGTGCGGCACCTCGTCGTCCGTCCCAGGGGGAGACCGCCATGCCCGCCCGTACCGTTCCCGTCCGCGTGCTCACCGCCGTCGGCGCCGTCGCCGTCCTCGTCGCGGGCCTGAGCGCCTGCGCCTCCGCCTCGGACGACAAGGACCCCGAGCACCGGTCGTTCGCCCTCCAGGGCCGCACGCTCACCGTCGACTCCGACGACTCCGCCCTGGAGATCGTCGCCTCCGACGACCACGCCTCCGGGAAGATCCAGGTCACGCGGTGGTTCTCCGGCTCGGTCGCGGTCGGCTCGGACCCCGAGGTGACCTGGAGGATGGACGGCGACCGGCTGGTGCTGCGGATGCACTGCTCCGGTGTGGTCGCCGACTGCGCGGCCAAGCACCGCATCGAGGTGCCGCGCGGCGTCGCCGTCAAGGTGAAGGAGGGCGACGGCAGCGTGCGGGCCAGCGGGTTCCAGGACGCGCTGGACATCCGTACCGGCGACGGCTCCGTGCACGTCACCGACTCCTCCGGGCCGCTGGAACTGCGTACCGGCGACGGTTCCGTGCGTGCCGCGGTCTCCTCCCGCCAGGTGCGGGCGCACACCGGCGACGGCTCGGTCCGGCTGGACCTCGGCACCGTCCCGGACCGGGTGGAGTCCCGCAGCGGCGACGGCTCCGTGACGATCTCGCTGCCCCGGGCCACGTACAAGGTGTCCACCGACACCGGTGACGGCTCGGTCGACGTGTCCGTGCCCACCGACGACGCCAGCGCACACGTGGTCGACGCCCGGTCCGGTGACGGCAAAATCACCGTCCGAACCGCGAACTGACCGGCCCGTGTGTTCGTCCCTAACGGGTGGGAGAATGAACCCGGGCAGGACGGACGACACGGGAGAGTGATGTGACGGCGACGCCATCGCAGCCGTACTCGCCGATGGTGGCGCGCGCCGAGCGCCTGCCGCACCGCTCCCGCCGGTACCGGAGGGGCGCGGTGCGTGACGCGCTCACCCTGATGGGCCTGCCCCTGCTCGGCGCGTTGGCGCTGCCCGCGGCGTTCGCCGGGGGCGGTACCCGGCGCTGGTTCGGCGGGCGGGCCGAGAGCCAGCGGGCCGAGGCCCAGACCGCCAAGGACGACGCGGCCGCCGCCTTCTACGAGCTGGACACCGCGCAGCGGGATCTGCGGATCTCCATAGAGACGATCGCGGCCGTCGACTCCTCCCCCGCCGCCCGGCGCGCGGTCTCCGACTTCGAGGCCCTCGGCCGGCGCATCGACGAGGTCAGCCACCAGTACATCGGCGCCGTCGACGCCCACGACCTGGACCGGGACGACCTGGAGGCCTCGGCCGCCTCCCACGCCCGCACCGAACTGACCGCCGCCAAGACCGAACTGGGCCGGGTCAAACAGGAACTGGACCGCTTCGCCGAGGGCCTCGGCCCGCTCCTGGGCAAGGCAGAGACCCAGCTGGCCCGGCTGGCACCCGCCGTCGAGCGCGCCCGGCAGGCCCTGCTCGCCGCCTCCGACGCCCTGGACGCCGCGCGCGGCTCCGGTCTGCGGGCGGACGACCTGGCCACCCGTCTCGCCACCCTCGGCCCGGAGCTGACCCGGCTGAACCAGGGCGCGGGACAGCACGGGGTGCCCCAGACGCTCGAGCGGGCCGAACGGGTCATCCGTGAGGCCGAGGCGGTCCGCGCCGAGGCGGAGCGGCTGCCCGAGCGCGCCGCCGAGATCGGCCACCGCCTGGTCTCCCTGCGCACCCGCGCCCAGGCACTGACCACCCGGACCGAGCAGGTCGAGCCGGTGCTGAGCGAGCTGCGGCGCCGGTTCACCGCCGCCTGCTGGCAGGACCTCCAGCACGTGCCTGACCAGGCTGCCGAATCGGTCCGGCAGGCCGAGCGGAAGCTGGCCGAGGCGCGGACCGCCCGCGACGAACAGCGCTGGCCCGACGCCACCGCCCTGCTGTCGACGGTACGAGCGCTGCTGAACTCGACCGACGAGGCCGTCTCGGCGGCCGGCGACCGGCTGCGGCAGCTGAACGCCGTGCAGAAGGACCCGCAGCAGGAGATCGAGCGCACCCGCTTCGCGATCCGCGACGCCCAGCGCCTGGCCATGGCCGGGCGCAACACCCCCGAGCCCCGTCACGCGCGTCCCCTGGACGAGGCCGTGGCCCGGCTGGAGCGGGCGATCACCACGCTGGAGGGGCGGCACCCCGACTACTGGCACTTCCTGACGGAGACGGAAGCGGTCCGGCAGACGGTGGCCCACGTGGTCGCCCGGATCCGCGAGGAGCGCGGGGCCGGTCACTGATCCCCGAGGTCGGCCGGCCGGGGCCATCGGACGACCGTGCCGGTTAATCTGTGCGCATGCCTCGCTACGAGTACCGCTGCCGCAGCTGCGGCGACACCTTCGAACTGAGCCGTCCCATGGCCGAGTCCTCCGCTCCGGCCGCCTGCCCGGCGGGCCACGACGACACAGTGAAGCTGCTGTCGACGGTCGCGGTCGGCGGCTCGGCCTCCGCCCCGGCGCCGTCGTCGGGTGGCGGCGGTGGCGGTGGCGGTTGCTGCGGCGGGGGCTGCTGCGGCTGAGGCCGCCTCTCCCCCGCTCCGGTCGCGCTCCTTCGGTTCCTGTCGGGTCCGTGTCGCGCCGCATATTCCCCGACCGGCGAGGAACCCGAGGTACAGACCGCCCAGGACCAGTGAACCGGGGTTGCGTATGCCGTCCAGCAGCAGCCGGCCGTACAGCGTACGCAGCCGTTCCCGTGGTCTTCCTCAGGATCCCTTCAGCCGCGGTTTCCTAGCGTGGTCGTCATGACAGCCATCGCAGCGCAGCCGGCCGCGGACAGCGGTGCGGCCCCGCAGTGGATCAACGACCTCATGGACGCCCTCGGCGCCCCCGGTGCCGGTCTCGCCATCGCTCTGGAGAACCTCTTTCCTCCCCTGCCGAGCGAGGTGATCCTGCCGCTCGCCGGGTTCGCGGCGAGCTCCGGCCGGATGAGCCTGATCGCCGTCTTGCTGTGGACGACCGCGGGTTCGGTGATCGGCGCGCTCGCCCTGTACGGAATCGGTGCCCTGCTCGGCCGGGACCGCACGGTGGCGATAGCGGGGAAGCTGCCGCTGGTGAAGGTGTCCGACATCGAGAAGACGGAAGCGTGGTTCCTGCGGCACGGAACCAAGGCGGTGTTCTTCGGCCGGATGATCCCCATCTTCCGCAGCCTGATCTCGGTACCCGCGGGCGTGGAGCGGATGCGGCTGCCCGTCTTCCTCGCGCTGACGACCCTGGGCAGCGCGATCTGGAACACCGTGTTCGTGCTCGCCGGCTACGCACTGGGGGACAACTGGTCGGAGGTCTCGGGCATCGCCTCCACCTACTCGAAGGTGATCCTCGCGGCAGCCGCGCTGGCGCTGGTGGTCTTCGTCGGCATGCGTCTGCTGCGGCCGGGCGCCGGTCACCGGCGGCGGGGCCGCGGGCCCGGCGGGGGGCAGGACGAGCAGCCGCCGGCCGACGACGACGGCCGCCCCGGCACCGGTGGCGGCGCCGGGGACCCGGACGGCGGGTTCAGCGAGCCGGGCCCGCCGCACGGAGGAACTCGCGGAGGATCCGCTCACCGGCCAGGACACCGCGCTCGGGCAAGGCGCTGACCGTCGGAGCCGTCCACCCGGAGTCGGCCAGCTCGCCGTGGCCCGGCCGCCAGCCCCGGTCGGCGGCGAGGAGCAGGTCGGCGTCGAGGAGCGAGTCACCGGCAGCGAGGGTGAGTTCGGCGCCGGTGCGGCGGGCGACCTCGTGCACGGCGGCGCTCTTGGTGAGCGGTTTGGGCACGGCGTAGATCTTGCGGCCCTGGAGGGACACGGTCCAGCCGCGGTTCTCGGCCCACACGGCGAGTTCCTTCACCCAGTCCTGGGGCAGCAGGTCGCGTTCGACGACCAGGTAGGCGAAGAGGTCCTCGGCCACCCGGTGCTTGCGCACCCACAGCGGGTCGGCGGTGTTCGTCAGGTGGTCGCGGACCTCGGCCAGCGAGGCGCACTCGTCGGCCAGCCGTGCGGTCACCCGGGCGTGCCAGCCGGGGTCGGAGACGCCGTCCACCAGCAGGTGGCCGCCGTTGGCGCAGATCGCGTACTTCGACGGGGGGCCGGGGAGGTTGATCCGCTGGTACTGCTTGCGGGTCCGGGTGGTGGTGGGCACGAAGAGGGCCGAGTCGCCGAGGTCCGTCAGCAGGTGGGCGGCCGTCTCGGTCAGGTAGGAGAGGGGCTTGCTCTCGTAGACCTCCACGCACAGCAGGCGGGGTGCCCTCAGGTCGGGCATGGTCAGTCCGAGCGCGGCCGCGGAGTAGATGAGCGTGCGGTCGAGGTCGCTGGCGACGAGCACCGGCATCAGAGCGCCACCGCCTTGCCGTCGGCGCCGGTGGCGCCCCGCGTGTACTGCGGGTGGATCAGCCCGACGCAGGTGTACGGGAGGCCGGCGACCTCCTCCACCGGTACGCCCCGCTGTTCGGCCAGCAGGCGGACGTGGTCCAGGTCGGCGCCGGCACCGGCCCGGGCCAGCACCTTCCACGGGACGCGGCGCAGCATCACCCGCGTGGTCTCGCCGACGCCGGGCTTGACGAGGTTCACGTCGTGGATGCCGTACTCCTCGCTGATGCGCTCGACGGCGGCCCAGCCCTCCCAGGTGGGGCTGCGGTCGGCGGAGAGGAGGTCCTTCACCTGGGCGTCGACCGTGTCCGTGACGTCGGGGAAGCGGGCGGAGACGGCGTCGAGGAAGTCCGGTGACAGGTCGGCGCCGGCGAGTTCGCGGTAGAACTTCGCGCCGTGGAAGTCGTGCGGGCCGACCAGGTCGGCGCGGAGCACGGTGCGGGATATCAGTCCGGAGACGGTGGAGTTGAGGCAGGCGGAGGGGATGAGGAAGTCGTCGCGGGTGCCGTAGGTGCGCACGCAGGAGCCGGGGTCGGCCAGTACGGCGATCTCCGGGTCGAAGCCGGTGATGCCGTCGGACGCCTCGAACTCGCGCAGGGCGGCGGCCAGTTCGCGGGTGATGGCGCCCTTGCCGGTCCAGCCGTCGACGAAGACGACGTCGGCGGGGTCGTGGTGACCGGCCAGCCAGCGCAGCGCGTTGGCGTCGATGCCGCGGCCCCGGACGATCGACACGGCGTAGTGGGGGAGGTCGAGGCCATGGCGGAACTGCGCCCAGCGGCGCATCAGAACGCCGACGGGGGTGCCCGCGCGGGCGAGGGAGACCAGGACGGGCCGGGGCGACCGCTCCGCGAGGACGATCTCGGTGACGGCGCCGACGGCGCGCGCCAGCCGTGCGGCGGACGTCTCCAGCGCCGCGTGGAACAGCTGCTGGTACTGCTCGCTGGGCTGGTACTCCACGGGCAGCGACTCCGCGTAGTGCGCGCCGCCGCTCTGGATCGCCTCCTCGCGCTCCTCGGTCGGCGCCTCCAGTGTCACGTCCGAGAGGTCCTGGAGCAGCCAGCCGACCTCGTCGGGCGCGTACGAGGAGAAGTCGGGGCCGCGCAGGGGCTCGGGCAGCATGGAGGAGGGCCTTTCGGGGGCGTGCGGGGGACGCGGGACGTACGACGGGACGACCGCGAGCAGGACGTGCGGGACGTGGGCGGCGAGCCGGGCCGGCAGTCCGTCCGGGGCGTGCAGCGCCGGGGTGTCGGCGACCGAGTCGACGACGGCGACGACGGCGTCGAAGCCGGCGCCCGCGACGTTGTAGGCGTAGCGCTCGCCGGGGCCGTCGGCCGGGTCGTCGTGCGCGGGGAAGACCAGGCGGGTGCGTATGGCGTAGCCGGGGTCGTCGACGGCGAGGACGGGAGAGCGGGTGGTGGTGGAGTAGCGCACGGTGACGTCGCCGCCGAGGGTCTGCTCCAGGGCGTGGGCCAGACGGAGGGGGGCGTACATGAGTTCCTCGAAGCCGAGGACGAGGACCCGGCGGGCGCCGGCGGGCAGCGCCTCGGCGATCCGTTCCGCCATGGCGGGCAGGGCGGCCTCCAGCCGGGCCCGGTGGGCGGCGGTGAATCCGTGCCGTCCGCCGTCGGGGACGTCGTGGGGCCAGTGCAGTTCGACGCGCTCGACGGCTCCGGACGGCGTGGCGGCCGGAGCGGGGCCGGCCGGCTCCGTGGCCGCCGTCTCGTGGCGGGCGACCAGTTCCTGGCCCTTCTCCAGTACTCCCGGGGGCAGGTGGACGGTGCCGGAGGCGGTGGTCACCAGGTCGACGCGGGCGCCGATCTCCCGGGCGAAGTCGTCCAGCCGCCCGGCGTCCGCGGGTGAGCGCATGTCGACCAGGGCCACCACGACGTACCGCTTGCGGGGGTAGCGCTCGTGCAGGGCGCGGATGGTGTTGAGCACCGTGTTGCCGGTGGAGAACTCGTCGTCGACGAGGACCAGCGGCCCGTCTCCGGCCAGCAGCGCGGGGTCCTCCGGCAGCAGGAGGTGGGAGGTCGCGTGCGAGTGGGACTCCTCGAAGCCGCCCGCCCGTGCCACTCCGGTGACCGGACGGCGGGTGGAGTGCAGGTAGGGGGCGGGGCCCAGGCCGTCGGCGACCAAGTGGCCGAGTCCGGTGGCGGTCTCCGCGTAACCGAGGACGACCGCGCTTTCGGCCGCCTCGGTACCGAGCAGGTCGCGGACACGGCGGCCGAGGGCGACGCCGTGGCCGTGGACGACGGAGGGCGACTGCGGGACGTGTTTGCCGAGCACGTTGGAGACGAGCAGGTGCGCCCGCTTGGGGTTGCGGCGCAGGGCGAGCCCCAGCAGGCCGGTGAGCGCCTCGTCGCCGGCGAGTTCGACGCCGAGCCGCTCGGCGACCCAGCTGCCGGACCATGCCCCGGCGCGCTCTGCGGCGTGCCCCTCGGCGTGCGCCTTCTCCGTCATGTACTCGTGCCTCCGTTCGTCCGCCGCGGCACGTGCCCCGGCGTCGGTCGTGGATCGCTTGCGTCCGGTCGCCCGGCGTTCAGTCGGACAGGCCGGCGGCGAGCAGTTCCACGAAGCCGATGTCCTCGTTCGCCACCCCGAAGATCTCGGCGCGCAGCAGGGTCCGCTCGGCCCAGGCGCGGTGGGGTTTCACCTCGTTCATCTTGTTCGTGTAGGCCGACCGCATCACGCCGCCGCCGCACCGTTCGGGCCGCAGGATGTCCTGGGCGTCGCTGAACTCCTCGTGGCTGACCACGGACAGCGCGTGCACCGGGAGCACGTGCGAGGGGTGGATGCAGGTCTTGCCCAGCAGGCCGTTGGCCCGGTCCAGGGAGATCTCGCGCAGCAGGCCGTCCATGGAGTGCTCGATGAGCTTCTGGCGCAGCTCGACGGCCTGCCCTTCGAGGAAGGGGCTCTGCCGCAGTTGCGGTTTGAACATCCTCTCCTGGACGCGGAAGTACTCCCACACGGGCCCGGTCACCGTGAATCCGGTGCCGTCGGCGCGGGCGAGCATGTTGACCACGTCGGCGATCACGGAGGCGACGATCTGGACGTCGTAGGCGGTCATGTCGGGGCCTCGGCGCAGCCCGTAGGAGGAGCAGAAGTCGGTCACGCCGAGCCGCAGGGCGAGTACGCGGTCCCGGTACTTGTCAACCGCGCGGAAGATGCCCTCCAGCGTCTGGACCCGGGACTCCCGGTACAGCAGGTCCGGGGACTCGAGCACGGGCATGGCGAAGAGCCTGCGGCCGCTGGCGGACTCGGCGGCGGCGAGCGCCTCCAGGAAGGGCACGCCGCGTTCCTCGGTGAACTTCGGCAGCACGAATCCGGACAGCAGCCGGACGGCGGGTCCCAGGCGCCGTACGAGGTCGGGGATCTGCTCGGGGGTGCGGACCCGGACGAACAGCAGGGGGACGTCGTCGTCGGAACGTTTCTCCAGGTCCGTGAGCTGACGGACGAGGTTCGCCTCGCCGACGGGTACGTCGGCGTCGTCGATCGAGTCCTCCAGGCACAGCACCATCGACACCACCCCGCGCGCACCCTGCTTCAGGATGTCGTCGGCGAGACTCGGCCGGGTGGCCGGGCTGTAGAGCGTGGCGCCCAGGGCCGCGGACAGCAGCCTGGCCGGCGAGTCCGCCGTGAAGGAGCAGGGCTCCTGATGGAAAAGACGCTTCCGCACTTCAGGGGCTATCTGTCCGAAATGACGCATTTAAACTCCCCCGTGGTGTCTGGGCGACCTGGAATCGTCGAAAGGTGGCCGGTAATAGTACGTAGGTATCCATGTCGGAGGTTCCCACCGGGCATGAATTCCAGGTAACCCGGCCGTGTCGGCGACGGCGACCCGGGGCGGGCGGACACGGCCCGAGTACCCGCCCCCGCGTTG
The DNA here is from genome assembly GCF_055581985.1 of Streptomyces sp. NPDC042336. Classification (NCBI taxonomy): domain Bacteria; kingdom Bacillati; phylum Actinomycetota; class Actinomycetes; order Kitasatosporales; family Streptomycetaceae; genus Streptomyces; species Streptomyces sp. NPDC042336. The sequence goes on along the minus strand of NZ_JBVJEA010000001.1, from coordinate 832,156 downwards.
TCGTGACCAGGACCGAGAGGGCAGGATGACGGCATGACGCACGCGATGCTGAAGGGGTCGAACGTCCCGCTGCAAGCCACCACGGTACGCGCCGTGCTGCGCTGGACTCCCGGGCAGGGGGTCCCCGACGTCGACGCGTCCGCGCTGCTGCTGGGGCCGGACGACCGTGTGCGTTCCGACGAGGACTTCGTCTTCTACAACCAGCCACGACACCCCTCCGGTCAGGTCTGGCGGCTCGGCAAGAAGCGCGTCGCCGAGGGTCTGACCGACACCATCCAGACGGACCTGTCCGGTGTCGAGCCCTCCGTGGGCCGGATCCTGCTGGTCGCTTCGGCGGACGGCGTGCCCTTCGACCGCGTCCGGTCGCTGCGCATCCTGCTGCACGACGCCGCGGCCGACGCGGAGCCGCTGGCGTACTTCGACGTCACACCGGAGACCGGCCAGGAGACGGCGCTGATCTGCGGCGAGCTGTACCGGCGCGGCGACGGCTGGAAGTTCCGGGCGCTGGGCGAGGGCTACGCCAACGGGCTCAAGGGCCTGGCGACCGACTTCGGCATCTCGGTGGACGAGTCGGAGGGGGCTGACGATCCCATCTCCGCCCCTCGGCCCGAACCGGCCCCGACGGCCCCCGCCGCCCCGTCCGCCCCGTCCGCCCCTTCCCAGGCCACGCCGGACCAGCCCACGCCCGCCCAGTCCATGCCCGCTCCGCAGGTCGTCGGCCCCGATCACCCGACGGCCGTGCAGCCCCTTCCGGAGGCCTCGCGGCCGCTGCCGCCGGAGCAGCCCACAGGCGTACCGGCGCAGCCCGCCTACGGCTACCCGCAGCAGCCGCCGGCGGACCCGCCCGCCTACGGCTATCCCCAGCCGGCCGCCGGCCGGCCCGGGTACGGGTATCCGCAGGCGCCCGCGGCGGCCGGGGCGCAGTCCGGCTACGGCTATCCGCAGCCGGTCACCGGGGCCCCCGATCCGGACTTCCGGCTGCCCCCGCAGGGACCGCAGTTCATCGGCCGGTAGCCGCCGCGGACCACGCCCGGCCGCGGGCGGAGTCAGCGCTCGGAGCCGGGCCCGGTGCTCAGCGCTCCGCCTTGCTCTTGTGCCCCCGGCCCCATTGCAGGCCCCAGCCGTACAGCCGGTCCAGCTCGCCCTGGAAGCCGTAGACGAACTTCACCTCGCGGCGGACGAGGATCTCGTCCTTGACGTTCTCGATCATCACCACGGCGCAGGACCGGGCCTGCGGGTGCCGCTCGTCGAGGCCTATCTCGATGCGCGGGCCGTTGCTCGGGTAGAGCGTGACGATGGCGTGCGTCCGGTCGAAGGCGGGGGTCTGGTCGTAGATGTAGGCGAAGAGCAGCAGGCGCTTGATGGCGTCCTTGTGGTCGAGGTTGACGTAGATCGTCTCGCCGGAGGCCGAGCCGAAGCGGTCGTCGCCGCTGAGCTTGACGTACGGCGGGGCGTTGACGTCGCCCAGGAAGCCGCCGAGCGGCTGGACCACCCCGCGGGTGCCGTCCTGGAGTTCGTAGAGGCAGCCGAGGTCGAGGTCGACGTTGACCATGCTCTGGCTGTGGCCGACGACCTCGGGGGGCTTGAGCGCCTTGAAGGGGTGCCGCAGCAGGCTCTCCCGCTGGACGCCCGAGATGTCGGAGGTCCGCATCCGCCAGGAGAGGTTGACGCGGAGATTGCCGGTCGCCGCGCCCTGCTTGGTCAGGGAGACCTGGCTGTGCCGTTTGGTCAGCTGGATGGAGTTGGTCGCCGCGCTGCCCGAGTCGAACTCCGACTCGCGGCCGCGCCACAGCCCGTCCAAGAAGCCCATTCCCGCCCCACCTTCGCTTCACCGCCGACGGGGCGGCCCCGAGGAGTCGTCCTCGTCGGCCGCCCCGCTCAGAGCGTTCCTCGTCCGGGCCGGGTTCACACCAGGGGTGCGGACGCACCGGGGGCGCGCCGCGGCCCGGGATCCAAGGGTTTCACACCCCGGAGGAGACCTCCGCCTTCTCCTGGTCGCCGTCTCCCCCGGCCGCCGCCAGTGCGCGGTTGCGGCGCACCGAGGAGAAGAAGGACCAGCCGATCAGGGCGACGCCGACGAGGCCGGTGATGATCTCGTGGATCTCGTACTGGATGGTGACCAGCAGGATGACGGCGAGGGCGCCGATGGCGTAGTGCGCGCCGTGCTCCAGGTAGACGTAGTCGTCGAGGGTGCCCTGGCGGACCAGGTACACGGTCAGGGACCGCACGTACATGGCGCCGATACCGAGGCCCAGGGCCATCAGGACGATGTCGTTGGTGATGGCGAAGGCGCCGATGACGCCGTCGAAGGAGAACGACGCGTCCAGGACCTCCAGGTAGAGGAACATGAAGAACGCCGCCTTGCCCGCCAGCCTGACGGCCGACTTGGGCTTGCCGGTGCGCGCGGCTTCCTCTTCCTCCTCGTGCTCCCGTTCCTCCTCCTCTTCGAGTTTGTCCTCGAAGTAGCCGGAGAGACCGCCGACGATCATGTAGGTGATCAGACCGGCGATGCCGGCGAGCAGGACCGTCTCCGCCTTGTCGGCATGGGCGCCGCCGTGCTGGTGGGCGTGGGCGCCGAAGGTGATCGCGGAGACCAGCAGCACGATCAGGGCGATGCAGACCGACAGCATGTCGACCTTGCCGAGCTTGGCCAGCGGACGCTCCAGCCAGGCCAGCCACTTGATGTCCCGGTCCTCGAAGATGAAGTCGAGGAAGATCATCAGAAGGAACATGCCACCGAAGGCGGCGATCGACGGATGGGCGTCCGTCACCAGCTCCTGATAGCGGTCCTTGTCGGTGAGCGCGAGGTCGACGGCCTCGATCGGTCCGAGCTGGGCGCTGATCGCCACGATCACGACCGGGAAGACCAGGCGCATGCCGAACACGGCGATGAGGATGCCGATGGTGAGGAAGATCTTCTGCCAGAAGGCGTTCATCTTCTTCAGGATCCCGGCGTTGACCACCGCGTTGTCGAAGGACAGCGAGATCTCCATGATGGAGAGGATCGCGACGATGCCGAAGGCGGTCCACCCCCCGTAGAAGACCGCCGCGACCAGGCCGAGCGCGGTGACCGCGAACGACCAGCCGAAGGTTTTCAGAAGCACTGGCTACCCAATCGTGTGTGTACGGGGCTCCCCCGCGCCGTACTCGGCTTTACGAAACGTTGACTCCGAAGTCTAGAGCGATGCCGCGAAGCCCCGACGCGTACCCCTGCCCCACTGCACGGAACTTCCACTCGCCCTGGTAGCGGTAGAGCTCGCCGAAGATCATCGCGGTCTCCGTGGAGGCGTCCTCGCTCAGGTCGTAGCGGGCCAGCTCCTGGCCGTCGGCCTGGTTGACGACCCGGATGAAGGCGTTGCTGACCTGGCCGAAGGTCTGGCCGCGCTCGTCGGCCATGTGGATCGAGACCGGGAAGACGATCTTGTCGCAGTGGGCCGGCACCTGGGAGAGGTCGACCAGCAGCGACTCGTCGTCGCCGTCGCCCTCGCCGGTGAGGTTGTCGCCGGTGTGCTCGATCGAGCCGTCCGGGCTCTTGAGCTGGTTGTAGAAGACGAACCACTCGTCGCCGAGCACCCGGCCGCTGCTGCACACGAGTGCGCTCGCGTCGAGGTCGAAGGGTGCTCCGGTGGTGGAACGCGCGTCCCAGCCGAGCCCGACCAGTACCTGTGTGAGGTTCGGTGCGGCCTTGGACAGGGAGACGTTGCCGCCCTTGGCAAGCGTGACGCCCATGGTGATGGTCCCTCCCCGGGTGATGGTTCTTGGGTTTCTGCGCGTCCGGCGCCGCACGTAAACCGTGCGGCGCCGGACGTATCGAGACCGTGGCCTCGCCGGACGGTCGAGGCCCTCGCCCCGGCCGTTCAGTCACTCGGTCGCTCAGTGCCTCAGCGACTCCGCGGGTCGCTGACTCAGACGTTCACGCCGAAGTCCTGGGCGATGCCGCGCAGGCCGGAGGCGTAGCCCTGGCCGATGGCGCGGAACTTCCACTCCGCGCCGTGGCGGTACAGCTCGCCGAAGACCATGGCGGTCTCCGTGGAGGCGTCCTCGCTCAGGTCGTAACGGGCGATCTCGGCCTCGCCGGCCTGGTTGACGACGCGGATGAACGCGTTGCGGACCTGGCCGAAGGACTGCTGGCGGTTCTCGGCGTCGTAGATCGAGACCGGGAAGACGATCTTCTCGATGTCCGCGGGGACCGTGGCGAGGTTGATCTTGATCTGCTCGTCGTCGCCCTCGCCCTCACCGGTGATGTTGTCGCCGGTGTGCTCGACCGAGCCGTCCGGGCTCTTCAGGTTGTTGAAGAAGATGAAGTGCGCGTCGCTGGCGACCTTGCCGGCACTGTTCAGCAGCAGCGCGCTGGCGTCGAGGTCGAAGTCGGTGCCGGTCGTGGTGCGGATGTCCCACCCCAGACCGACGATGACCGCGGTCAGCCCGGGGGCCTCCTTGGTCAGCGAAACGTTGCCGCCCTTGCTGAGGCTGACTCCCACGAGTCCTCCATTGGTGTCCAGGGGCGGGGTGCCCCGTAGTGCGTGGATATCGGATCAACGACTCGATCCTAGTGACGGGTTCCCGCGCCCCGCAGTCCCCGGAGCCGACAAATCACGTGGTGTCGGCCCGGCGGGCGCCGGTCACAGGGCGTCGAGCGCCTTCACGTACTCGGTCAGGTCACGGGCGTCGGGCAGACCGTTGACCACGGTCCAGCGCACGACGCCCTCCTGGTCGATCACGAAGGTGCCGCGGACGGCGCAACCCTTGTCCTCGTCGAAGACGCCGTAGGCGCGCGAGACGTTGCCGTGCGGCCAGAAGTCGGACAGCAGCGGGTACTCCAGGCCCTCCTGCTCGGCGAAGACGCGCAGGGTGTGGATGGAGTCGTTGGAGACGGCGAGCACCTGGGTGTCGCGGTCGGAGAACTGCGGCAGGTTGTCGCGCACCTCGCACAGCTCGCCGGTGCACACACCGGTGAAGGCGAAGGGGTAGAAGAGCAGCACGACGTTCTTCCGGCCGCGGAACTCGGACAGCCGGACGGTCGCGCCGTGGTTGTCCTTCAGCTCGAAGTCGGGGGCCTTGTCGCCTACCTGGATCGCCATGTCCCGTTCGTCCCTTCCGCAGGAAGTTGTCCATGAGTGGTTCGCTGGAAACACCCTACGCAGGGAAGGTCACGGACCCGCGGACGGGCCGACAGCGGCCGGCCCGTCCGGGGCCCGGGTGGTGTCACGGAGCCCGGCGGGCTACCGCTTGGACTTCGCGGCCTTGGGCGTCGCCAGTCGGCTGCCGCTCCAGTCCTTGCCGACGCTGACGCTCTTGGACGCCGTCAGTCCGGCGGTCGTCGAGGCTTCCGAGATGTCACTGGCCTCGACGTATCCGTCACGGCCGGTCTTCGGCGTGAGAAGGAGGATCGACCCGCCCTCTTCGATGTACGTGGTGGCATCCACCAGCGCATCCGTCAGGTCGCCGTCGTCGTCACGGAACCACAGCACGACGGCATCGGCCACGTCCTCGTAGTCCTCGTCCACCAGCTCGCCCTCGACGGCGCCCTCAATGGCCTCGCGGAGCTCCTGGTCGACGTCGTCGTCGTAGCCGATCTCCTGGACCACCTGCCCGGGCTGGAAACCCAGCCTGGCGGCAGGGTTCGTCCGCTCCTCCGCGTGGTCCGCGGTCGCGCTCACGGGTTGCCTCCTGATCATGTTTCGGTAGATGTCTTCAGCCACGCGCGTGCGCGAAGCTTGGCCGTAGTCCACACGGGCGGGACGGATCGCGCAAGTACCCGGCGTCTGGGACCGCCGAAACGGTGACGATCCCGGCCGTGTCGCCGCAACTCCAGCCATGCCGTCCAGCCCGAAGGTGACGTACACCACACCTATCTGCCCCGTTTGCGTATTTGGGAACCATGTGTGGGTACGAGACTCGAATGAACGTGCCCCCGATCCTCATGGGAAGACCGGTTACCCCACGGTACAGATGACGATTGCCCCCGCGAGGTAGACGATGGGGAACCGGCGGGGGAATCGGCGCAGACAAACGGGAAGAAACCCGGAAAAACGGCCCTCTGACAGCGAAGGAACAGCGTGGCTTCCGCATCCGATCGCAGTGATCGCAGTCCGATCATCATTGGCGGCCTCCCGAGTCAGGTTCCTGACTTCGATCCCGAGGAGACCCAGGAGTGGCTCGACTCGCTGGACGCCGCCGTCGACGAGCGCGGCCGGGAGCGGGCCCGGTACCTGATGCTGCGGCTGATCGAGCGGGCCCGCGAGAAGCGCGTGGCCGTGCCCGAGATGCGCAGCACGGACTACGTCAACACCATCCCGACCAAGAGCGAGCCGTTCTTCCCCGGCAACGAGGAGATCGAGCGCAAGATCCTCAACGCCACCCGCTGGAACGCGGCGGTGATGGTCTCGCGCGCGCAGCGGCCCGGTATCGGCGTCGGCGGCCACATCGCGACCTTCGCCTCCTCCGCCTCGCTGTACGACGTGGGCTTCAACCACTTCTTCCGGGGCAAGGACGAGGGCGACGGCGGCGACCAGGTCTTCTTCCAGGGACACGCCTCACCGGGCATCTACGCGCGCGCGTACCTGCTGGACCGGCTCAGCGAGGAGCACCTCGACGGCTTCCGCCAGGAGAAGTCCAAGGCACCGCACGCGCTGTCCTCGTACCCCCATCCGCGGTCGATGCCGGACTTCTGGGAGTTCCCGACGGTCTCCATGGGCCTCGGCCCGATCGGCGCGATCTTCCAGGCCCGGATGAACCGCTACATGCACGCGCGCGGGATCGCGGACACCTCCAAGTCGCACGTGTGGGCCTTCCTGGGCGACGGCGAGATGGACGAGCCGGAGTCGCTGGGCCAGTTGTCCATCGCGGCCCGGGAGGGCCTGGACAACCTGACCTTCGTGGTCAACTGCAACCTCCAGCGCCTGGACGGCCCGGTGCGCGGCAACGGCAAGATCATCCAGGAGCTGGAGTCGATCTTCCGGGGCGCCGGCTGGAACGTGATCAAGCTGGTCTGGGACCGCACCTGGGACCCGCTGCTGGCCCAGGACCGCGACGGCGTCCTGGTCAACCGCATGAACACGACCCCGGACGGCCAGTTCCAGACCTACGCCACCGAGTCCGGCGCCTACATCCGCGAGCACTTCTTCGGCGACGACCACCGGCTGCGCGCGATGGTCGAGAACATGACCGACGACCAGATCCTGCACCTGGGCCGCGGCGGGCACGACCACCGCAAGATCTACGCGGCGTACAAGGCGGCGCTGGAGCACAAGGGCCAGCCGACGGTCGTCCTGGCCAAGACGATCAAGGGCTGGACGCTGGGCCCCAACTTCGAGGGCCGCAACGCCACGCACCAGATGAAGAAGCTGACGGTCGACGACCTCAAGCGCTTCCGCGACCGGCTGCACCTGCCCATCTCCGACAAGGAGCTGGAGTCCGGCCCGCCGCCGTACTACCACCCGGGCCGGGACACCGAGGAGATGCAGTACATGCACGACCGGCGCCTGGGCTGCGGCGGGTACGTGCCGACCCGGGTCGTCCGGTCGAAGCCGCTCCCACTGCCGGACGACAAGACGTACGCGACCGTGAAGAAGGGGTCCGGCCAGCAGTCCATCGCGACGACGATGGCCTTTGTGCGGCTGCTGAAGGACCTCATGCGGGACAAGGAGATCGGCAAGCGGTTCGTACTGATCGCGCCGGACGAGTACCGCACGTTCGGCATGGACTCGTTCTTCCCGAGCGCGAAGATCTACAACCCGCTCGGGCAGCAGTACGAGTCCGTGGACCGCGATCTGCTGCTCGCCTACAAGGAGGCGCCGAACGGGCAGATGCTGCACGACGGCATCTCCGAAGCGGGCTGCACGGCCTCGCTGATCGCGGCGGGATCGGCGTACGCCACGCACGGCGAGCCGCTCATCCCCGTGTACGTCTTCTACTCGATGTTCGGTTTCCAGCGCACCGGCGACCAGTTCTGGCAGATGGGCGACCAGTTGGCGCGCGGTTTCGTACTGGGAGCGACCGCGGGCCGTACGACACTGACCGGCGAGGGGCTCCAGCACGCGGACGGCCACTCGCAGTTGCTCGCCTCGACCAACCCGGCGTGCGTGGCGTACGACCCCGCCTTCGGGTTCGAGATCGCGCACATCGTCAAGGACGGGCTGCGCCGGATGTACGGCGGGGACGAGCAGCACCCGCACGGCGAGGACGTCTTCTACTACCTCACCGTCTACAACGAGCCCATCCGGCACCCGGCCGAGCCCGAGAACGTGGACGTCGAGGGCATCCTCAAGGGCGTGTACCGCTTCAGCGAGGGAACCGGCGGCTCCATCCCGGCGCAGATCATGGCCTCGGGCGTCGCGGTGCCGTGGGCGGTCGAGGCGCAGCGGATCCTCGCCGACGAGTGGAACGTGCGCGCCGACGTCTGGTCGGCGACGTCCTGGAACGAGCTGCGGCGCGAGGCCGTGGCCTGCGAGGAGCACAACCTGCTGCACCCCGAGGAGGAGCAGCAGGTGCCCTACGTGACCCGCAAGCTGGCGGGCGCGCAGGGGCCGTTCGTGGCGGTGTCCGACTGGATGCGGTCGGTGCCGGACCAGATCGCGCGGTGGGTGCCCGGGACGTACCAGTCGCTGGGCGCGGACGGCTGGGGCTTCGCGGACACCCGCGGGGCGGCCCGGCGCTTCTTCCACATCGACGCGGAGTCGATCGTGGTGGGCGTGCTGAGCGAGCTGGCGCGGGAGGGGAAGGTCGACCGGTCGGTGCTGAAGCAGGCGATCGACCGGTACCGGCTGCTCGACGTGACGGCGGCGGACCCGGGGGCGGCCGGCGGGGACGCGTGAGGTGACGCGCACGCGGTGACGAAGGGGGCCACGACAGCGCAGGAGCGGCCGACGGGGGAGAACAACCGGTCCTGGCTGCCGTGGCGTTCGGGGGCCCTGCCCGCATCCCGGCGAGCAGGGCGGTTCCGCTAGCTCCGGCTCTTCGCTCGGTAGAGGTACATGGTCAGCGGAGCGAAGATCGCGGTGATGATCGCGCAGGCCAGCAGGACCCAGCCGATGTCCGACCCGTCGGCGTTCCCGTGGATCAGCCCGCGGGCGGCCGTGGCGGCGTTGCTGACCGGGTTGACGTTCACGATCGCCTCCATCCAGCCGGGCATCGTGTCCGGCTTCACGAAGATGTTGCTCGTGAAGACCAGCGGGAACATCACCAGCATGCTGGTGCCGGACACCGTCTCCGGTGCCTTGGCGACCACGCCGAGGGCGGCGAAGATCCAGCTGACGCTCACCGCGAAGACCAGGAGCAGCAGCATCGCGGTCAGCACCCCACCCACTCCGCCGTCGGGCCGGAAGCCCAGCGCGAGTCCGACCGCCATCGTCGTGGTCAGCGCCAGCACGTAGCGGACGAGGTCGCCGAGGAGACTTCCCACGATCGTGGCCGGCTGCCAGAACGGCAGGGTGCGGAAGCGGTCGTAGATGCCCCGGGTGATGTCCATGTTGAGGGCCGTCCCGGTGTAGACCGTGGGCATCACCACGGTCTGCACGAGGACGCCGGGCAGGAAGTACTGGAGGTACTCCTTGGTCGAGCCGGCGAAGGCGCCGCCGAAGAGGTAGGTGAAGGTCAGCAGGAAGATGATCGGCATCAGGGTGACGTCGAACAGCACGGCCACGCCGTAGTGCTTCATCTTCCGCATCGTCCGCCAGGCCGAGACCCGCACGGCCGTCAGCGGGTTGGGGCGGGAGGGGCGGATCTGACTGGTGAGGGCCTTGCGCAGGGCGTCGTTCGGCGCACTCTGGGTGGGCGTCGTCTCGGAGGTGACGGTCATGCCGCGTCCTCTTCCTGGTCTGCGGTGGTGTCGTCGGCGGGGCGGCCGGTCAGGGCCAGGAAGACCTCGTCGAGGCTGGGGCGGCCGAAGGCGAAGTCGGAGACGGCGATCCCGGCACGGGCGAGTTCGCCCAGTGCCCGCGCGATCCGCTCGCTGTCGTCGGTCCGTACGGAGAGCGCGAAGGGGTCGGCCTCCTGGAAGACGGGCGCGGCCAGGACGCGGGTGAGCAGCTGGGACGCCTCGGGGCGGGTCTCGGCCTTGACGAGCCGCACGTGCACCGCTCCGGTGCCGACCGACGACTTCAGCTCGCCCGTGGTGCCTTCCGCGATGACCTTGCCGTGGTCGATGACGGCGATCCGGTCGGCCAGCTGGTCGGCCTCGTCCAGGTACTGGGTGGTGAGCAGGATGGTGGTGCCCAGGGCGACCATGGCCCGGACGCTGTCCCACACCTGGTTGCGGCTGCGCGGGTCGAGCCCCGTGGTGGGCTCGTCCAGGAAGAGCAGGTCGGGGGTGATGACGAGGCTCGCGGCGATGTCGAGGCGGCGTCGCATGCCTCCGGAGAAGGTCTTGGACTGCCGGCCGGCCGCCTTGCTCAGGTCGAAGGCCGCGAGAAGTTCCTCGGCCCGTTGGGCGGCCTGGGTACGGGAGAAGCCCAGGAGCCGGGCGAGCAGCTCCAGGTTCTCGGCGGCGGTGAGGTCCTCGTCGACCGAGGCGAACTGACCGGTGAGGCTGACGCGGCTGCGCACCGCCTCGGCCTCCTTGACCACGTCGTGGCCGAGTACCCGGGCCGTTCCGCCGTCGGGGGTGAGCAGGGTGGACAGCATCCGGATCGTCGTCGTCTTGCCCGCGCCGTTGGGGCCCAGCACGCCGTAGACGACTCCCTGGGGGATGACCAGGTCGACGCCGTCCACGGCGCGGGTTTCACCGAAGACCTTGGCGAGACCCACCGTCTCGACGGCCGGGGTGGATTGTGAACTCAATCTATGACTCCTTGGTCCTGATGCGTCACGGGAGCCGTGCGCCGTGAGAGCGGTACGCGGGAGGGGCCCGAGGGTGCGGGGCCTGGAGAGAACGGCATCCGGTCACTATTCAAACTTGACCACCCCACCAAGCTAGAGCACGGACGGCCCACTATGCAAGTTTGAATAGCAGGGTCCGATCAGTGGGCCGCGGCCAGATCCGGCCGGCGGAGCGCGGGGCCGTCAGGACAGGGGCGGGGCGACCGGAGCGCGCCAGGACCCCGGCGTTCCGAAGCCCTCCGCGCCCTCGTCCGCCATCTCGTACTCCCCCGCCCGGACCCGTTCCAGCAGGTCCCGGGTCCAGTCCACGCCGAGTTCCGCGTACCGCGTGCGCATCGCCCGCAGCTCGCCGAGGTGCGGGGGCAGGCCGGCCGCCTGTGACGCGGCCGAGTTCTTCCGCAGCGCCGCGCGCTGGGCCTCCAGTGCCTCGAGGCGGGCGGAGAGTACCTCCACCGCGCGGCCGCGGGAGAGGGCGGGCATCAGGGCGAGGCCGGCGCTGAGCATGTCGGCACGGTGCTCGGGGCGTTCCAGGGCGTCCACGAGCAGGCGGAAGAACTCCTCGTTCCCGGCGGGGGTCACGCTGTAGTCCACCCGCCCCGGCCAGTCCCCGATCTCGCTGGCCGTCAGCAGCCCGGCCTTCGCCAGCTGCCGCAGCGCGTGGTAGATGGATCCGGGCTTGACGTTGGCCCAGTCGTCGATCCCCCAGGACAGCAGCTCGGCCCGCACCCGGTAGCCGTGCGTCCTGCCGAAGCCGCGTACCACTCCGAGGACCAGCAACTGCGTCGCCGACATCGTCACCCCGTTCGTCTCGTGCGGCGGTGCGCCTCCCGCCACCCGCCCGGGGCGTCAGCATAGTGAGCCGCAGCCCGCCCGGCGGAGAGCGACCGGACGCGGAAAGGCCGGCCCGGGGTGCCGGACGGTCCCGGACCCCGGGCCTTCGCCGACGGAGCGACGCGGCCGGCGCGGAGCGCGGCGGCGGCTCAGGCGCCGGCGCCCTCCATGTCGACCTTGGGCACGTCCGGCAGCTTGCCCAGCTGCACCAGCAGCGGACGCATGTTGATGACGTCCCAGTGCTCGACGACCTTGCCGTCGGCGAAGCGCAGCTCCTCCACCAGGTGCCAGCTGACGGGCTTCCCGGTGGGCGGCACTCCCATGAACTCGGCCTGGTGGGTGGCGGTCACGGTGATCCGCAGGATCACCCGGTCCTCCTCGGCCATGATGCTCTTGACCTCGAGCTGGAGGTCGGGGAACGCCTGGAGCCCGCCCTCCATGAGCTTGATCATGTCGGCCGAACCGACCTCGTTGTCCTCGGAGTAGTGCACGATGTCCGGCGACCAGTGCTTGATGATGCCGTTCAGGTCCCACCGGTTCCAGGCGGCGACCATTTCCAGACACAGCGCCTTGCGCTCGGCCATTGACATGGCGAACCCCTCGCAGTCTCGCGGACGATGTCCCGCCAGACTGCCCCCGTCCCGCATGAGAACGGCTGCAGGATCGCTCGACTCCGCCTGGAGCGGCGCCGGATCCAGCGGGGCTCACCGGGTCCTCTAGCCCGGCGGGACAGGCTGGGCGCGTTCCGCGATCGCCTCCGGCAGTCGGCCGGGGAGCACCGCTTCGTTCTCCGAGGAGGGGCCTTGAACATCCTGCTGACCGGCGCCACGGGCAAGGTGGGCCGTCATGTCACGGAGGGCCTGGTGGCCTCGGGCCATCACGTGCGGGCGCTGACCCGGGCCCCGGAGAACGCCGCGCTGCCGGCCGGCGTAGAGGTCGTCCGCGGCGACCTGGAGCATCCGCAGACCGTGCAGGCGGCGCTGGAGGGCATCGACCGGCTGTACCTCTTCCCGGTGCCCGGGACCGCCCACGAGGTGGCCGCGCTGGCCCGGAAGGCGGGGGTCGGGCGGATCGTCGTCCTGTCGTCCAGCTCGGTGCTGGAGGACGAGAGCAACCCCAGCCACCGGCACCACCGGGCGGTCGAGCGGGCCGTCGAGGACAGCGGCGCGGACTGGACCTTCGTACGCCCCGACGAGTTCGCCGGCAACGCCCTGTGGAAGTGGGGGGACTCCATCCGTACGGAGGGCGTGGTGCGCGCTCCCTACGGCCAGGCCGCCCGCGCGGTCGTCCACGAGGCCGACATCGCGGCCGTGATAGTGGCCGCGCTGCTGGAGGAGGGGCACGCGGGCCAGAGTTACCTGGTGACCGGACCGCAGGCGCTGACGCAGGTGGAGCAGGTGCGCGCGGTGGCGCGGGCGACCGGCCGGGAGATCCGCTTCGAGGAACTCGACCGCGAGGCCGGGCGGGCGGCGATGAGCGCCGCCATGCCGCCCGAGGTCGTCGAGATGCTGCTCGACTACCTCGCCGAGTCGGCCGTCACGCCGGGCCCGGTGAGTGACGCGGTAGGCAGGGTCACGGGCCGTCCGGCACGGACCTTCGCGAGCTGGGCCGCGGAGCACGCCGGCGATTTCAGCAGCACCGTCTGAGGGAGGCACGCCCATGTACGGACCAGGGATGGCAGAGATCTACCAGTTGCTCCACGAGGCCCGCGGCAAGGACTACCGGGCGGAGGCCGCCGTCGTCGCGGGGCTGGTGCGGGCGCGCAACACGCAGGCGGCCTCGCTGCTGGACGTCGCCTGCGGCACCGGCGCGCACCTGCGTCACTTCGCCGACCTCTTCGACAAGGTCGAGGGACTGGAGCTGTCCGAGGCCATGCTGGCGATGGCCCGCACCGCGGTGCCGGCCGCCGTCCTGCACGGCGGGGACATGCGCGACCTCGCCCTGAACCGCTCCTACGACGTGATCACCTGCATGTTCGGCTCGATCGCCTATCTGAAGGACGTCGCGGAACTGACGTCGACGCTGCGCTCGTTCGCGGACCACCTGGCACCGGGCGGTGTCGTGGCGGTCGATCCCTGGTGGTTCCTGGAGACATCGCTCGACCACCATGTGAGCGGGGACACGGTGACGGTGGGCCGGCGCACGATGACCCGCGTCTCCTGCACGGAGCGCGAGGGCAGCACCTCGCACATGGTCGTGCACTACGTGGTCGCCGAACCGGGCGTCGGGGTGCAGCACTTCGCGGAGCGGCACGCGCTGACCCTCTTCACGCGGGCCGAGTACGAGGAGGCCTTCGCACGGGCCGGCCTGCGGGTCACCTACGTCGGGGAGATCCAGTCGGGCCGGGGCCTGTTCCTCGCGGACCGGCTCCCGGCCGGGCGCGGCTGAACGGACGGGGGGGGGGGGCAGGGGGGGGGGGGGGGCGTTCGCCGGCGGGCCGGGGGGGGGGGGGGCCCGCACCACGCGGCCACCGCCCCCCGGTCTGCTGCCGTCAGCCGGGCAGTCGCACGGAAAGAGCGTGCCGGAAGACGTCGGTGGGGTCCCAGCGGGCCTTGACCCGTTGCAGGCGGGGGTAGTTCCCCTTGTAGTAGAGGGTGTGCCAGGGCACGCCGGAGGTGTTCCACTCCGGGTCGGCCAGATCGACGTCGGGGTAGTTGATGAAGGTGCCCTCGGTACGGTCGTCGGGCACGGGAACGCCTCCGGTGCCGGCGAAGACGTCACGGTAGATCTCGCGGATCCAGGCGACGTTGGCGTCGTCCTGGGCGGGGTCCATCCATGTCGCGGACATCCACACCTTGATGATGGAGTCGCGCTGGGCGGTGGCGGTGGCCGTCTCCGCCACGGAGTTGACCTTGGCGCCGTAGGAGTAGAGCGAGACCTCGCCCCACACCTGGGAGTCGGCGCTCAGGTAGCGGTAGAGGGTGGCCGTCTGGTCCGCCGTCCACGGCTTGCGCAGGTACGCGCCCTTCGACTTGGTCCGGTCGAAGCCCCCCGTGTCGAACTTGTTGGCCAGCGTGCCCTTCAGCCACGGTTCCGTGCTCCGCTGGACGGCGGGCTCCACGCCCGTGCCCTCGTTGACGGCCGCGACGAAGTCGTTCAGCAGGTCCTCGGCCCCGTCGAGTCCGCCGTCGATCTGGGTGTCCAGGAGGATGTTCCCGGCCGCCCGGCTGTTGAGGTAGAAGACGCTGTGCAGACTGGCGTAGGGCGTGTCCGCCTCGCTGTTGCGCTGGTGCCAGGCACCGTGGTTGTCGATGATCCGGGTGAACGCCTCCTCGGTGAGGGCGGACCAGTCCCAGGTCACGATGTGCCGCACGGTGGATTCGGGGGCCTTGGGCAGCAGCGCGGACGGGTCCTTGCCGCCGGCCCCGGGGGTGCGGAACCAGTACCGGGTGACGATGCCGAAATTGCCCCCGCCGCCACCGGTGTGGGCCCACCACAGTTCGCGGTTGGGGTCCCCTTCGTCCCGGGTGGCCACGACCTTGCGGGCCCGTCCCGAGGCGTCCACCACGACGACCTCGACCGCGTACAGGTGGTCGGCGACCACTCCGTCGCGCCGGGAGAGCGGGCCGTAGCCTCCGCCGAGGACATGGCCGCCGACGCCCACCTGGGGGCAGACGCCCGCCGGAATGGTCACGCCCCAGTCGAGGTACAGGGTGCGGTAGGCCTCTCCCAGGGTGGCCCCCGGCTCCACCGCGAACGCGCGCCTGGCCGGGTCGTAGCAGACCTCGCGCATCTCGGACATGTCGATGACGGCCTGGACGGCCGGGTCGTCGACGAAGCCCTCGAAGCAGTGCCCGCCGCTGCGTACCGCGATCCGCCGCCCCGCCTTCAGGGCCCGGTCGACGGCGTCGACGACCTGGTCCGCGGTGTGCACGACGTAGACCGTGTCGGGCTCGCCGCGGAACCGCCCGTTGAAGCCCCGGGAGACCAGGTCCCGGTAGCGCCGGTCCGTCCGGCCCACCTGGACGAGTCCGGTCGCGGGGCCGCACGCGCCGCCTCTCCCCGCCTGAGGTACGGCCGCCCCGGCGGTCGGGGCGTCCGGGACGACCGTGGCCACCGCCGTGACCGAGCCGACCGCCGCCGCGCTGCCGAGGAATCTGCGGCGCGTGTACTCGTTCAAGAAAGACACCTTCCCTTTCCCTGCCGTGAATTCTGGTCGTTCCTCAGGCCGTGACGGGCTCGAGGATCACCACGGGAATTTCCCTGGTGGTCTTCTTCTGGTAACTCTTGTACTGCGGGAAGATCCCCGTCATCAGCGCCCACAGTTCCGGCTTCTCCTCGGGGGTCGCCGTGCGGGCGCGCACGTCGAGATGCTCCTCCCCGATCTGGACATGGGCCTCGGGACAGGCGACCAGATTGAGATACCAAAGGGGGTGCTCGGGCTTTCCCGCGTTCGATCCGACGACGATGACACGGTCACCGTGCCGGCCGTAGATCACCGCGGTGCGACGCGCCTTTCCCGAGGTGCGGCCGCGGGTGGTGAGGAGCAGGGTGTCGAGCCCGTACCACTTCTGCCCCTCCTTGCCGCCGCTGCGGTCGTAGCGGCGTATGTGCGCCGCGACCCAGCCCTCCGGACTGTCGACCGGCGCCTGCTCGCGCCAGTCCTGCCCGTCCTGCTGCCCGCCCCGCGGCTCCGGCTCCCGCTGTCCAGCCTCGTCCGGCATGAGACCTCCCGGTCTAATCAAATTTGTCTAGCAGCTCAGCCTAGTCACATGGCGGCCGGGGGTGCAATCAAACTTGATTGCCGAGGCGTCAGTAGAGGCGCCCGCCGCCGAAGGCCGTGGCGGGCACCGCGGCCGGAGCCCGGACCGCGGTGAAGCGCGGCTCGAAGTCGGTGTCCGCCTTGAGCACCGCCTGGTGCAGCCGCTGCACCTGGGGGCCGGGCTCCAGGCCGAGCCCGGCGACCAGCGCACCGCGCAGCCGGTGGAAGACCTGCAACGCCTGCGCCCTGCGCCCGCTGAGATGAAGGGCCCACATGTACTGGCCGTGCAGCCCCTCGTGCAGCGGGTTCTCCACCGTGAGGGCGGCCAGCTCGGCGAGCACCTCCCGGTACATGCCGAGCCGCAGCTCCACGTCGACGAGGTACTCGAAGGCGGCCAGCCGGGACTCCTCGAGCTGCCTGCGCCTGCTCTCCAGCACCCGGCCGGCCGGTACGTCGACCAGGGCGGGACCCCGCCAGAGCAGAAGTGCCTCGTTGAGGTCCCGCATCCCGGCGGCGTCGTCGCCGCGGGCCAGGGCCTCGCGCCCGGAGGTCACCAGGCGCCGGTAGCGGTGCAGGTCGAGCGCGCCCGCCTCGGCCACCAGCGAGTACCCGCCGGCCCTGGTCACCAGGACGTCGCGGGCCACCTCGCCGGTGGGCGCACCGGTGATCGCGGAGAACATCTTGCGCAGGTTCAGAATGTACGTCTGCAACGTGGTCAGACCGCTGACCGGCGGGTCGTCGTCCCACAGGTCCCGCACCAGCGAGGACACGGGCACCACCTGCCCCGCGTGGACGAGCAGCATCGCCAGCACGTTCCGCAGCTTCGGGGCGCTCGGGGCGCTCGTCTCCCCGTTCACCCGCACATACAGCGAGCCCAGTAGACCGAACTCCATCGCGCCTCCCCCAGGTTTCTGCGGCACCGAGGAACCCCCGGTCACGGACGGCGGTGCTCCGCCACCGGCCACGGCTCACCGAGCTGCCGGTAGGTGCCCTGGTAGTCGGGCCAGTCGCGGTGGTGGTGGATCTTGCCGTCGACGAAGTGGAGGAGATGGATCTGCTCGCCGGAGAACAGGCGCCCGGTGGGCTGCATGCCGACCATCTCGCCGACGTGCCGCCCGTAGAGCACCAGCCGGGCACGGACCCAGTCGCCGTTCTCCTCGATGGCCACCTCCTCCAGGCGCGCGTCCTCGGAGAACGTCCTCTTGACCCACGCGACATTGACCGCGAAAAGCTCGGGGCCCAGCAGCGAGGTGAATTCAAGGGTGCCCGGATTCATGTATTCCGGATGGATGTACTCGGCCACGTCGTCCGTTTTCCCGGTATTGTACGCCTCCACCATGCGCCGGACGGCCGCTATCTGATCGCTCACCTTTTCTCCCTTTCGAATTGATGCGGTGGTGCCTGCCGTTCGCAAGTCTTAGGAAAGAACCCCGCAGGGTGCAAGACCCGACCGGCCTCCCGCATATTTCTTTGCTTTTTGTCCAGCCACATTCCAGCGGGGCTCCAAGAGCCCTCGATCCGAGCCCGAGACATGACGTGGAAGGTGGTGGGTCCACCGACAGAGCGGGAGAGCCAGTGGACACCTCCACGTACAAATCCGAAGTGACGGCTGCCTTCAACAGCGCCGCGGCGTCCTACGACCGGCTCGGCGTCGAGTTCTTCACTCCGATGGGCCGGCGCCTGGTGGAACACGCGGCTCCCCGGCCGGGCGAGCGGGTCCTCGACGTCGGCTGCGGGCGCGGGGCCTGTGTCTTCCCGGCCGCCGAACGCGTGGGGCCGGAGGGTCTCGTGGTGGGCATCGACGTCGCCGAGGCGATGATCGAGGAGGCCGCCAAGGAGGCGGCGCTGCGGCGCGCGACCACGGTGGAGCTGCGCGTGATGGACGGGGAGCACCCGGACTTCGCGCCGGGCTCCTTCGACGTGGTCCTGGGCAGCTACAGCGTGATCTTCCTGCCCGACGCCCCCGCGGCCCTCGCCCGTTACGCCCCGCTGCTGTCGCCCGGCGGCCGGATCGCCTTCACCAGCCCGGTCTTCAGCGACGAGACCTTCCCCTTCCTGCCTCCGGTCTTCACCGAGCTGATCCCCCGTGAGCTGCTGCTCGACCTGCCCCCGGCGTGGCAGCCCGAACGCCTCCAGCAGCGCTTCAACAGCTGGCTCGCCGACCCGGCCGATCTCGCCCGCACCCTGGAGGGGGCCGGCTTCCGGGACGTGTCGGTCGTCGACGAACCCGTCCGTCTGGTCGCCGAGTCGGGCCTGGCGTGGGTCGACTGGTCCCACACCCAGGGGATGCGACTGCTCTGGACCCACCTCGCGGACGACAAGCGGCAGCAGTTGCGCGAACGGCTGATCACCTCGCTCGACGCGATGCGCGACGGCGACGGTCCGCTGGTGATCGACACACCCGTGCGCTATGTCACCGCCTCGGTCGGCGCCTGACGGCGCCGCCCCGCCGCACGGCGCTGGTACGGCTCGTCCCCGCCCGTCGAAGGGCGGGGACGAGCCGTAGCCGCGCCGTGCGGGTCAGACGGCGGAGTGCTCCGGGGTACCGGAGTGCCCGGACCCACGGACCACCGGGTGTCCGGCCGCCTCCAGGCGGCGCAGCCCGGCGTCCAGGGCGGCACGGTCCGCCTCCGGCGCCCCCGGCCGGGCCGGCAGCAGCGACACCACGGCACTGGTACCCCGCCGGACGGCCGGGTGACGACGGGCCACCGCGGACAGCCCCTGGCCCGGCCCCACCTCCACCAGCAGGTGGTCCCCGCCCGCCAGCAGCGCCTCGAGCGCGGGCCAGAAGAGCACCGGGGCCACGGGCTGCCGCGCCCAGAAGCCGGGATCGTCGATGTCGGACCTGCCGAGCGGGGCCGCGGTGTAGGCGGAGAGAACAGGCACGGACGGAGTGTGCCGTTCCACCGCGGCGAAGCGTTCGGCCGCGCCGCGGCAGGCCGGTTCGAGTACGGGGCTGTGAAAGGGGCTGAGCGACGGCACCCGGCGGCAGACGAACCCCGCCTCCCGCAGCGCGCGTCCGGCCTCGTCCAGCGGCTCGTCGGGTCCCGCGAGCACGGTCTGGCGCGGGGCGTTGACCGCGCCGACGACGACCTGCCCGCTCAGGTACGGCGCCACCTCCGCCGTGGACGCGGCCACCGCCAGCATGCCGCCCGGCGGGGCTCCGGCCAGCCGGCGCACCCGGTCCAGGACCAGGCCGGCCGCGTCCCGGGGCCGGAACACCCCGGCCAGGGTGGCCGCGGCCATCTCCCCGATGCTGTGTCCCAGCAGCGCCGCCGGACGCAGTCCGCGGTCCAGTGCCGTCCGGCCCAGTGCGTGACCGACGGCGAAGAGCAGCGGCTGGGACCGGGTGACGTGGTCCATGTCCGTGCCGGGACGCTCGGCCAGCCAGTCCCGGCGCAGCGCGGCGCCCTCCGCCCCCGCCGCGTCGAAGAACTCGTCCATCGCCGCGCTGAAGGCCGGCTCGTGCCCGTAGAGCCCCGCGGCCATCCGCACGTGCTGGGACCCCTGGCCGGGCAGCAGCAGCGCGACGGGCAGCGGCGGCCCCGCGGGCCGGGTCCCGGCGGGGGTCATACGGCGGCTCCGACGGCCCCGGGGCTCACCCAGCCGGGTCTGTCGAGGATCTCGACGACCGCGCAGGAGTAGGTGAATCCGGCGCCCACGCTCATCCAGACGACCAGGTCTCCGGAGTTCAGGCCGGTGGAGGAGACCAGGTGGTCGAAGCCGGCGATCTGGTCGCCGGCGCCGAGGTGCCCGACGGTGCGGCTCCACTCCCAGGTGGTGCGTTCCTCCGCGATGCCGAAGCGGGTCAGGTACCCGGCCCGCAGTCGTTTGCGGCCCAGATGGGGAAGGACGAAGCGGTCGACGTCGGCGAGCGTGACCCCGGCCGCGGCCAGGGCCCTTTTGACGGCGGCGTCCTGCGCGGCTCCGCTCGCCGCGATCACCTGGGTCACCCGGCGGGTGGCCAGGAAGTCCTTCTTGCAGGCGTCCAGGTCGACCACCGGCCGGTGGCTGAACGGGGCGCTGCCGAAGGGGTCGTCGCCGCGGTGCATCGCCTCCAGCTCCGGAGCGGAGACGGTGGCGATGGAACGGACGCGGGCGAATCCCTCGCGCGAGGAGAGCACGAGGGCGGTGCCCCCGTCGCCGTAGAAGGTGCCCGAGTCGCTGCGCCAGCGGTCGAAGCCCGGGGGACGGAAGGCGTCGCCGGTCGTCACCAGGACGCGCCGGTCCTCCTCGCCGGCCGCCGGGCCGCCCCGCAGGTGGTCCACCGCGAGGCCGAGCGCGGCCATGCCGCCGTTGGAGACCTGGCCGACCTCGATCGCGGGGCACTGGTTGCCGACGGCGGCCCGCTGCACGTAGGAGGCGGGCGCCCAGAGGTCGTGTCCCTGGTAGAAGAAGCTCGCGTGCAGAATGAGCGACACGTCGTCGAGCCTCGCGCGTTCGAGGGCGCTGCGGGCGGCCCGGGCCGCCATCTCGGGCGCCGGCTCGTCCTCGGCGACGGCCACGGACACCATGCCGGTGGTCGTGACCAGCGCCTCGTCGCACTGCCCGGCCGCGACGGCGTCCGCGGCCGGGGTGCGGGGCGGCAGCCAGGCCGCGCACCCCGCGATCAGGATGTCCGGCGCCGGGACCGCCTCGGTCATCCGGCGGCCTCCACCGCGGGAGTGCGGGCGGCGAGTGCGGCGTTGACGGCGTCGACGAACGCGGCGGGCGTCAGCGCCTCGCCCAGCGTCTCCTCGGGCAGCTCGACGCCGTGGGCGCGCTCGACCCTGCTGAGCGCCTCCATCAGGGCCAGCGAGTCGTAGCCCAGCTCGGCGAACTCCTGCCCGGCGGCGGTGTCGGCAAGGTCGACGGACTCCTCCTCGCCCGCGCACTCCCGCATGATCGTGAACAGGTCCTCAAGGGTGAAAGCGGACATGACGTCTCCAATGGCTGTGAGGTTCCTACGGTGACGGCGAGGTTCGTGGGGCCCGGAGCGACGGACGGGGGGACGGGCCGCCCGGCCGGCCGCCGCGGTCGCGGTCTACGCCCGCGGTGGACGCCGTACGACCATCGCGCTGTTGAAGCCTCCGCGGCCCCGGGCCAGGACGAGGGCGGCGTCCCCGTCGACGGGCCGGGGGCGGCCGGTCACGAGGTCGAGGTCGTAGCCGGCGGCGGGCGTGTCGACGTGGACGGTCGGCGGGACGACACCGTCGCGCAGGGCGAGCAGGGCGGTGACGAGGTCGAGCGGCGCGGCGCCCGAGTAGAGGCGCCCTGTCATGGTCTTGGGGACCGAGACCGGCACGCCGCCCGGCCCGAAGACCGCGCTCAGGGCCTGCGCCTCGACACGGTCGGCCTCCGGCTCGCCGGCGCCGTCCGCGAGGACGAAGGCGATGTCCCCGGGGCGCAGCCCCGCGTCGGCGAGCGCGTCCCGGACCGCCCGTTCCAGGTTGGAGGGCCGGCCCGAGCCGGGCCTGGGGTCGAAGGTGGCGGCGTATCCGGCGATCTCGCCGTAGACGCGTGCCCCGCGTTCCCGGGCCCGCCGCCCTTCCTCCAGGGTCAGGATCGCGCCGCCCTCGCCCGGCACGTGACCGTCGGCGGCGGCGTCGAACGGCCGGTAGGCGCGGGCCGGGTCGTCGCTCTCGCTGAGCACCCCGGCGGAGATCTGCGCCGCGAGGCCGTACGGGCACAGCGAGGCGTCCATGCCGCCGGTCAGCATGACCGGGGTGCCGCCGCGGATGCGGCGCCGGGCCTGGGCGACGGCGTCGAGGCCGCCCGCCTGGTCGGTGACGAGGACTCCTGTCGGGCCGCGCAGGTCGTGCCGGATGGAGATCTGGCCGGAGTTGACCGCGTAGAACCACGCGAAGGACATGTACGCGCTGACGTGCTTGGGGTCCTTGCCCCACAGGTGGCCCAGCTCGCGCTGGCCGAACTCGAATCCGCCGGAGGCACTGGCGGTGACCACCCCGCGCTCGTCCGCGGTCAGGCTGCCGGCGTCCAGTCCGGAGTCCGCGAGTGCCCAGTCGGAACCCGTCAGGGCGAACTGCGTGGTGCGGTCGGTCTGCGGGACGAGCCTGCTGGGGACGTGGTCGCGCACGGAGAAGCCGGTGACCTCGCCGGCCAGCCGGGAGGGGTAGGAGGAGGGGTCGAAGCGGGTGATGCGGCCGATGCCGCTCTCGCCGCGCAGCGTCGCCTGCCAGTACTCCCCCGTCCCGACGCCGTTGGGCGCGAGCACCCCGACTCCGGTGACGACGGCCGACGGGGTGGGGGCCGGGGCGGTCATGGCCGCCTCCCTTCCGAGGCGGTGAGGACCATCGCGCTCTGGAAGCCGCCGAAGCCGCTGCCCACCGTGAGTACGGTGTCGGTGCGCTGGTCACGCGCGGTCAACGGCACGTAGTCGAGGTCGAGTTGCGGATCGGGTTCGTGGAGTCCGGCCGTGGGCGGCACCACACCGTGCCGGATCACCAGGGCGGAGGCGGCGGCTTCGATGGAGCCGACGGCGCCGAGCGAGTGCCCGATGACCGCCTTGATGGAGCTGACCGGGACCCGGTGGGCGTGCTCGCCCAGGCTGTGCTTGATCGCGGCCGTCTCGTGGATGTCGTTCTGCCGGGTGGCCGTGCCGTGCGCGTTGACGTAGCCGACGGCCTCCGGTCCGGTCTCGGCGTCGTCGAGCGCGCCCGTGATCGCGGCGGCCATCTCCAGGCCGTCGGGGCGCAGGCCGGTCATGTGGTGGGCGTTGGCGCGGGCGGCGAAGCCGGCGATCTCGGCGTAGACCTGCGCCCCTCGCCGCAGGGCCGACTCCCGCTCCTCCAGGACGAGGACGGCCGCGCCCTCGCCGAGGACGAACCCGCTGCGGGTCCGGTCGAAGGGCCGGGAGGCGTGGTCCGGCGTGTCGTTGAGCGGCGAGGTCGCCTTGATGGCGTCGAAGCAGGCCACCGTGATCGGCGCGATGGGGGCGTCGCTGCCACCGGCGATCATGACGTCGGCGCTGCCCTCCCGGATGAGTCCGACCGCGTGCCCCAGGGAATCGAGGCCGGAGGTGCAGCCCGCGGAGACGAGCGCCACCGGCCCCTCGGCGCCGGCCTCCCAGGCCACTTCCGCCGCCATGGAGCTGGGCACGAAGTAGTCGTACAGGTACGGGGTGCCCGCCGCGTGGTCGACGAGCCACTGCCGCCCGCCGTCGCTGCGCGCGACGTACTCCTCCTCCAGCTTCTGGGTGCAGCCCACCGCGGAGCCGAGGCTGACACCGGTACGGTGCGCGTTGCGTTCGTCGATCTCGACACCGCTGTCCGCGACCGCCTCGCGGGCGGCGACCAGCGCGAACTGGGTGGCGCGGTCCAGGCGGGCGGTGTCGCGCGCCGACAGTCCCCAGCGGAGCCCGTCGAAGTCGCACTCGGCGGCCATCCGCGAGCGGAAGGGTGCCGGGTCGAAGGCCGTGATGGTCCGGGTCGCGGACACGCCGGAGACGATGCGCTCCCAGAACGCCTTCGTACCGATGCCGCCCGGGGCGATCACGCCGAGCCCGGTGACGACCACCCGGCGGCGGCCCGTCATATCCCCGCCTCGGCCCGGGCCGTCGCCCCGCCGTCGCGCCGCAGACGGTCCAGGTACAGTTCCGGACGGCTCTCGCTCAGTGCGCGCAGGGCGCCGGCGTGGGGCGTGAAGTCGGGGTGCGAGACGGCCGCCCGGAAGGAGGCGACGTCCTTCCACTCGGCCACGTTGACGTACTGACCGGGCCGCTCCGCGTGCCGGCACAGGGTGTGCCGGACGAAGCCCGGCTGCCTCGCCATGAACTCGGACGTCCGCGCGAACTCCTCCTCGAACACCTCGGTGTCGGCATGCACCGTGAAGGTGTTCACGAAGGTCACGGCGCCGTCCTCCCTGGCGTCTGACTCGTGCTCCGTCATCAATGGCCTCCCTCGTGGCCCGGTGTCGCCCGGCATCTCGATTGACCCTTTCGGGTGCCTCGGCACCGCTTGACATCGCGCGGCCGTTCGTGTCGTTCCACGCTGCGCGCCGGGTCTCGCATGCGGGTGGAAGGCCGCTGGAGCGCGAGCCGGGCCGGGGGTCGAGCGCATTTCGAGCGGCCGCTGAAACCCTCGCAGTCGTCCGACACCCCACCGCAGGAATAGCCGAGGAGCCGCCATGTCGCCCGCAGCAGAGCGCGTCGCCGTCGTCACTGGTGCCACCAGCGGAATCGGCCTGGCCGTGGCGCGCGGCCTGGCCGGGGAGGGCGCGCGGGTCTTCATCTGCGCCCGTGACGGCGACCGGGTCGCCCACACCGTCAAGGAGCTGCGCGAGGCCGGTTCGGACGTCGACGGGGTCTCCTGCGACGTGCGCGACACCCAGCAGGTGGGCGCCTTCGTGAAGGCGGCCAGGGAGCGGTTCGGTCCGGTGGACGTACTGGTCAACAACGCGGGCCGCAGCGGCGGAGGCCAGAGCGCGCACATCACGGACGAGCTGTGGCTCGATGTGATCGACACCAACCTCAACAGCGTCTTCCGGGTGACCCGTGAGGTGCTGACGACCGGCGGAATGCTGGAGCGCGGCGCCGGACGCATCGTCAACATCGCCTCGACGGGCGGCAAGCAGGGCGTGGCCCTGGGGGCGCCGTACTCGGCGTCGAAGCACGGCGTCATCGGCTTCACCAAGGCGCTCGGCCTGGAGCTGGCGAAGACGGGCATCACCGTCAACGCCGTCTGCCCGGGGTACGTCGAGACGCCGATGGCCGAGCGCGTGCGCCAGGGATACGCCGGCGCCTGGGACATCAGCGAGGAGGAGGTGCTGGAGAGGTTCGAGGCGAAGATCCCCCTCGGACGCTATTCCACGCCGGACGAGGTCGCCGGACTCGTCGGCTACCTCCTGTCCCCCACCGCCGCGTCGATCACGGCCCAGGCCATGAACGTCTGCGGCGGGCTCGGCAACTACTGACAGCGGGCCCGGCCGTGCGCGGCCGCGGCCGGACAGAGGGGATCAGGATGACGCACGAGCTGCACACCACCGAGCACACGATCACGGTGGCCGCCGCGCCGGAGACCGTCTTCGCCCTGGTGGAACGGGCCGAGGACTGGCCGCACGTCTTTCCGCCGACCTTGCACGTGGAGTACCTGGAGCGGTCGGGCGGTGAGGAGCGGCTGCGGATCTGGGCCACCGCCAACGGCGAGGTGAAGTCCTGGACCTCACGCCGGGTGCTGGACCGCGAGGGGCTGCGGATCCGGTTCCGCCAGGAGGTCTCCCAGGCCCCGGTGGCCGCGATGGGCGGGGAGTGGATCGTTCAGGCGCTGCCGGACGGCGGCTCCCGGGTCCGGCTGCTGCACGACTTCCGTGCCGTCGACGGCCTGGAGCGCAACGTCGCCTGGATCCTGGAGGCGATCGAGCGCAACAGCGGCGCCGAGCTGGCCGCGCTGGAGTCCGCGGCCCTGCGCGTGGGCGGCGACACCGAGCCCTACACCTTCGAGGACACCGTGCACGTCGACGCACCGGCCGAGGAGGTACGGAACTTCCTGCACGACGCGGGACGGTGGCAGGAGCGGCTCCCGCACGTGGCCCGGGTGCTGCTGAAGGAGGACACACCGGACGTCCAGCACCTGGAGATGGACACGCGCACCCCCGACGGCTCGACGCACACCACGGCCTCCGTGCGGATCTGCCTGCCCGACGGTCGCATCACGTACAAGCAGTCGCAGACGCCGGCCCTGATGTCCGTGCACACCGGCGAGTGGACGGTGCGCGAGACCCCGTCCGGCAGCGTGGCCGTCTCCCGGCACACGGTGGTGGTCAACGCGGCGGCCGTCACCAAGGTGCTCGGTCCCTCCGCGACGGTCGCCGACGCCCGCGCCTTCATCCGCGACGCGCTCGGCGGCAACAGCACGATCACCATGCGGCACGCCAAGGAGTTCGCGGAGCGGCTGGGCCGCGCCGAGCCGGTCGCCGCGGCCGAGTACGCCTCCCTCCAGCAATTCTACGCCCGGCAGATGCGGCTCCTCGACGAGGGCGACGGGGACGCCTGGGCCGGCACGTTCACCGACGACGGGGTCTTCGGCCAGAGTTCGTTCACCGAGCCGGTGCGGGGGCGGACGTCGATCGCCGCGGCGGTGCGCGAGCGGCCCGCGGCACCCCCCGGCACGGTGCGCCGGCACTGGCTGGGCCTGCCGGCCGCCTGGCGGTTCCCGGACGGTTCGGTGCGCACCGCCTACGACGCCCTGGTCCTGTCGACGTCGGCGGGTGCCGCGCCCGTGCTCCGGCTGAGCACGTCGTGCCGGGACGTCCTCGTCGCCGACGGCGACAGCTGGCTGGTGCGCCACCGGTACGTCGGCCACGACGGGCAGTGAGGCCCACCGCGCCGGGCCGTGCCCGCAGTCGGGGACCGCACGGGCCCCGCGGGGCCGGCCCACCACTCGCGACAAAGGGGAGATAGATGAAGGTCCTGTTCACCACGTTCGCCGCGAAGTCCCACATGCATGCCCAGGTGCCGCTGGCCTGGGCCCTCCAGACCGCCGGCCACGAGGTGCGTGTCGCCAGCCAGCCCGACCTGGCGGAGGACATCACCCGTACCGGTCTGACCGCCGTCTGCGTCGGTGAGCCGCTGCTGCTGGAGGAGCAGATGCAGCGGGTGAACGAGGGCCTGGGCGAGGACGCCGAGATCATGGAGAGCCAGGCGGAAGCCGGGATGGACATGACGGAGACCCGTCCCGAGATGCTGACGTGGGACCACGTGCTCGGCGTGTTCACCGCGATGACGGCGATGGCCTTCCAGAACTCCTGCCCCGAGCGCATGATCGACGACCTGGTCGCGTTCAGCCGCGAGTGGCAGCCCGACCTGGTGGTGTGGGACACGCTGTCCTTCGCCGGACCGGTGGCCGCACAGGTGACCGGCGCCGCTCACGCCCGGCTGCTGTTCGGGCTCGACCTGCTGGGGCGGATGCGCGAGACCTTCCTGGACCTCCAGGCGGAACGGCTGCCCGAGCAGCGGGACGATCCGCTGCGCGAGTGGCTGACCTGGACGCTCGGCCGCTACGGAGCCGAGTTCCAGGAGGAGGTGGCGGTCGGGCAGTGGACCATCGACCCGGTACCGCCGTCGATGCGCTTCCCGGTCAGGCAGCCGTTCGTGCCGCTGCGCTACATCCCCTACAACGGGCAGGCCGTCGTACCGGACTGGCTGCACGAGCCGCCGAAGAAGCGGCGGGTCTGCCTGACGCTGGGCGTGGCCCACCGCGAGGTGCTGGACGGCGACCGGGCCTCGATCGGCGAGCTGGTGTCGGCGCTGGCCGAGCTGGACGTCGAGGTGGTGGCGACGCTCAACGCCAAGCAGCTCGCCGGGCTGGAACTGCCCGACAACGTCAGGGCCGTGGACTTCGTGCCGCTCAACGCGCTGCTGCCGACCTGCGACGCGGTGGTGCACCACGGCGGCTCGGGCACCTTCCAGACCGCGCTGGCGCACGGCGTCCCGCAGCTGATCGTGCCCGACATGGTCTGGGACACCATCCACAAGGCCAAGCAGCTGGAGAAGTCCGGCGCGGGGCTGTACGTGCAGGACCCGGACCACTACACCGCGCAGGAGCTGCGCGACCACGTGCTGCGCCTGCTGGACGAGCCGTCGTTCGCCGAGAACTGCGCGCGGATCCGCCGGGAGATGGTCGGCACGCCGAGCCCCAACGACATCGTCCCGCTGCTGGAGAAGCTGGTCGCCGAGCACCGCGCGGCCCGTGGCTCCGACGGCACTCTCCGAGAGGAGCGGTAGATGGCTGCCGCCGTGAGGTTCCGCGAACTCGCCGTGTCCGGCGCGTACGCCTTCACCCCGCCCGTCTTCGAGGACGAGCGCGGTCTGTTCACCTCGCCCTACCAGGAACCCGCGTTCGTCGAGGCCCTCGGGCACCCGCTGTTCCGGGTGGCGCAGTCCAACCACAGCAAGTCGCGCCGGGGCACGGTACGGGGCATCCACTACACCGTCACCCCGCCGGGTGTGGCGAAGTACGTGTACTGCGCCCGGGGCCGTGCCATCGACATCGTCGTGGACATCCGGGTCGGCTCGCCCACCTTCGGCCGCTGGGACTCCACCGTGCTCGACCCGGAGGGGTTCGGCGCGATGTACTTCCCGGTCGGGGTCGGGCACGCCTTCGTCGCCCTGGAGGACGACACGGTGATGTCGTACATGCTCTCCGGGAGTTACGAGGCGCACAACGAGCTCTCGCTGTCACCGCTCGATCCCGCGCTCGGCCTGCCGATCCCGGCCGACGTGGAGCCCCTGCTGTCCGCCCGGGACACGGCGGCGCCCCTGCTCGCGCAGGTGCGGGCGGAGGGCGGACTGCCCGAGTACGACAAGTGCCGTGACATCGAGGCCGCACTGTGGCGGCCCTGATCGGTGACCGCGCGGCGTCCGCGGGAACCCGGGTCGCGGTGCTGGGTGCCACCGGCTGCGTCGGCCGCTGCGTCGGCGACGCGCTGGAGCGCGAGGGGTACGAGGTGCTGGCCGTCGCCCGGCACCGCGCGCCGGCGGTGGCCGGACGGGTCTTCGCCGACCTGGACGTGGCGGCCGTGCCGCCCGCCGACCTCGCCGGCCTGCTGACCCGGCACCGGGTGGGCGCGGTGGTCAATGTGACGGGCGGCTGGGGCACGACCGAGCAGGAGATGCGCTACGCGCACATCACCCTGGTCGAGCGTCTGTTGTCGGCCCTGGAGCTGACGGCCGGGCGGCCCCGTCTCGTCCACGTGGGATCCATCCACGAGTACGGGCCCGTCCCCGAACCCACCGCGGTCGGCGAGGAGTTCGTCCCGCGGCCGGCCACGAGCTACGCCCGGACCAAGCTGTCCGGCTCCCAGCTGGTGCTCGACGCCGCCCGGGCCGGCCGGCTGGAGGCGCTGGTGCTGCGCGCGGTCAACGTGTGCGGACCGCACACGACCCGGGCGAGCTTCCTCGGTTCGGTGGTCGAACGGCTGCGGGCCGCGGACGCGGACCGGCCGGTGGTGCTGCGGGTCGCGGACGCGCGCCGGGACTTCGTCGACGTGCGCGACCTGGCCGAGGCCGTGGTCCTCGCCGTCGCGTCGCCGGTGACCGGGCGGGTCGTCAACATCGGCCGCGGGCAGGCCACCTCCATGCGGGAACTGGTGGATCTGCTGGTCTCCGCGTCGGGGCTGCCGCCCGGGCGGCTCCGGGTCGAGGACGGGCCGGTCTCCAGCAAGGGCGGCGGCTGGACCCTGGCCGACATCCGCCTGGCCGGCGAACTGCTCGGCTGGAAGCCGCGCGTCCCGCTGGCCGAGACCATGCGGGCGACGTGGGAGACACCTGCCGGATGAGCCACCCGGGCGGGCCGGCCCGCGCCCCGTCCACCACGAGGGAGACCAGAGGCGTGCACACGAGTGCTGAGGAGCGCAGATGGCCGATGTGACGGCTCGTATCGCGAGGTCGGCGGCCGCGCTGGCGAGCCCGCAGACCGACCTGGCGGGGTTCGACGACTGGTTCGCGCGGTACGGAGAGCAGATCTACACGACGGCCGAGCGCATCCCGCTGGCCGCCCTCGACCAGTGGTACCAGACACCGGTGACCGGTGATCTGCGCCATCGGAGCGGCAAGTTCTTCACGGTGCACGGCCTGCGGGTGCAGATCCCGGGCAACAGCGTGCCCTGGTGGGACCAGCCCATCATCGACCAGCCCGAGGTCGGCATCCTGGGCATCCTGGTCAAGGAGTTCGACGGGGTGCCGCACCTGCTGATGCAGGCCAAGGCGGAACCGGGCAACCCGGGCGGCCTGCAGCTCTCCCCCACCGTGCAGGCGACCCGGAGCAACTACACCGGCGTCCACAAGGGCAAGCCCGTGCCGTACCTCGACTACTTCCGGGACACCGCACGGCACCGGGTGATCGCGGACGTACGGCAGTCGGAGCAGGGCGCCTGGTTCTTCCGCAAGCGCAACCGCAACATGGTGGTGGAGACGGCCGGCGAGGTGGAGGTCCTGGAGGGCTTCCGCTGGTTCACGCTCGGGCAGGTGTACCGGCTGCTGGCGCGGGACGACGTCATCAACATGGACGCGCGGACCGTACTGGCCTGCCTGCCGCACACGTCCCGTCCGGACGGCGCCCTGCACCGCATGACCGACGTGCTGAGCTGGATCGCCGGGACCCGTTCCCTGGCCACCGTGCACACCGAGCGGATCGCGCTCAACGCGCTGGACGAGTGGCAGCACACCGAGATGGGCTACTCGCACGAGAGCGGCGGCTTCTTCGACGTCATCGGGGTCCGCGTGACCGCCGCCGGGCGGGAGGTCGCCACGTGGCACCAGCCGATGATCGAGCCGCGCGGCACCGGGGTCATCGCCTTCCTGCACCGCGAGTTCAACGGAGTGCCGCACGTGCTGATGCACGCCCGCACCGAACCGGGCTACGCGGACGTCGTCGAGCTGGCGCCGACCGTGCAGTGCGTGCCGGACAGCTACGGATGGCTGCCGCCCGGGGCCAGACCGCGCCATCTGGACGAGGTGCTGTCGGCCGCAGCCGACCGCATCCGCTACGAGGCCGTGCTCTCCGAGGAGGGCGGCCGCTTCTTCCACGCCCGCAACCGCTACCTGATCGTGGACAGCGACGTGCCCGAGGACCCCGGCCACCCCGACTACCGCTGGCTGACCATGCATCAGCTGACCGAGCTGCTGAGGCACAGCCACTACCTGAACGTGCAGGCACGGAGCCTGGTGGCGTGTCTGCGCGGCGTCGAGGCGGCCCCCCTCACCGGCTGACCCGCGTGCACGACGCCGAAGG
Organism: Streptomyces sp. NPDC042336; assembly: GCF_055581985.1. Taxonomy (NCBI): domain Bacteria; kingdom Bacillati; phylum Actinomycetota; class Actinomycetes; order Kitasatosporales; family Streptomycetaceae; genus Streptomyces; species Streptomyces sp. NPDC042336. The sequence goes on along the minus strand of NZ_JBVJEA010000001.1, from coordinate 801,079 downwards.
CCCGGCCGGACCCCTCCGCCGGGCCTTCGGTGTGCGAGGCGTGCCGTGCCAGGAGCGCCGCACCGGCTCAGAGACCGGCCAGCACGTCGCGCAGCACGCTGATCACCTTGTCCTGGACGTCGGGGGCGAGGGCCGGGTACATGGGCAGCGAGAAGATCTGGCCGGCCAGTTCCTCGGTGACGGGCAGCGAGCCCTGGCGGTAGCCGAGGTGGGCGAACCCGGTCATGGTGTGCACCGGCCAGGGGTAGCTGATGTTCAGCTCGATGTCGTACTTCCTGAGTGCCTCGATGATGTCGTCGCGCCGGGGGTGGCGCACCGTGTAGACGTAGTACACGTGCTCGTTGCCCGCCGCGGTGCGGGGCAGCACGAGGTCCGTGCCGGCGAGCCCCTGCTCGTAGCGCCGGGCGACGGCCCGCCGTCCGGCCACGTAGTCGTCCAGGCGGCGCAGCTTGCGCCGCAGGATCTCCGCCTGCACCTCGTCGAGGCGGGAGTTGTGGCCCGGGGTGCCCACGACGTAGTAGCGCTCCTCCATGCCGTAGTAGCGCAGCCGGCGCAGCGCGCGGTGGGCGTCGTCCCGGGAGGTCAGTACGGCGCCGCCGTCGCCGTAGGCGCCGAGCACCTTCGTCGGGTAGAAGGAGAACGCCGCGGCGTCGCCCGTGGTGCCGGCGAGCCGGCCGTCGCGGCGGGCCCCGTGGGCCTGTGCGCAGTCCTCGACGACGAGCAGGCCGTGTTCGGCGGCGAGCCGCTCCAGCGGCGCCAGGTCGACGCACTGCCCGTAGAGGTGGACCGGGAGCAGGCACCGGGTCCGGGGCGTCAGGGCGGCGGCCACCTGGTCGGTGTCCATGAGGTAGGTGTCCGGGTCCACGTCGACGAAGACCGGGGTGGCGCCGACCGAGTCGATGGCCACCACGGTGGGTGCCGCGGTGTTGGACACGGTGACGACCTCGTCCCCGGGACCGACGCCGAGCGACTGGAGGGCCAGTTTGATGGCGTTGGTGCCGTTGTCGACGCCGACGCAGTGCCCGGCGCCGTGGTAGGCGGCGAACTCCTGCTCGAAGCCGCGCACGCTGTCGCCGAGGACGAGCCGGCCCGAGCTGAAGACCGTCTCCACGGCGTCCAGAATATCGGCACGTTCGTTCTCGTATTCCTGTAGATAGTCCCATACGAGAGTGGTCATTGCTTCTTTCCCTCCCATTACCGATGCCTGCCGCAGGATGTCACGGTCCCCTGGCAGCACATCACACTGCCAAGACGCTTCACAACCCCCGGCATTCCTCTATTCCCAGTCGATTTACGCTGGATCCGGAATTGCCGTCCTTGCTGCCGGACAAATCCTGTCGTTAGCATGTACAGAAATCGAGGACAGGGGCATACCCATGAAGGGGATTATTCTCGCCGGCGGTTCGGGAACAAGGCTCCATCCAATAACCGTCTCCGTCTCGAAACAGCTCCTCCCGGTCGGCGACAAGCCGATGATCTACTATCCGCTCTCGGTGCTGATGCTCGCGGACATCAGGGAAATCCTGCTCATCTGCACCGAGCGCGACCTGGACTCGTTCCGCAGGCTCCTGGGCGACGGCTCCCACCTCGGCCTGAGCATCGACTACGCGGTGCAGAGCCGGCCCGCCGGGCTGGCCGAGGCCTTCGTCATCGGCGCCGACCACGTGGGCGACGACGACGTGGCGCTGGTTCTCGGGGACAACATCTTCCACGGCTACCACTTCTACGACCTGCTCCAGCGCAACGTCCGCGACGTCCAGGGCTGCGTGCTGTTCGGCTACCCGGTCGAGGACCCGGAGCGCTACGGGGTGGGCGAGACCGACGCGGCGGGACGGCTCGTCTCCCTGGAGGAGAAGCCGGCCCGGCCCCGCTCCGACCTCGCCGTCACCGGGCTCTACCTGTACGACAACGAAGTGGTGGACATCGCCAAGAACCTGCGTCCCTCGGCACGCGGAGAACTGGAGATAACCGACGTCAACCGGAATTACCTGGCCCGCGGCCGGGCCCGCCTGGTGGACCTCGGCCGCGGTTTCGCCTGGCTGGACGCCGGCACCCCGCAATCACTGCTCCAGGCCACCCAGTACGTGAGGACCCTCGAAGAACGGCAGGGCGTGCGCATTGCCTGCGTGGAGGAAGTCGCCCTGCGGATGGGATTCATCGACCCACAGCGGTGCCTTCGGCTGGGCGAGAAGATGGCACAGTCGGACTACGGCCAGTACGTGATGTCCGTGGCCCGCGACATGTCGAACTGACCGCCTTTCCGCCCCGGGGTCTGCTTCCGTCGGTCCCACCGGTTCTACCGGTTCTACCGGTTCTACCGGTTCTACCGGTTCTACCGGTGGGACCGCACACCGACGAAGAGGCCCCGGCCGGTGGGACCACCGTCCAGGAATTCCACGGAGCAGCCTGCGTCGGCGAAAGCGGAGAGGTACTCCTCTTTGGTGAACAGGGTCAGTACGTCGATCTCGGTGAACTGCTGGATGCCGGCGGCGTCGCCCACGGTGAAGCGGACCTCCATGCGGGTGGCCCGGCCCTTGCGGGTGGTGTGCGAGATCCGCGCGACGGTGCGGTGCTCCGCACGGGCCAGGTCACCCGCGACGTAGCCCTCGATGAAGTTCTCCGGGAACCACCAGGGTTCGACGACCAGGACACCGCCGGGCTCCAGGTGGTCCGTCATCGACCTGATGGCGGACCGCATGTCGGCCACCGTCTCCAGATATCCGATGGCACAGAACATGCAGCTCACCGCGGTGTAGGTGCGGCCGAGGGAGAAGTCGCGCATGTCGCCCGCGTGCACGGTGGTGCCGGGCAGCCGCTGCTCGGCGAGCCGGCGCATCGGCTCCGCGATCTCCAGCCCCTCGGCGACGTCGAACAACTCGCTGAACACGCTGAGATGGGCGCCCGTGCCGCAGGCGACGTCGAGCAGCGAGTCGGCTCCCGGGTTCCGTTCGGTGATGACCCGGGCGACGTCCGCCGCCTCCTGGCCCCAGTCCTTTCCGCGGCTGCGGTAGATCTCCTCGTACACGTCCGCGAGTTCCCGGCCGTACATGTGCGTCTCCTCCGCTGTCGTCCCCGTGGGCGGGTGGTCCGGCGGGTGCCGTACCCGGCGCCCGTCCCGCATGTCCTTCGCCTCTCGTGCGCCTCACTCGTCGAGCAGTGCCACCGCCCTCGCCCAGCCGGCCCCCGCCCCCGCTATGCGCACCGGGAAGCAGGCGAGGCGGAACCCGTGGGCGACGGGCAACCGGTCGAGCCCGGCCAGCCGTTCGATCTGGCAGTACTCGCGGTCCCGGCCGATCATGTGGGCCGGCCACAGCACCGACCGGTCACCGGTCGCCCGGTAGCGGGCGATGATGTCGCCGAAGGGCGCGTCCAGGCTGAACGCGTCGGTGCCGATGACGCGGACGCCCCGGTCCAGCAGCAGGTGCACGGCCGAAGCGTCGAGCCCGGTGAAGTCCGTGAAGTACTTCTGCGTCCCCGCCCACGCGTCGGCGCCGGTCCGCAGCAGCACGATGTCCATGGGCGAGAGCGTGTGGCCGACCCGCTCCAGCTCCCGCTCGATCACGTCGGCGCCGACCGCGCCGGTGCCCCGGTCGCTCAGGTCCAGCACCACGGCGGGCCGGAAGAACCAGTCGAGCGGCAGTTCGTCGATGTGCCGCGGCGGACCCTCCCGGTAGGAGGCGCGGGTGCCGTAGTGCGAGGGCGCGTCGACGTGTGTTCCGGTGTGGGTGGTCAGCTGGAGCCGGTCCAGCGAGAGGAATTCGCCCTCCGGAAGCTCGGCCGGGTCGAACTCGATGCCGAAGTGGTCGCGCATCTCCTCGCTCATGTGCACGGCGGCCTCCTTGGGCCCGAGGACCTCGTGCACCACGGGATCGGGTTCGAAACCCGCCGCGTCGACGGGCGAGGACAGGTCGATGATGCGCACACGTGCCTCCCGGCGATGGTTGGTTGCGAGCCAGCCCATGCTCGCCAGGACGGCTAGAGAAGCGTTGGAGCGCGACTGAACGGCCGCCCGTGCTCCGGCTCGACCGATCCTGGAGCCCCTGCTGCGACCGTCATGACGTCACCGGGGCCGGGAACCGCCTCCGCCCCGGCCCACGGGAACGGCGGAAGGAACACGGCATGACAGCACAGGCCCCGACGGCCCCGGCGGACGTCTACGCCGAGGTACAGCACTTCTACGCACGGCAGATGCGGCTCCTGGACACGGGAGAGGCCGACGCCTGGGCCGGCACCTTCACCGAGGACGGCTCCTTCGCGCCGCCCTCGCGTCCTCAGCCGGTACGCGGCCGTCCGGCCCTGGCCGCGGGGGCCCGGCAGTCAGCCGCGGACATCGCCGCCCGGGGCGAGACGCAGCGCCACTGGGTCGGCATGCTCACCGTCACCCCGGCGGACGACGGCTCGCTGACGGCCGAGAGCCAGGTCACCATCATCACCGTGCCGCGCGGCGGACCCGCGCGGCTGCACCTGGTCTGCACCTGCCACGACGTCCTGGCGAGCGAGGCGGGCGAACTCCTGGTGAGGGAGCGGGTGGTGACGCGTGACGACCAGCCGTAGCGGCGGCCGGCCGTCCACCGTGCGGTCCGTCCCGCCACGGACCCGGACGTGAGCGCGGCCCAGGGCCCCGCGGCGCCCCGTGGCGTGATCGTCACGGGCGGCGGAACGGGCATCGGGCGGGCCACGGCGCGCGCGTTCGCCGAGCGGGGCGACCGCGTGCTGGTCGTGGGACGCACCCCCGCGACCCTGGCCGGAACCGCCGAGGGGCACCCCGGCATCAGCGTCCTGACCGCCGACCTCACCTCTCCCGACACGCCCCGGGCCGTCACCGACGCCGCACTGGAGGCCTTCGGACGGATCGACGTACTGGTCAACAACGCGGCCACCGGCGGGTTCGCCGCGCTCGACCGGACCGAGCCGGAAACCGCCCGCGAACAGCTCGAAGGCAACCTCCTGGCCCCGCTGCTGCTCACCCGGCAGGCCCTGGACGCCCTGGCGGCCGACGGCGGCGGCACCGTGCTGAACATCGGCTCGGCCGGCGCGCTGGGCCGCCGGGCCTGGCCGGAGAACGGGGTCTACGGCGCCGCGAAGGCGGGCCTCGACTTCCTCACCCGGACCTGGGCCGTGGAACTCGCCCCGCGCGGCATCCGGGTCCTCGGACTGGCGCCGGGCGTGATCGACACCGGTATCGGTGAACGGTCCGGCATGTCGCGGGAGGCGTACGCCGGCTTCCTGGGGCAGATCGCCGCGCGGGTCCCGGCCGGCCGGGTCGGCAGCCCCGACGACATCGCCTGGTGGGCCGTCCAACTCACCGACCCGCGCGCCGCCTACGCGACCGGAGCGGTGCTCGCGGTCGACGGCGGCCTGTCCCTCACCTGAACCGGCACCGAAGGAGCCCGCCGTGACACACACGGAGACCGACGTGACCACCACCCCCGAGGAGGTCCGGCAGACCGACAGCGAGCTGGGCCGCCATCTGCTGACCGCCCGCGGATTCCACTGGATCTACGGCACCAGCGGCGACCCGTACGCCCTGACGCTGCGCGCGGAGAGCGACGACCCCGTGGCGCTGGCCCGGCGCGTACGGGAGTCCGAGACGCCGCTGTGGCGCAGCGCCACGGGAGCCTTCGTCACCGGCCGGCACGCGGTGTCCGCCGAGGTGCTGGCCGATCCCCGGCTGAGTCTGCGCCACGCCGATCTGCCGGGTTCGCAACGGCACGTCTTCTCGGACGCCTGGAGCAATCCCCTGCTGTGCCACATCACCCCGCTGGACCGGGCCTTCCTGCACGCCCCGGGTGCCGACCACGCCCGTTGGCGGCGGGCCGCGGCGCCGGTGCTGGGCGACGCGGCGACGGACGGGCACCGGGCGGGTGCCGAACGGCTGCACGGCAAGCGGGCCGACGGACTGGGCGCCTCGTTCGACCTCATGGCGGACTACTCCCGTCCGGTGGCCGTCGAGGCCGCCGCCGCCCTGCTCGGGGTCCCGGAGGCCGAGCAGGGCCGTTTCGCGCGCGCCTGCGCGGACCTGGCGGTCGCGCTCGACGCGGTGCTGTGTCCCCAGCCGCTCGCCGTCACCCGTCGGCTCGCCGAGGCCGTGGAGGACGTGCGCGGCCTCGTCGGCGCACTGGTCGCGGCGCGACGGGCCGAGCCGGGTGACGACCTGCTCGGCACCGTCCTCGGCGCCGACCCGTCCGGCTCCGGCGCCGAGGACGCGCTCGCCGTCGGTGTGCTGGCCGCCGTGGTGGGCGTCGAGTTCACCGCCGGGCTCATCAACAACGCGGTGGAGGCGCTGCTCGCCCACCCGGTGCAGTGGGCGCTGCTCGGCGAGAGCCCGGACCTGGCGTCCTCAGCGGTGGAGGAGGCACTGCGCCACGCGCCGCCGGTCCGGCTGGAGAGCCGGATCGCCGCCGAGGACCTCACGCTCGCCGGCCAGGACGTCCCCGCCGGTTCCCAGGTGGTCGTCCACGTCGGCGCGGCCAACCGGGACCCCGAGGTGTTCCTCGCCCCGGACCACTTCGACATCACCCGTCCCCTGGCCCAGGGGCAGTTGGCGCTGTCCGGCCCGCACACCTCGCTCTTCGGGGCGTTCGCCCGGCTCCAGGCCGAGAGCGCGGTGCACGCCCTGCGCGAACGCCACCCTCGTCTCGCCCCGGCGGACGGTGTACGGCGCCGGATGCGCTCCCCCGTCCTGGGCGGCGTGCTGCGGTGGACCCTGACCACGGCGACCACTTCCGCGTAAGGGGTGACCATGCGTGTTCTGCTGACGTCCTTCGCGATGGACGCGCACTTCAACGGCTCCGTTCCGCTCGCCTGGGCGCTGCGGTGCGCCGGGCACGAGGTGCGGGTGGCGAGCCAGCCGGCGCTGACCGGGAGCATCACGGCGGCCGGGCTGACCGCCGTCCCGGTGGGCACCGACCCGCGCCTCGACGACATGGTCAAGGGGGTGGGCGGCTCGGTGCTGTCCCACCACGCCAACCAGTCGCTGGACCCCGACGACCCCGGCCGGCTCACGCCCGCCTTCCTCAAGGGCTGGGACGCGATGATGACCGCCACGTTCTTCGCCCTCGTCAACGACGATCCGATGGTCGACGACCTCGTCGCCTTCGCCCGCGAGTGGCAGCCGGACCTCGTCCTGTGGGAGCCCTTCACGTTCGCGGGCGCGGTCGCCGCGATGGCGACCGGCGCGGCCCACGCGCGGGTGCTCTCCTTCCCCGACCTCTTCCTGTCCATGCGCCGGGCCTTCCTCGCCCAGCTCGGCCCCGCCGCGGCGAACCCGGCCGACGGGCCGGGCGGGGCGCACCCCGACGACTGCCTGGGCCAGTGGCTCCAGTGGACGCTCGGCCGCCACGGCGTCGCCTTCGACGAGCGGGCGGTGACGGGACAGTGGTCGGTCGACCAGGTGCCGCGCAGCTTCCGCCCGCCCTCGGACGGTCCCGCCGTGGGCATGCGCTACGTCCCCTACAACGGCCCCGGGCCCGCCGTGGTGCCCGACTGGCTCCGCACCCCGCCGAAGCATCCCCGCGTGTGCGTCACCCTGGGGCTGACGGCCCGGACCTCCGAGTTCCCCAACGCCGTCCCGGTCGACCTCGTCCTCAAGGCGATCGACGGCCTCGACATCGAGGTGGTGGCCACTCTCGGCGCCGAGGAGCGGAGGCTGCTGACCCATGTCCCGGACAACGTGCGCCTGGTGGACCACGTGCCGCTGCACGCCCTGCTGCCGAGCTGTGCGGCCATCGTTCACCACGGCGGCGCCGGCACCTGGTCGACGGCGCTGGCCGAGGGCGTTCCGCAGATCGCCATGGGCTGGATCTGGGACGCGATCGAACGGGCGCGCCGCCAGCAGGAGCTGGGCGCCGGTCTCCACCTCCCCTCGCACGAGGTGACGGTCGAGGGGCTGCGGAGCCGGCTCGTGCGGATCCTCGAGGAGCCCTCGTTCACCGCTGCCGCCGCGCGGCTGCGGGCGGAGGCCGAGTCCGAGCGGACCCCGGCCGAGGTGGTGCCGGTACTGGAGCGGCTGACCGCCCAGCACCGCGCCCACGGACACCGTCGTCACCCGGAGGGCGGGTCCGCGCCGTGCGCCTCCTGATCACCGGCGGAGCCGGATTCATCGGCTCCCACTACGTGCGTTCCCTGCTCGCCGGCGACCTGCCCGGTCCCCGGCCGGACCGGGTGACGGTCGTCGACCTGCTCACCTACGCGGGGAGCACGGACAACCTGCCCCTGACGGATCCCCGGCTGGACTTCCGGCAGCTGGACATCTGCGACCTCGACGCCCTCCTGAAGGTGTTCCCCGGCCACGACGCGGTGGTGCACTTCGCGGCCGAGACCCACGTCGACCGCTCCCTGACGGGGGCGGCGGAATTCGTCCGCACCAATGTGCTGGGGACCCAGGCGCTGCTGGAGGCGAGCCTGTCCTGCGGCGTGGCCACCTTCGTGCACGTCTCGACGGACGAGGTCTACGGGTCCATCGCCGAGGGCACCTGGACCGAGGACGAGCCGCTGCTGCCCAACTCGCCCTACGCGGCGTCGAAGGCGGGCAGCGACCTCGTCGCCCGGTCCTACTGGCGCACGCACGGGCTGGACGTGCGCATCACGCGGTGTGCCAACAACTACGGCCCCCGCCAGCACCCGGAGAAGCTCATCCCCCTGTTCGTCACCGAGCTGCTGGCAGGGCGGACCGTCCCGCTGTACGGGGACGGCGGCAACGTCCGGGAGTGGCTGCACGTGGAAGACCACTGCCGGGGCGTCCACGCGGTGCTGACCGGCGGGCGGCCCGGCGAGGTCTACAACATCGGCGGCGGCACCCACCTGACGAACCGCGACATGACCTCAAGGCTCCTCGAACTGTGCGGCGCCGACTGGTCGCGGGTGCGCCGCGTGCCGGACCGCAAGGGGCACGACCTGCGGTACGCGGTCGACGACTCCAAGATCCGCCGGGAACTGGGCTACCGGCCCCGGCTGTCCCTGGACGACGGACTGCGCGAGGTCGTCGACTGGTACCGCGCGCGCACCCTCCCGCACGCGGCGGCGGGCCCGCCCCGGGGTGCCGCGGACGGTCCCTCCTAGGGATCGGGCACAGGACACAGGAGAGCCGGCCCCCGTCAGGAGGCCGGCTCTTCGCCGGACGCGGCTCGTCTCAGCGGGCGACGACCCGGGCGGCCTTGCGCACCTGTTCCACCAGGAGTGCCTGGCGCAGCAGGGCCTCCCTCAGGCCGGACCGGTCGGCTCCGGACAGGACCGCCGCCGCGAACGCGTCGAGGGCGTTGCCCACCTGGTGGTCCGCCGGCAGCGTCAGCTCGGTGAGCCGGTCCTGCTGTTCGATGCGGACGACCGGGCGGTGCTCGCGGGGCGGCGTGAAGGCCCGCGGCACGCTGAGCCTCCCCCGGCTGCCCCACAGGGCGTAGGTGGAACGGTAGGAGTGCTGGAACCCGAAGTCGAGCTGGGCGGTGACCCCGGTCGCCGTGGACAACAGCACGCTGCCCGCGACGTCGACCCCGGTGCGCTCGTCGACGCGCAGACAGGCCCCGAGGACGTCCAGCTCCCCGTCGAGGTGCAGCTGGGCCGCGCGCAGGGGGTAGACGCCCACGTCCAGCAGGGCACCGCCGCCGAGCGACGCACTGTGCCGGAAGGACGCCGGGTCGGGGGGCGGCACCCCGAAGGAGCTGGAGAAGACGCGGAGTTCACCGATCTCGCCGAGCATCCCCCGTACCGCCGCGTGCTGCGAGTGGTGCAGGAACATGAAGTTCTCGGTGAGCGCCAGATCGAGCCGGGCGGCCGTCTCGACCAGCTCGGCGCTCTGCGCGTACGTGGTGCTCAGCGGCTTCTCCACCAGGACGTGCTTGCCGGCGGTCAGCGCCCGCGCGACCCATTCGTGGTGCATGCCCGGAGGCAACGGCACGTACACCGCGTCGATGTCGTCCCGGTCCAGCAGCGCCTGGTAGCCGGTCACCGCCGCGCAGCCGAAGCGCCTCGCGAGGCGTTCGCCGCGCGCCCCGTCCCGGCTGGCCACGGCCACCAGCCGCACCGACCGGTGCTCCGCGAGCGCGGGCAGGATCCGGCGCACCGCGATGTCGGCGCAGCCCAGGACTCCCATACGAAGCACCGGTCGCGGAGTGTCCTCGGACATCTGCCACCTCACCTGTCGGATACATCGCGGACACAAGCTAGCCGGGCCGGGTCGAAGGCCCCTGGAAGCCCGCTGGAGCAGGCCTTTTCAGCGGGGACTCCACAGCTCTTCGACCGGTCGGCGCGAGCATGGCCCCGAGGCATTCCTGACGGGAGGGACGGCTATGACGTCGGACACCAAGGCCCTGATCCTGGAGCAGGTCCGCGAGTACCACAGGCAGCAGCGGCCGGGACACTTCGAGCCGGGAGTGACGCCGATCCTCTCCTCGGGAGCGGTCCTGGACGAGGAGGACCGGGTCGCGCTGGTGGCGGCGGCCCTGGACCTGAGGATCGCGGCCGGAGCGCACTCCCGGCGTTTCGAGAGCAGGTTCGCCCGCCACATCGGAGTGCGCAAGGCGCACCTGGTGAACTCCGGCTCCTCGGCCAACCTGCTGGCGCTGTCGGCCCTGACCTCCGACCGGCTCGGGGACCAGCGGCTGCGCCCGGGGGACGAGGTGATCACCGTGGCCGGCGGTTTCCCCACGACGGTCAACCCGATCTTCCAGAACGGGCTCACCCCGGTCTTCGTGGACCTGGAGCTCGGCACGTACAACACGACCGCGGAGCGCGTCGCGGCGGCGATCTCGGACCGCACCCGGGCCATCATGATCGCGCACACCCTCGGCAATCCGTACGAGGCGGCGGAGATCCAGCAACTGGCCACCGACCACGACCTGTTCTTCGTCGAGGACAACTGCGACGCGGTGGACTCGACCTACCGGGGGCGCAAGACGGGCACGTTCGGCGACCTGGCCACCGTCAGCTTCTATCCGGCCCACCACATCACGACGGGCGAGGGCGGCTGCGTCCTCACCAGGAACCTCGAACTCGCCCGGATCGTCGAGTCGTTCCGCGACTGGGGCCGTGACTGCTGGTGCGAGCCGGGCGAGGACAACACCTGCCTGAAGCGCTTCGACTACCAGCTCGGTGACCTGCCCAAGGGCTACGACCACAAGTACATCTTCTCGCACATCGGCTACAACCTGAAGGCGACCGATCTCCAGGGCGCCCTGGCACTGACCCAGTTGGACAAGCTGGAGGAGTTCGGTGCGGCCCGGCGGCGCAACTGGCAGCGGCTGCGCGACGGGCTGGCGGACGTGCCGGGGCTGCTGCTGCCCAGCGCGACGCCGGGCAGCGACCCGAGCTGGTTCGGGTTCGTGATCACCGTGCTGCCCGACGCCACCTACACCCGCCGCGACCTGATCGCCTTCCTGGAGGACCGGCGCATCGGCACACGACGGCTGTTCGGCGGCAACCTCACCCGGCATCCGGCCTATCTCGGCAGCCGGCACCGGGTGGCGGGCGACCTGCGCAACTCGGACGTCATCACCGAGCAGAGCTTCTGGATCGGCGTGTATCCGGGCATCACCGAGGAGATGACCGACTACATGGTCGAGTCCGTCGTGGAGTTCGTCGCCAAGAACGGCTGAGCCGCCCGGGCCCGGTCAGCCGATCATCCGGTCGAGCAGCAGGTCGTCCCCGCGCTCCGGCGCGTCCAGCCATGGCTCGGCCGCGAGCACCGCCTGCTGCATCCGCTGCAGGCGCGGGGACGGCGACAGGCCCAGTTCCTCGGCCAGCCGGCGGCGCAGCCGCTGGTAGACGTCCAGCGCCTGCCAGGACCGGCCCGCCCGGTACAGTGCCGCCATGCACTGGGCGTGCAGTCCCTCGTGCAGCGGGTGACGCCCGGTCAGCTCGATCAGCTCGGACAGCACTTCGGCGTGACGTCCCAGTCGCAGGTCCGCCTCCACGCACCGCTCCAGCACGCCGAGCCTGCTCTCCTCCAGCCGGGCCACCTCGATGCTCAGTACCGGCCCGATGCGCACGTCGACCAGGGCCGATCCGCGCCACAGCGCCAGCGCCTCCCTGAAGTGCGCCGACGCCCTCTCCTGCCGGTCCTCGCCGACGGCCGCCCGGCCCGCGGCAACCAGCCGCTCGTAGCGCGGTACGTCGACGGCGTCCTCGGGCGCCCGCCAGCAGTAGCCGCCGTACTGGGTGACGAGGACGTCCTTGGCGGACACTCCGGCGTCCGCGCCGTAGGCGGCGGTGAGCTGCCGGCGCAGTTGGAGGATGTACGTGTGCAAGGTGGCCAGCGCGCTCTGCGGCGGCTCGCTGCCCCAGATCTCCTCCATCAGCGTCCCCACCGGCACCACGCGGTTCGCGTGGATGGCGAGCAGCGCGAGGATCTGGCGCGGCTTGGCCGCCGACGGGACGATCGACCGGCCACGCACCTCGGCCGTGAGCGGTCCCAGTAACCAGATGTCCATATTGCGGTCCCCCATGTGGTCGGCACGGCACCCCGAGAACTTCCTGCTGTGGGAGTCTCGCCGACCGCTTCCGGTCCGAACCAGTGCGACGGGCCCGACCAGGCGTATGAGGAGCTTAGGGGCAAGAGGTGGGTTCCTCACATGTCCCCTGTGCGAAATGCACTGCTGTCCACCGGCCCGGGTCGACAGAATGATGTCGACCGCAACGGCCACGGGCGGGGGTTCGGCACGCCGTCACGGCCTTCGAAAGCGACAGGAGACACACATGTCACGGACCACTTCCCGGCCCGAGGCCGACGTGGTGACCGCAGGGGTCGCGGACGATCTGGTGATCACGGAGTTCGGCCACGAGCCCGAAGCGCTCACCGACAGCCGCATCTGCATCTGCTGGACGCCCGCGTCCGGCACCGGGTCGTCCGCGGACGGCGGCACCCGGTTCTGAAGCGCCGTCCGGCGGAGGGCGGGCTCCCCCGGCTGGGATTCGCACCGCATCTGCGGGTGGACTCCGCTCCGGGGGAGCCGGTCTTCCTCATGGCGGAAGACCGGGTGACCACGCTCGACGGGCACCAGGTGGCTCTGCTGGCCCCGTTGCTCGACGGCACCCGGGACCTGCCCACGATCATCGCCGAGGCGGCTCCCGCGCTCCCGGCCGACGTCACCGGCCGGCTGGTCGACAGGCTCCTTCAGGCGGGGCTGCTGCACGCCTTCGAGGCGGACGGGCCGACCGCACCGGAACGCGCCTACTGGTCGCTGACCGGTCTGGCCGCGCGGCCCGGAGCAGCCGCCTCCCCGCTGCTGGCCTCGGTCGACCTCACCGCCGAGGATCCGGGCGCGTTGCGCGGGGCGGTGTCCGCGGCAGGGTTGCATCCGGCGCCCGAGGACGGCGGACGTGCCGGTCTGACGCTGGTCCTGTGCCACGACTACCTCGATCCGCGGCTCGGCGCCCTGGACGCGGAGCACCGTGCCGAGGGCCGCGGCTGGCTGCCGGTGCGGGCCAGCGGCACACATCTGTGGATCGGCCCGTTCCTCACCCCCGGCGACGGCCCCTGCTGGAGCTGCCTCGCGGACCGGCTCCGGCTGCGCCGGCGCGGCGAGGCCCATGTGCGGCACCGTCTCGGGCTCGGCGGGCCCGCCTCGCACCGGCCCGCCTACCTGCCCGCGGGGCGTACGGCCGCCCTCCACCTGGCGCTGCTGGAGGCCGGGAAGTGGCTCGCCGGGTACCGGGACCCCGGCCAGGGCGAGCTGTGGCGGCTGGACACCCGCACGCTGGAGAGCAGCCGTCATCCCGTGCGGCGCCGTCCGCAGTGTGCCCGCTGCGGTGACCCCGGGCTGGTGCGCAAGCGGGTGTCGGCCCCGGTCGTGCTGTCCCACCGGCCGGTCCACGACACCGGCGGCGGGTACCGGACCCTCGATCCCGGCCGGATGCTGGAGCGCTACGGCCACCTCGTGGACCCCGTCACCGGGGTGGTCGGTGAGATCCGGCGGGACCCGAGGGGGCCGCGGTTCCTCAACTGCTTCCACGCGAGTGCCCGGCCGCCGTGGGACCCCGCGCTGCCGCCGCCGGCGCTGCGCACCCCGTTGCGCACCCCCGGCTCGGGCAAGGGCGTCACCGAGACCCACGCGCGGGCGAGCGCGCTGGGCGAGGCCCTGGAGCGGTACAGCGGCCATTTCCAGGGCGACGAGCCACGCCTGCGCGGTAGTTACCGCGAGCTGGCACCGCGGGCCGTCCACCCGGACACCGTCCAGCTCTTCGACCGGCGCCAGTTCGAGGACCGGGCGGCGTGGAACGCCGCGCACGGCCCCTTCCACCAGGTGACCGAGCCCTTCGACGAGGACGCCGAGATCGACTGGACCCCCGTATGGTCCCTGACCGGGCGACGGCAGCGGCTGGCGCCGACGAGCCTGCTCTACTACAACGCCCCGGACGCGGACGCCGGTTACTGCCGGGCCACCTCCAACGGGGCCGCCGCCGGGACCAGTCTGGAGGACGCCGTCGTGCACGGCTGCCTCGAACTGGTGGAGCGGGACGCGGTCGCCCTGTGGTGGTACAACCGGACCCGGCAGCCCGGTGTGGAGCTCGACCGGCGGGACCCGTGGATCGCCGGGACGCGGGCCGCCCTCAAGGACCTGGGCCGGTCGGTGTGGGCGCTCGACCTCACGTCCGACCTGGGGATTCCCGTGGTCGCCGCCGTCTCCGCGCGGACCGCGACGCCCGCCGAGGACATCGTGCTCGGGTTCGGCGCGCACTTCGATCCCCGCGTCGCGCTGCTGCGTGCGCTGACCGAGCTCAACCAGATGCTGCCGCCGCTGGTGGACGGTCCGGCCACTGGGGAAACGGCCTACACCGGCACGGACGAGGAGGCGCTGCGCTGGTTCCGGCACGCCACCACGGCCAACCAGCCCCACCTGTTGCCGGCCGCACGCCGGCCCGCCCGTCCTCCGAGGGCGCCGCGTCCGCCCGCCGACGCCGCGGCCCAGGCCGAGTCGCTGGTCGCGCTGCTGGACCGGCACGGTCTCGAAGTGCTCGTGCTCGACCAGACACGCCCCGACGTCCAGCTGCCCGTCGCCAAGGTGCTCGTGCCCGGACTGCGTCCCCACTGGGCGGGATTCGGCCCGGGGCGCCTGTTCGACGTACCGGTCGCGCTCGGCCGGCTGGCCCGGCCGCGGGACTTCGCCGAACTCAATCCGCTGCCGCTCCATCTGTGACGCGAAGCGTGCCCACGCACCGCCGCCGGGGCCGACCGCGTTGTCAACTCCGATGACAAAAAGGGATGTTGCACGTACCCGCCACGCCAGGAAGCCCCCTTCCGAGTGGTTTTGATTGATTAGGATCGATCGTGTGTCACGCTCTCCCGGTTTGACCGAGAGCGCGGGCCGCGGCACGACATGACTCATCGATTCGTACGGTTCATCCGGAAGGACAAGAGATGAGCGGTTCTGCCCCGCACGACGGTGCGCGTGCCGACCGGGAGGACGCGAGCAGCAGGCACCTCGCCGCAGGCGCCGCCACCACCATCACCGTCGCCGTCCTGGTGGCCTTCTTCGCCATCGGCGTCATCTACCTGCTGGAGGCCCGTCCCTCGCCCGTGGGCCTGGCCGCGGGCATCGCCTCGCTGCTGCTCGTCTACGGGCTGCAGCTGACCCACTCCTTCCCCCACCTGTCGCCCTGGGCCGCGCGCAGACGGCGCCTGACCTTCGGATCGCAGGTCCTCCTCACCTACCTCCCGTTCCTCGTCTACACCGAGGCCTGGCTCGCCACGCCCGGCTTCCTCGCGGGTTCCGCCCTGCTCGTCCTGCCCTCCCCCTGGCGATGGGCGGCCTTCGTGACGGTCGTGGCATCGGCGGGCCTGCTCGTCCTGCGGACCGGCGTGGGCCGCGGTTCCCTCGTGTACGGGACCGTCGCGACGGCGCTGACCGGCCTGGTGGTGTTCGGGCTCTCGGAGCTGACCCGGCTCGTCCGGGAGGCGCACCACACCCGCGGCGAGCTGACCCGGATGGTCCTGGAGGCGGAACGGCTCCGTTTCTCCCGCGACCTGCACGACCTGCTGGGCATCAATCTGACCACCATCGCGTACAAGTGCGAACTGGCGCGGCGACTGCCGCCGTTCCAGCACGTCCGCCGGCACCAGGTGCTCACGGAGATCCTGGAATCCGTCCAGCACGCCTTCGACGACGTCCGGGCGGCTTCCCAGGCCTACCGGGCCCTGTCCCTGGCCACCGAGATCGACACCGTCCGCGCCACCCTGGAGGACATGGGCGTGCACACCACGTTCCGGGGCAGCGTCGGCGTGCTGCCGCAGGCCGTCGAGACGACCCTGGCGACCGTGCTGCGGGAGGGGGTCACGAATCTGCTGCGGCACAGCAGGGTCAGCACCTGTGTGGTGGAGCTGGCACACGAGGGGGACACCGTCGTCCTGGAGCTGAGCAACGACGGAGTCGTGGACCGGCCCGCCGCGCCGGGGGGAAGCGGCCTGGCGAACCTGCGGGAACGCGTCGAGGCGGTGCACGGGAAGCTGTGCACGGAGATCAGGGACGAGAAGTGGTTCCGGCTGACGGCGGTGGTGCCGGTGCCGGTGGCGGGCGACGCCCCGGCGGACAGCGTCTTCCGGCCCGCCCTGCGGCCCACCCCCACCGGAGTGAACAACTCCGCGTCCGTGGCCTGAACGCGCGGGCCCGGGTGGCGTGCGGGACGCCCCCGGCACCGGTCAGATCCAGCCTTCCTCGCGCGCGATCCGTACCGCGTCCATGCGGTTGCGGGCGCCCAGCTTGACCACCGCGCTGCTCAGGTAGTTGCGCACCGTACCCCTGGAGAGGAACAGGCGGCGTGCGATGGCCGCGACGTCCTCGCCCACGGCGGCGAGCCGGAGGACCTCCAGTTCCCGCGGTGCCAGCGGCTGGGTCGTCGCCTCCAGTGCCGCGACGGCCAGTTGGGAGTCGATGGCCCGCTCGCCGGCGGCCACCGCCCGGATCGACGCGGCGAGTTGGGACGGGGCGACGTCCTTGCGCATGAATCCCGTCACTTGGCTGGCCAGTGCCCGGCGCAGGGTGTGGGGGGTGCCGAGGCCCGTGAGGATGAGGATCCGGCAGTCGGGGACGACGGTACTCAGCTCGGCGGCGGCTGCGATACCGTCCATGCCGGGAAGACCTATGTCGAGCACGGCCACGTCCGGCTGGAGGGCGCGCGCCTTCGGGACGACCTCGTCGCCGCGGCCGACTTCGGCGACCACTTTCATGTCGGCTTCCAGACTCAGGAGTTCGGCCAGCGCACCCCGTAATATCGCCATGTCCTCGGCGATGAGGATCCGTATCATGCCCCCCCTACCCCATGGTTGCCGTCAACCTTCCTGGTCAGGGAAAGGGGCGCCTGCGCACTCCGCACGCGAAGCGTTCGCCTGCGCCGACGGCTTCCGACAGCTGGGCTTCAACCTACCACTGCCATTACGCCAAAAAGTTGACGTGGATTCAGCGCCGCGCAGGGTGAAGAACCGCCCGTGACATGGGCGGACGCGGCACGCCGCCCCGGCGGCGCGCCGCGTCCGTTCACCCCACGGGCAGGGCCGGGCCCGTCAGATGTGCCCCACGCCCGCGCCCGCCTCCGCGTTCTCGCCGCGCTTGGTGAGGAAGGCGACGAACACCGCCACGACCGCGACCCCGGCGGCCACGAGCGAGGCGAGGCTCATGCCGGAGATGAAGGTGTCGTGGGCGACGTCCGTGATCTTCTCGGCGACCTGCGCGGGGGTGCCCGGGGGCACCGGCGCGACGCCCTGCTGCACGGCCTGACCCGTCAGCTCCTGCTGGTCCGGGGTGAGTTCGGGCAGGCCCGCGTCGGCCCAGTTGCCCGCCAGGTCGTTGTCGACCTTGGAGGCCATCACGGCGCCCAGCACCGCCGTACCGAGGCTGCCGCCGATCTGCATCGCCGCCTGCTGGAGGCCACCAGCGACGCCGGACAGCTCCATCGGCGCGTTGCCCACGATGACCTCCGTGGCGCCCACCATGACCGGGGCGAGGCCGAGACCGAGCAGCGCGAACCAGACGGACATCGCCAGGCTGCCGGTGTCCGTCTCCAGGGTGGACATGCCGTACATGGCGATCGCGGTGCAGGCCATGCCCCCCGCGAGCGGGATGCGGGGGCCGACCTTGGTGATCATCGCCCCGGCCAGCGGCGAGGCGACGATCATCATGGCCGTGAGCGGCAGCAGGTGCAGGCCGGCGTCGATCGGGCTCATGCCGTGCACGTTCTGCAGGTAGAAGGTGACGAAGAACAGGCCGCCCATGAAGGCGATGGCCATCAGGACCATCAGGACCACACCGGCCGACAGCGGCACCGAGCGGAACATCGCCAGCGGGATCAGCGGTTCCCTCACCTTGGTCTCCCAGACGGAGAACACGACGAAGCCCACCACCGACCCGGCGATGAACAGCCAGGTCTGACCGGAACCCCAGCCCCACTCGGGGGCCTTGATGAGCGCCCAGACGAGAGCGAACATCGACGCCGACAGCAGCACGATGCCGACGACGTCGAAGGAGCGCGGGGCGTTCTCGGCCCGGTGGTCCAGCAGGATCAGCACGCCGAGCACCACGGCGAGAACGCCGACCGGCACGTTGATGAAGAAGACCGACTGCCAGCTGACGTGCTCGACCAGCACCCCGCCCAGGATCGGGCCGCCCGCGGTGGAGGCACCGATGACCATGCCCCAGATGCCGATGGCCATGTTGAGCTTCTCGGCCGGGAAGGTGGCCCGCAGCAGACCGAGCGCGGCCGGCATCAGCAGCGCGCCGAACAGGCCCTGGAAGACCCGGAAGACGATGACCATGGCGATGCTGTCGGACAGTCCGATGGCGCCGGAGGAAGCGGCGAAGCCCGCCACACCGATGAGGAAGGTCTGCCGGTGACCGAAGCGGTCGCCGAGCTTGCCCGCGGTGATCAGGGAGACCGCGAGCGCGAGGAAGTAGGCGTTGGTGATCCACTGCAGCTCGGACCAGCTGGCGCCCAGGTCCTTGCCGATGGCCGGGTTGGCGATCGCCACGATGGTGCCGTCCAGGGCCACCATCATGACCCCGACCGCGACGGTGACGAGGGTGACCCAGGGATGGCCGCGCCACCCCTTGGCGGGCGCTGAACCCGCCGGGGTTCCGTCCCCCGGTCCCGGCTTGTCGAGCGTGGTCTGACTAGTCATACCGCTGAGGCTAATGACAGCCGCTGACAGTTGACAAACCAATTCACGAGTCAGTAACTGACAGGACTTCCCCCATATAGCCTGAACAGGGGAAACCGTACGAAGGAGACGACTTTTGAAGGTGGCCGGCCCGTCGGCGCTGCCGGAGACCGCACCCGCGGCCTCCCGTCCCGGCCTGCGTGAACTCAAGAAGCAGCGCACCCGGGACCTGCTGCTGCGCTCCGCCCTCGAACTGTTCACCGAGCGCGGTTACGAGGAGACGACCGTCGACGACATCGCCGAGGCCGCCGACGTCTCGCAGCGGACCTTCTTCCGCTACTTCGCCTCCAAGGAGGACGCGGCGTTCTTCGTGTCGCGGCTCGCGGAGTCCCGCTTCGTCGAGGCCGTGCACGCGCGCCCGCCCGAGGAGGCACCCCTGGACGCGCTGCGCATGGCGCTCGCGGAGAGCTGGAACACCATCGGCGAGGCCGTCGAGCAGTTGGTCCCGCTGGAGCTGCACATGCGCTTCTACCGGGTGATCGAGTCGACACCCGCACTGCTCGCCGCCCATCTGCGGCGGGCGACGGAGCTGGAGGAGGAGATCGCCCGCGTGGTCGCCGGCCGCGAGGGCCTCGACCTGGAGACGGATCCGCGGCCCCGGGTGGTCGTGGCCGTCTTCGGTGCGGTGATGCGGGTGACCGAACGGATCTGGTCGGCGCGCGACGACGCCGGCCTGGCGGCCCTGCGGGACCTGACCGCCGCCTATCTCGACCAGGTGGCGCCCGCGCTCACCGGGAACTGGCGCCGCACTGAAACGTGATCCGTGTCACTGGATTCACGCGAGACCGTCCCGTTCTCCTAGTGTGTCCTCCCAGTGACTTCCTTCGACACCTCCCCGCAGCTGAACGTCTGGCGCGCACTGCTCGCCCTGGCCGTGGTGTTCGTGATGCTGGCGACCACCGGCTGGACCGCCCTGCGCAACCAGCGGGGCCCCACAGCTCTCGAAGCGTCGGTCACGGCCTGGGAGCACGGCCGGATCGACGGACGGCGGCTGCCCGACGCCCAGGCGGCTCCCGCCCGGCTGGCCCGCTTCTTCGCCTCGCTCACCGCGTGGCAGCGCACGAGCCTGGCCCACCGGTACCCGCTGGCCGTCGGCAACATGAACGGCGCCCCGATCCAGCTGCGCTACCTCGCCAACCGCTCCGCGCTGCAGCAGGCGCGGTCGGTGGAGAGCGCCCGCATGCACGACAAGCGCCTGTCCCCGGCCGGGCAGCGCGAGGCCGGACGGCGGATGCGCAACTACGAGTCGCTGCTCGACCCGGGGCGGCACATCCTCGCCTTCGACCCGGCGGGCTCCGGCAGGGTCGCCGAGGTGTTCGGGGACCTGAACCGCGCCGACCGCGTGTCCGTCGTCGTCCCGGGCGTGGACACCGAACTGCTCACGTTCCAGCGCACCGACCGCAAGAAGTACGCGGCGCCGGCCGGCATGGCCGAGTCGCTGTACGCGGCCGAGCGCGCGGCCGGCCCCGGCACCGACACGGCCGTGATCGCCTGGGCCGACTACACCTCCCCCAGCGGTCTGGGCATGGAGGCGGCCACCGCGAACCGCGCCGAGCACGGGGCCGTGCGGCTGAACGCGCTGCTGCGGGCGCTGCCCGGCCGGTCCCCGGTCTCCCTCTTCTGCCACAGCTACGGCTCGGTGGTGTGCGGCCTCGCCGCCGGCCGGCTGCCCGGCCGGGTGAGCGACATAGCGGTGGCGGGCAGTCCCGGCATGCGTGCCGAGAACGCCTCCCACCTGGACACCTCCGCCCGGGTGTGGGCGATGCGGGACGCCGACGACTGGATCCAGGACGTGCCGTACATGGAGGTCGGCGGTCTCGGGCACGGCGCCGATCCGGTGTCCGCCGGCTTCGGGGCGCGGGTGCTGTCCGCGCGGGACGCCCGGGGGCACGGCGGCTACTTCGTGCCCGGGACGGACAGCCTGCGGAACTTCGCGGGGATCGGGGTTGGCGCGTACCGCACGGTCGCCTGCGCCGGTGAAGACGACACATGCCGGGCGGGTTTGTCCGCGACGACGGCGGCCGGACGCGCGTAGAGGCGCAGAAACTCCGGTTTGCACGGGGAGGGGACGGAGAGGCTCGTGCCGCATACGATGAGCCGCATGGGTGACGTACTGGCCGGATTTCATGCCGCCTGGGAGTTCGAGTCCGACTCCGTGCTCATCCGCTACGAACGGGGGATTCGAACACCCAAGCTGTTCCAGGCCCTGGGGGAACGCCGTGTGCCCCTGGAGGCGATCGAGGGCGTGACGCTCACGCCCGGCAAGCGCGGCACCGTCGTGCTGCGCGTCGAGCCGCGCGCGGGCGCCGATCCGCTGATCGAGGCGGCGGCCGGACAGCTGAAGGAGAGCGGCGACCCCTACCGGCTGGTGCTGCCCGCCGAACGGGAGACGCTCGCGGAGTACTACGCCGACGAGCTGCGGGCGCTGCTGACCGAGTCCGGCAAGACCGAGCGCTACCTGGTGGCCCCGCCCGAGGCACCGCTGCAGTTCAAGGCGTACGACGGGAAGGCGTCCTTCGACGGCAGGGCGGTGTCCTTCCGCTGGTCCTGGACGGGCGCGTCCTCGGCGAAGTGGAAGGCCGGCGACCAGAACTTCCCGGTCTCCGACCTGGGCGGGGTGGAGTGGCGCTCCCCCGAGATGTTCGAGGGGTACCTGCGGCTGCTGCCGCGCGACGCCGACGCATCGGCCGCCGCCGCACCGGCCGCCCCCCAGGCCGACCAGGATCCGGCGGCGGTCGTCTTCGGGCTCGGGTACGGGCCGGTGCACGAGTCGCTGCCGTTCGCCGCGGCGGTGCTGGCGGCGGTCCGGGAGCGGGCCGCCGTGGCGCCCGTGCCGGTGGCCGTGCCGGCGCCCCGGCGGGACCCCGCCGACATCGCCGAGCGGATCCGGCACCTGGGGGAGCTGCATCAGCAGGGGCTGGTGACGGACGAGGAGTTCTCCTCGAAGAAGGCGGAGCTGCTGGCGCAGCTCTAGCTCCCCGCGGCCGGACCGGCGCCCCTTCCCGCTCCCTTCCTACTCCCGTCCTACTCCCGTCCTGCGGAGGTGAACGTCATGTCCGCGTAGCGGTCGCCCGCCACCTTCTCCGCGATCGGCTCCAGCAGGGACAGCTCGTCGTCCGACAGGACGATGCGGGTCGCCGCCGTGTTCTCCTCCACCCGCGTCGGCTTCCGGGTGCCCGGGATCGGGATCACCGGCAGGCCGTGGACCTGGGCCCGCTGCTGGACCCAGGCCAGGGCGATCTGGCCGGGGGTGGCGTCGTGGGCCTCGGCCAGCGCGCGGACCGGGGCGAGGAGGGCCGCGTTGGCCGCCGCGTTGTCGCCGGTGAAGCGGGGCTGCTGACGGCGGAAGTCGCCCTCCGTGAGGTCCTGGTCGGCGTTGGCGAAGGAGCCGGTGAGGAAGCCCCGGCCGAGCGGCGAGTACGGGACGAGGGCGACGCCCAGCTCGCGGGCGGCCGGCACCACGCCCGCCTCGATGTCCCGGCTGAACAGCGACCACTCCGACTGCAGGGCGGCGATCGGATGCACCGTCTGCGCCGCCCGCAGCTCGTCCCCCGTCACCTCGCTCAGCCCGAGGTGCTTGACCTTGCCCTCGCGGACCAGGTCGGCCATGACGCCGACGGTCTCCTCGATCGGCACGTTCACGTCGCGCCGGTGCATGTAGTAGAGGTCGATCACGTCCAGGTCCAGCCGGCGCAGGCTCGCCTCGACCGCCTCGCGGATGTACGGAGCGTCGTTGCGGATGATCCGCCTGGTCGGGTCGTCCGGCGGGATCGACAGCGCGAACTTGGTCGCGACGACGACCTCCTCGCGGTGGGCCTTGAAGAACGGCGCCAGGAACCGCTCGTTCTCGCCCGCCCCGTAGGCGTCGGCCGTGTCGTAGAGGGTGACGCCCAGTTCCAGCGCCCGTTCCAGGGTCGCGCGGGACGCCTCGGCGTCCGAGGGCCCGTATGCGAAGCTCATGCCCATGCAGCCGAGGCCCTGGACACCCACCTCCGGGCCGCCCGCGCCCAGCCGGGCCTTCGGCATGCTGCTGTCGGTCATCGGTTCTTCTCCATGTCCCGGGCACGTCCGGCGTCCCCGTAGAAACTGATCTTCCGGTCGAGTACGGCGAGGGTGTCCTGTAGTTCGGCGATCCGCGCCAGCACGTCGCGGCGGGTGGACTCCAGCAGCTCCCGCCGGTCGGGGTAGGTGCTCTCGCCCTCGCGCACCAGCTCCGCGTACCGGACCATGTCGGCGACCGGCATGCCGGTCAGCCGCAGTTTGCCGACGAAGTCGAGCCAGTCCAGGTCGCGGTTGCTGTAGCGGCGCTGCCCCGTGTGCGAGCGGTCGATGTGGGACATCAGGCCGATCCGCTCGTACCAGCGCAGCGTGTGGGCGGTCAGGCCGGTGAAGGCGACGACCTCGCTGATGGTGTAGCGGTCCTGCCCGTCGGGACGCGGGTGGCGCCGGGGCGGGGCGGAGCAGATGTCCGTTCTGGTGGCGTTCGGCGCGAGGGTCCCGGCCGTGGTCTGCATCACCGTCATGTGCCCCACGCTATGACCTTGGAGTGCACTCCAAGCAAGCGCGTGCGGCGGGAAATCCACGGGACACGCGACCCGGCGGGTCACTAGCGTGCGGGCATGAGTCTCGTACGCCGTGCCGTGCCCGAGGACGCGGGAGAAGTGCTCCGCCTCCGGCAGGTGATGATCCGTTCCGTCACGTCCGACGCCTCCACCGACTGGCAGGCGGGGTCGCTGCCCGGCCTGCGGGCGAGACTGGCCGATCCGGACGGGAGTTTCGCGGCGTTCGTCGTCGACTGTCCGGAGCGGCCGGGCGCGCTGGCGGCACTGGTGGTGGGGACCCTGGAGTACCGGATCGGCGGGCCGGGCCGGCCGGCGAACGGCCTGATCGGATACGTCTTCAGCGTCGCCACCGACCCGGACGCCCGGCGCCGCGGGTACGCGCGAGCGTGCATGGACGAGCTGCTGCAGTGGTTCCGCGAGCGGGGCGCCGGACACGTCATGCTCACGGCCTCCCCGGACGCCGAGCCCCTGTACGCGTCGATGGGCTTCACGCGAGACACGACCCCCTCGATGCGGCTGCGCCTCTGAGCCGCCTAGGCTCGACGCCATGTCCTTGAACAGCCTCGCGTCGATCGAGAACTGGCCGGTCCCCACCGCGGCGGCGGGCGTCGTACGGGCCGACGGCACGGTCCTCGGCACCCACGGCCCTGTCGCGCACCGCTTCCCGCTCGCCTCGGTCACCAAGCCGCTGGCGGCCTACGCGGCGCTCGTGGCGTACGAGGAGGGCGCCATCGAGCTGGACGAGCCCGCCGGGCCGCCCGGGGCGACCGTCCGCCACCTGCTCGCGCACACCTCGGGGCTGGCCTTCGACGAGCACCGGGTGACCTCCGCGCCCGGGGAGCGCCGGCTGTACTCCAACGCCGGTTTCGAGCAGCTCGGCGACCACATCGCGAAGGCGGCGGACATGCCGTTCGCCGAGTACGCGCGGCAGGCGGTGCTGGAACCGCTGGGCATGACGTCCACCTCGCTGGAGGGCTCCCCGGCGAAGGACGGCGTCTCCACGGTCGAGGACCTGCTCCGCTTCGCCGCCGAGGTGCAGGCGCCCCGGCTGCTGGACCCGCGCACGGTCGCCGAGGCGATGACGGTCCAGTACCCGGGCACCAAGGGCGTACTGCCGGGCTACGGCCACCAGAACCCCAACGACTGGGGCCTGGGCTTCGAGATCCGCGACGGCAAGTCCCCGCACTGGACGGGCTCCGCCTCCTCCCCGCGCACCTTCGGCCACTTCGGCCAGTCCGGCACGTTCCTGTGGACCGACCCGGACGCCGGGCTCGCCTGCGTCGCCCTCACCGACCGCGCCTTCGGCCCCTGGGCGGTCGAGGCGTGGCCGCCGTTCACGGACGCGGTACTCACCGAGGCACGGACCCGGTCCTAGCCATCTCCCACAGCAGCACCTCAGCCCG
This sequence comes from Streptomyces sp. NPDC042336, assembly GCF_055581985.1. NCBI lineage: Bacteria > Bacillati > Actinomycetota > Actinomycetes > Kitasatosporales > Streptomycetaceae > Streptomyces > Streptomyces sp. NPDC042336. Next base: position 775,976 of record NZ_JBVJEA010000001.1, on the reverse strand, counting down.
CGTCACCGCCACCGCGTCCACTCCCTCGGCGTCCGTGACGCGGGCCGCGTCGCCCGCGCCCAGTTCCTCGTCACCGAGGCGTACCGCGCCCCGCACCACGTGGACGTACACGTACGCCCCGTCCGGCACCGCCGTCCGCTCCCCCGCGACCAGGCGGCGCACGTGGAGCATCGCGGCGGCCTCGGGGACGGCGTACGGGGTGGAGTCGGCGATGCCGCGGACGATCTCGTAGGCGGGGTCGCCGCCGGGGTCGCGCGGGGCCAGCCACATCTGGACGAAGGTCAGGGGGACGGCGGCGTCGTTGCGTTCTACGTGGCGGACGCCGCCCGCCGAGCTGAGGCGTTGCAGGTCACCGGCGCGGACCACCGTCTCGTGGCCCGCGCTGTCGCGGTGGGTCAGCTCGCCTTCCACCACCCAGGTGACGATCTCGGTGTGGCTGTGGGGGTGCTCGTCGAAGCCCGCGCCGGGTGCGAGGCGCTCCTCGTTGCAGGCCAGCAGTGCCCCGAAGCGGAGGTTGTCGGGGTCGTAGTGGGGACCGAAGGAGAAGGCATGGCGGGAGATGATCCCGGCTGCCGGATCACCGCCCGGATAGCGCTCGTCGGCGCGGCGTACGTCCATCACGTCGTTCACCGTAGCCCCGGCGGCACACCCGCCCGGCCCGATAAGGCAGTCTTGTCCCCGTGCCCGAACCCGAAACCGGTAAGCCCGACGCCCCCGCCCAGCCCGCCCACCCGCATACCGCGACGCTGAAGCGGCTGGAGCAGTCCTCCGGATCGCTCGCCGCGCAGGCCATCGCGCGGATGGACGAGACGCTGCCGTGGTACCGGGCGATGCCACCGGAGAACCGTTCCTGGATCGGGCTGGTCGCCCAGGCCGGCATCGCCGCGTTCACCGAGTGGTTCCGGCGGCCGGACGCGCCCCAGGCCATCTCCACCGACGTGTTCGGCACCGCGCCGCGCGAGCTGACCCGGGCGATCACGCTGCGGCAGACCGTGGAGATGGTGCGGACCACCATCGAGGTGATGGAGTCCGCGATCGACGAGGTCGCCGCCCCCGGTGACGAGTCGGTGCTGCGCGAGGCGCTGCTCGTGTACGCCCGGGAGATCGCCTTCGCGACCGCCCAGGTGTACGCGCAGGCCGCCGAGGCACGCGGTGCCTGGGACGCGCGCCTGGAGTCGCTGGTGGTGAACGCCGTGCTCAGCGGCGAGGCCGACGAGGGTGCCGTGTCGCGGGCCGCCGCCCTGGGGTGGAACTCGCCGGAGCACGTGTGCGTCGTGCTGGGCACCGCTCCCGACGGGGACTCCGAGCTGACCGTGGAGGCCATCCGGCGCGCGGCCCGGCACGCCAAGCTCCAGGTGCTGACCGGGGTGCTCGGGGACCGTCTGGTGGTGATCGCCGGGGGCCGCAACGACCCGCTGGCGGTGGCGAAGTCGCTGATCGGGCCGTTCGCGCAGGGTCCGGTGGTCGCCGGGCCCGTGGTGCCGGACCTGCTGGCCGCGACCCGGTCCGCGCAGGCCGCCGCGGCCGGGCTCAAGGCGTGCACCGCCTGGCAGGACGCGCCGCGCCCGGTGCTCGCCGACGATCTGCTGCCGGAGCGCGCGATCGCCTCCGACCCCTCGGCCCGTGAGCAACTGGTGGAGGAGATCTACAGACCACTGGAGGAGGCGGGGGCTGCGCTGCTGGAGACGCTCAGCGTCTATCTCGAACAGGCGAGCAGTCTGGAGGGCGCCGCCCGGATGCTCTTCGTTCACCCGAACACCGTGCGCTACCGGCTCCGACGTGTGACTGACGTCACCGGATGGTCGCCCTCTGATGTACGGTCTGCGTTCACACTGCGGATCGCGCTCATCCTGGGGCGTCTGGCCGACGGAGATCCGCAGCTCTAGGATTTTGTACAGGGTCCACAAAACCCGCTCCTGTTCTTCGTCCCTGTCCCCACGGGCGGTCGTGGCCGTCCTCAAGAGAGAGTGTGAGAGTGCTCGTACTCGTCGCTCCCGGCCAGGGCGCCCAGACGCCCGGCTTCCTGACTGACTGGCTCGCCCTTCCCGGCGCCGCGGACCGCGTCGCCGCGTGGTCCGACGCCATCGGACTCGATCTCGCCCACTTCGGCACCAAGGCCGACGCGGACGAGATCCGAGACACGTCCGTGGCCCAGCCGCTGCTGGTCGCCGCCGGAATCCTCTCCGCCGCGGCACTCGGTGACATTCCGGGGTTCGCGCCCGGCGCGGTCGCGGGCCACAGCGTCGGCGAGATCACCGCCGCCGTCTTCGCGGGCGTCCTCGACGACACCGCCGCGCTGACCCTCGTACGCCGTCGCGGCCTGGCCATGGCCGAGGCCGCCGCGGTGACCGAGACCGGCATGTCGGCGCTGCTCGGCGGCGACCCCGAGGTGAGCGTCGCGCACCTGGAGAGGCTCGGCCTGACCCCGGCGAACGTGAACGGCGCCGGTCAGATCGTGGCGGCCGGCACCATGGAGCAGCTCGCCGCGCTGAACGAGGACAAGCCCGAGGGCGTCCGCAAGGTCGTCCCGCTGAAGGTGGCCGGCGCCTTCCACACCCGTCACATGGCGCCCGCGGTGGACAAGCTCGCCGAGGCCGCGAAGGCCCTGACGCCGGCCGACCCGAAGGTGACGTACGTCTCCAACAAGGACGGCCGGGCCGTCGCCGACGGCACCGAGGTGCTGGACCGGCTCGTCGGCCAGGTCGCCAACCCGGTGCGCTGGGACCTGTGCATGGAGACGTTCAAGGAGCTGGGCGTCACCGCGATCATCGAGGTGTGTCCGGGCGGCACGCTCACCGGGCTGGCCAAGCGTGCGCTGCCCGGCGTGAAGACGCTGGCCCTGAAGACCCCCGACAACCTCGACGCGGCCCGCGAGCTCGTCGCCGAGCACACCCAGGCCTGACAAGGAGCGCGAGAGCATGTCGAAGATCAAGCCCAGCAAGGGCGCCCCGTACGCGCGCATCCTCGGCGTCGGCGGATACCGTCCGACCCGGGTGGTGCCGAACGAGGTGATCCTCGAGAAGATCGACTCGTCCGACGAGTGGATCCGCTCGCGCTCCGGCATCGAGACCCGGCACTGGGCCGGACCCGAGGAGACCGTCGCCGCGATGTCCGTGGAGGCGTCCGGCAAGGCGCTCGCGGACGCCGGGATCGACGCCTCGCGGATCGGTGCCGTGGTCGTCTCGACCGTGTCGCACTTCAGCCAGACCCCGGCCATCGCCACCGAGATCGCCGACCGGCTCGGCACCGACAAGGCCGCGGCCTTCGACATCTCGGCGGGCTGCGCGGGCTTCGGCTACGGGCTGACCCTGGCCAAGGGCATGATCGTCGAGGGATCGGCCGAGTACGTGCTGGTCATCGGCGTGGAGCGGCTCTCCGACCTGACCGACCTGGAGGACCGGGCCACGGCCTTCCTGTTCGGTGACGGCGCCGGCGCGGTCGTGGTCGGCCCGTCCCAGGAGCCGGCGATCGGCCCGACGGTCTGGGGCTCGGAGGGCGACAAGGCCGAAACGATCAAGCAGACGGTCCCCTGGGACCGCTTCCGGATCGGCGACGTCTCCGATCTTCCCCTCGACTCCGAGGGCAACGTCAAGTTTCCTGCGATCACGCAGGAGGGCCAGGCGGTGTTCCGCTGGGCCGTGTTCGAGATGGCGAAGGTCGCGCAGCAGGCGCTGGACGCGGCCGGGATCAGCCCGGACGACCTGGACGTCTTCATCCCGCACCAGGCCAACGTGCGGATCATCGACTCGATGGTGAAGACACTGAAGCTGCCGGAGCACGTCACGGTCGCCCGTGACATCCGCACCACCGGCAACACCTCGGCCGCCTCGATTCCGCTCGCGATGGAGCGGCTCCTGGCGACCGGCGACGCGAAGAGCGGCGACACCGCGCTCGTCATCGGCTTCGGGGCGGGTCTCGTCTACGCCGCGACGGTCGTTACCCTCCCCTAGGCACTCCGTGCCGGATCACCCGGTCCGGAACGGAGAGCACAGCACCACCTGCCGCGACGCGGCGGGCCGCCACACCCTCTGGACAACAAAGAAGGAGCGCCATCATGGCCGCCACTCAGGAAGAGATCGTCGCCGGTCTCGCGGAGATCGTGAACGAGATCGCCGGCATCCCGGTTGAGGACGTCCAGCTGGACAAGTCCTTCACCGACGACCTGGACGTCGACTCGCTGTCCATGGTCGAGGTCGTCGTCGCCGCCGAAGAGCGCTTCGACGTCAAGATCCCGGACGAGGACGTCAAGAACCTCAAGACCGTCGGCGACGCGACGAAGTACATCCTCGACCACCAGGCCTGATCCGCCGATACTCGGGCATACCCCGGGTATCGGGCAGATCCGGGCAGACTGCCCCGCCACCCGGCGGTGGCGCCGTACGAATCCGTATCCCGTTGGAGAAAGAATTCCCGTGAGCTCGACCAATCGCACCGTGGTCGTCACCGGTATCGGCGCAACCACACCGCTGGGTGGCGACGCAGCCTCGACCTGGGAGGGCATGGTCGCCGGCAGGTCCGGAGCCAGGCCCCTGGAGCAGGAGTGGGCCGCCGACCAGGCGGTCCGCATCGCCGCACCGGCCGCCGTCGACCCCTCCGAGGTCATCCCTCGGCCGCAGGCCCGCCGCCTCGACCGCTCGGCGCAGTTCGCGCTGATCGCCGCGCAGGAGGCCTGGAAGGACGCCGGGTACGTCGGCAAGGCGGGCGAGAGCCCCGCCGAGGACGGCGCTGCCCACGTCGACCCCGACCGGCTCGGTGCCGTCATCGCCTCCGGCATCGGCGGCGTGACCACGCTGCTCGACCAGTACGACGTGCTGAAGGAGAAGGGCGTCCGCCGCGTCTCCCCGCACACCGTCCCCATGCTGATGCCGAACGGCCCCTCGGCCAACGTGGGCCTGGCCGTGGGCGCCCGCGCGGGCGTGCACACGCCGGTCTCGGCCTGCGCCTCGGGCGCCGAGGCCATCGGCTACGCCATCGAGATGATCCGCACCGGCCGCGCCGACGTCGTCGTCGCGGGTGGCACGGAGGCAGCGATCCACCCGCTGCCCATCGCCGCGTTCGGCAACATGATGGCGATGTCCAAGAACAACGACGACCCGCAGGGCGCCTCGCGCCCCTTCGACACGGCCCGTGACGGCTTCGTCCTCGGCGAGGGCGCCGGCGTCCTGGTCCTGGAGTCCGCCGAGCACGCCGCCGCGCGCGGCGCCCGCGTCTACGCGGAGGCGGTCGGCCAGGGCATCTCCGCCGACAGCCACGACATCGTGCAGCCGGAGCCGGAGGGCCGCGGCATCTCCGCCGCGCTGCAGAACCTGCTGGACCGGGCCGACCTGGACCCGGCCGAGATCGTGCACGTCAACGCGCACGCCACCTCGACGCCGGCCGGTGACATCGCCGAGCTGAAGGCGCTGCGCAAGGTCCTCGGCGACGACGTCGACCACATGGCGGTCTCCGCCACCAAGTCGATGACCGGTCACCTCCTCGGTGGCGCGGGCGGCGTGGAGTCCGTGGCGACCGTGCTCGCGCTGTACCACCGGGTGGCACCGCCGACCATCAACGTCGAGAACCTCGACCCGGAGGCCGAGGCCAACGCGGACATCGTCCGCGGCGAGGCCCGGAAGCTGCCCGTCGAGGGCCGGATCGCCGCGCTGAACGACTCGTTCGGCTTCGGCGGCCACAACGTGGTGCTCGCGTTCCGGTCGGTCTGAGCGACCGCCGTACGTACGTGAAGGGCCCCCACCGGTCGGTGGGGGCCCTTCACGCGTGCGCGGGACGGGCGGCGTCACACCACCTGGTGCAGCCAGCGGACCGGGGCGCCCTCGCCTGCGTGGCGGAAGGGCTCCAGCTCGTCGTCCCAGGGCTTGCCGAGGAGCTTGGCGAGGTCCGACTCCAGGTCCGTCTCGCCGCGCTGGGAGCGGACGAGGGCGGCGCGCAGCCGGTCCTCGGGGATCATGATGTCGCCGTGGATGCCGGTGACGGCGTGGAAGATGCCGAGGTCGGGGGTGCAGCTGTAGCGCTCCCCCTCGGCGTTCGCGGAGGGTTCCGCGGTGACCTCGAAGCGCAGCAGCTGCCAGCCGCGCAGTGCGGAGGCGAGCTTGGAGGCGATGCCGGCCTGGCCCTGCCAGGAGAACTCCGAGCGCCAGGTGCCGGGTGCGGCGGGCTGCCGGATCCAGTCCAGGCCGACGCGCGTGCCGAGCACCCCGGCGATGGCCCACTCGACGTGCGGGCAGAGCGCGCGCGGCGCGGAGTGCACGTACAGGACTCCACGTGTCGTCACCGGAACCTCCGGGCTGAGCGGGACATCTCGGAACGGGGCGGAACGGCCGTGACCGGTTGGGCCACGTTCATGGCGAGGCTACCGTGCGGCGGGGCAAGGAGTGTGACGTACCGTCGGTCCCGCCGCCGACAAACCTCCGCCATTCACCCGGCAGGACGCTTGTACGGGTGTGAGCCGTTGCATCGCCGCCTTCGGGAACCCTCGCGCGGTGTCATGGGTTGAGCACGGTGGAGGCACGAGGCGAGGGGTGGGACCGGTATGGGTCGAGGGACGGACCAGCGGACGCGGTACGGCCGTCGCCGGGCGCGTGCCGCGCTCGCCGTCCTGACCGCCGCCGTCCTGGGCGCGGGCGCGGCGGGCTGCGACGCCGTGGGCGGCGACTCCCCCGCTCCGTCCGCCAGCGCGTCGAAGCGGACGAAGACGGCCCCTGCCTGGGACACCAGCCCGGCGTCGGTCGCCGCCGTGGGCGACTCCATCACGCGGGGCTTCGACGCCTGCGCGGTGCTGTCGGACTGCCCGGAGGTGTCGTGGGCCACCGGCAGCAGCGCGAAGGTCGACTCGCTCGCCGTACGGCTGCTGGGGAAGGCGGACGCGGCCGAGCACAGCTGGAACTACGCGGTCACCGGGGCCCGGATGGCGGATCTGACCGCCCAGGTGACGCGGGCGGCGCGACGCGAGCCGGAGCTGGTGGCGGTGATGGCCGGGGCGAACGACGCGTGCCGGTCCACGACCTCGGCGATGACGCCGGTGGCGGACTTCCGGGCGCAGTTCGAGGAGGCGATGGCCACCCTGCGCAAGAAGCTTCCCAAGGCGCAGGTGTACGTGTCGAGCATCCCGGACCTCAAGCGGCTGTGGTCCCAGGGGCGTACCAACGCGCTGGGCAAGCAGGTGTGGAAGCTGGGCCTGTGCCCGTCGATGCTGGGCGACGCGGACTCCCTGGACTCGGCGGCGACCCTGCGACGCAACACGGTGCGGGACCGCGTGGCGGACTACAACGAGGTGCTGCGCGAGGTCTGCGCGAAGGACCGGCGGTGCCGAACCGACGACGGCGCGGTGCACGCGTTCCGGTTCGGCACGGACCAGTTGAGCCACTGGGACTGGTTCCACCCGAGTGTGGACGGCCAGGCGCGGCTGGCGGAGATCGCCTACCGCGCGGTCACCGCGAAGAGTCCCTGACCCGGCCGCTGACCTGGGCGTGTCCTAGAGTTCCGCACATGAGCGAACTCTTCGGCACACTTTCCGACGGCACCCCGGTACACCGCTGGACGCTGGAGCGGGCCGGCGTACGGGTACGGGTCCTGTCGTACGGCGGGATCGTGCAGTCGGCCGAGGTTCCGGACCGGGACGGGAACACCGCCGACGTCGTCCTGGGGTTCGCGGACCTGGACGGCTATGTGGCGCACCCGGAGCCGTACTTCGGCGCGCTGGTCGGGCGGTACGCCAACCGGATCGCGGGCGGGCGCTTCCCGCTGGACGGGCGGACGTACGCGCTGGCGCCCAATGAGGGACCGAACGTGCTGCACGGCGGCGGGCGCGGCTTCGACAAGCGCGTGTGGGAGGCTCAGCCGGTCGCGGACGGCGTCCGGCTGAGCCGGGTCTCCCCGCACGGCGAGGAGGGCTTCCCGGGGCGCCTGGAGATGTCGGCGACGTACACGCTGGACGGGTCGGGCGCGCTGCGGATCGCGTACGAGGCGGTCACGGACGCGCCGACGGTGCTGAACCCGACGAACCACAGCTACTTCAACCTGAGCGGCTCCGGGCACGCGGGCGGGCACGAACTGCGGCTGGCCGCCTCCCGGATCACCCCGGTCGACGCCGACCTGATCCCGACGGGCGGCCTCGACGACGTGGCGGACACGCGCTTCGACTTCCGGCGGGCGCGCAAGGTCGGCTCGGGCTACGACCACAACTTCGTCCTGGACAAGGGCGTGACCGCCACCGCCGAGGAGGTCGCCGAGCTGTACGACCCGGCGTCGGGGCGGGTGCTCACGGTGGCGACGACCGAGCCGGGCCTTCAGCTGTACACCGCCGACCACCTGGGCGAGCCCTTCGCCCCCGGGGACGGGATCGCGCTGGAGACCCAGCACTTCCCCGACTCCCCGAACCGGCCCGGATTCCCGAGCACGGTGCTGCGGCCGGGCGAGGTGTTCCGCTCGGAGACGGTGTACGGCTTCTCGGTACGCCGGTAGGCCCCGTCCGAGGGACTGAGCCCCGGCCCGGCCGTCAGGTCCCGGACCGGGGCTGTTCACGGGGGACGCGCTCGCGGGCGTCCCGGATCAGACGGTAATCGCCGCGGTGATCCGGCGGTCCGTGATCGGGTGCCCGATCAGGAGTTCGTACGAACCCTTCACAAACGGCCACGAGTCGGTCGGCCAGGCGCCATGGCGCGCACCCCTTCCGTCACGCGATACTGCCGCCGTTCCGGCAGCACCCCACGGCGACGGAAGGACCTGGACTCCCTTGAGACCCATACGTGTTCGGATCGGCGTACTCGGACTGGCCCTGGTGGCGGGACTCGCCACCCCGCTCGCCGCCCCCACGACGGCGACGGCGGCACCCCGCGCGGGCAGCGCGGCCCCCGCACCGACCGTGGAGGAGCGGCGGCTCGACGGGGACGTGCCCCGGGAGATCCTGCGGCGCTCCGGATTCGCCTCGGTGGCACCGGCGTTCGCCCGGGGACTCGCGCGGGCGGACTCCTACCGCCAGACGCGTGCCGTCGTGGCGCGCGAGGGCGCGGCGCTGTGGCGGCGGGCGGTGGACCGGGTGCAGGGGCGCGGGCCGGCCCGCGGGGACCTCAGCCGCGACGACGACCGGCCGCTGTACTGGGCGCGGCTCGCGATGACGCGGGAGCTGCGCACCTGGGAGCCCGGGTTCGGGCTGGGCGAGCGGCAGCGGGCCGCGCTGCTGACGGAGCTGGAGCGCACCTCGCGCGGGCAGGCCGACCTCCGGCTGCCTCGTGGCGGGCACGGCAAGGGGGTGAAGCGGGTGCTGCTCACCGGCTTCGACCCCTTCACGCTGGACCGGGACATCCGGATCTCCAACCCGTCCGGCGCCGTCGCGCTCGCCCTGGACGGCACGGTGATCGACACCCCGGACGGCCCCGCGCGGGTGGAGACGGCCGTGTTCCCGGTGCGCTGGCGGGACTTCGCCGAGGGGGCGGTGGAGCGGGCGCTGCGGCCGTATCTGCCGCGGGTGGACCTGTTCACCACCGTGAGCCAGGGCCGGGTCGGGCGGTTCGACGTGGAGCGGACCAACGGGGCCTGGCGGGGCGGCTTCCCGGACAACGACAACGTCTCCCGCACGGAGACGGTCCCCGTGACCGACCCGGCCTCGCAGCCGCAGTGGACGACGACCACCCTGCCGTACGCGGCGATCACGGCCGCGGACACCGGCCGCTTCCCCGTGTACGACAACACGAGCGTGACGGAGATCCCCGCCGGGGGCACCGAGGCGGTCGTACGGCCGCACGGGCCCACGCCCGGGTCGACGGCCCGGGAGGGTGGCGGCGGGAACTACCTCTCCAACGAGATCGCCTACCGCGCGACGCTGCTGCGTGACCGGCTCGGGCTGCACGGCACGCTGCCGGGCGGGCACGTGCACACGCCGGTGCTGCAGTTCGGGGCCCAGAACACCGATCCGGCGACGGGGGCGGTCACCGACGCGGGGTTCGTGCGCAACCGGCTGGACATCGTGGCGCAGACGCGGGCGATCGTGGGCGTGGCGGTCAGTGCCTCGGGGCCTGGCCGGGGCTGACCGCCGGGTCGGCCGGGCCGTCTTCGGGCCGGCCGTCGTCCGACTGGCCGCCTTGGGACTGGCCGTCGGCGCCGTCGCGGGTCTCCTCGCCCAGCAGTTCCCGGGCGAGGAGCGTGGCGCCCGCGACCGCGCCCGGCATCAGGAACACGGCGACGAACGGCACCAGGAAGGACACGCCCAGCGGGGTGCCGAAGCCCCAGACGAGCATCCTGCGGGAGCGCAGCAGGGCGAGGCGTTCGCGCAGCTCGACCCCGCGCCGCTGGAGGGCGACGGCGGCCAGTTCCTCGGTGAGGAAGAAGCCGGTGACGAAGAAGCCGATCACCGGGACCACGGTCTGGCCGACGACCGGGATGAAGCCGAGCGCGAAGAGGAGCACGCCCCAGACGGCGGCGCGGAGAAGGATCCGCAGGCTGTCGCGGCCGGAGATCCACAGCTCGCGCCAGAGCGGCAGGCCGGACTCGGGAGCGGTGCCGTCCGGGGAGACGTCCCGGTCGACCCGCTCGGAGAGGGCCTCGTAGAAGGGCTGGCCCACCAGCAGGGTGACCGCGGTGAAGGTGAGTACGGCCAGGAGCAGGGCGAGGGCGAACAGCACGGCGGTGAGGAAGCCGCGGAAGAGTCCGAGCCAGGGGCTCGACCAGTCGTCGGCGAAGGGGGTCGCCCAGCCGACGAAGTCCCCGCCCCACAGCGCGAGCGCGACCAGCACGCCCACGTACAGGACCAGGGTGATCAGGCCCGGTACGAGCCCGAAGCCGTAGCTCCTGCCGTGCCGGGCCACCCAGCGCTGGCCCTTCAGCAGATGGCCGAACCCCGCCCCAAGATCACGCATGGGCGGCACTCTACCGGTCGGCGCGCCGGCCCGTTCCCGGTCCTGATCCGGGTCCCGGTCCGTGCCCGGGTCCGGGTCCCGTGTCCGGGTCCCGTGTCCGGGTCCGGGTCCCGTGTCCGGTCAGACGAGCGTGACGGTGATGTTGCCGCGGGTCACCTTCGAGTACGGGCAGACCTGGTGGGCCTTCTCCACCAGCGACCGCGCGGTGGCGGCGTCGACCGACGGGATCTCGGCGGAGATCTCGACGATGATCCCGAAGCCGTCGTCGTTCTTGCCGATCCCGACCTTCGCGGTGACGGTGGACCCGGAGATGTCGGCGCCCTCCTGGCGGGCCACGACGCCGAGCGCGCCCTGGAAGCAGGCGCTGTACCCGGCGGCGAACAGCTGCTCCGGGTTGGTGCCGGCGCCGTTGCCGCCCATCTCCTTGGGCGGGTTCACGACGACGTCGAGCTTGCCGTCATCGGTGGCCACCCGTCCGTCGCGGCCGTTCTCGGCGGTGGCGACGGCGGTGTAGAGGACTTCGGACTGCTGGATGGGCATACGGGTGTCTTCCTCCTCGGTCCGCCGTGACTCGCGCCCACGATCACGACGGATTTCGGAATGACGCTACCGCATGCCGGAAGTCCAGTGAAGTCCGCGCCTCCTCCGCCGGAGGTCAGAGCTTGACGATCATCTTTCCGGTGTTGTCGCCGCGCAGGACCCCGAGGAACGCCTCCAGGTTGTTCTCGATGCCCTCGACGACCGTCTCGCGGTACTTCAGCTCGCCGTTGCGGACCCAGGGGCCGACCTCCTCGACGAACTTCGGCTGGAGGTCGTAGTGGTCGCCGACCAGGAAGCCCTCGATGCGGCCCCGGGTCTGGATGAGACGGGCGAGGTTCTTGGGGCCGGGCGCGGGCTCGGTGTTGTTGTAGACGGAGATCGCGCCGCAGATGGCGATGCGGCCGTTCAGGTTGAGGGAGCCGATGGCGGCCTCCAGGTGGTCGCCGCCGACGTTGTCGAAGTAGACGTCGACGCCGTCCGGGGCGGCGGCGCGCAGCTGCTCGCTCACCGGGCCGTTCTTGTAGTTGAAGGCGGCGTCGAAGCCGTACTCGTCGAGGAGCAGCTTGACCTTCTCGTCCGTGCCGGCCGAGCCGATGACGCGCGAGGCGCCCTTGAGCTTGGCGATCTGCCCCACCTGGCTGCCGACGGCACCCGCGGCGCCCGAGACGAAGACGGAGTCGCCCTCCTTGAAGGCGGCCGTGCGCAGCAGCCCGGCGTAGGCGGTGAGCCCCGTCATGCCGAGCACGCCCAGGTACGTCGACAGCGGCGCCGCGTCCGGGTCCACCTTGACGGCGCTCTTCGCGTCCACGGCGGCGTACTCGCGCCAGCCGAAGAAGTGCAGGACGTGGTCGCCGACGGCGACGCCCTCGGCGTTCGAGGCGACGACCTCGCCGACCGCGCCGCCCAGCATGGGCTTGCCCAGCTCGTAGGGGGCGGCGTAGGACTTGGCGGCGCTCATGCGCCCGCGCATGTAGGGGTCTACGGAGACGTACAGGTTGCGCACCAGCACCTGCCCGTCACCCGGGGTGGGGACCTCCGCCTCGACGAGCGCGAAGTCCTCGGGCTTGGGCCAGCCGACCGGGCGGGTGACCAGGTGCCATTCGCGGTTGACGGCGGGGAGGGCGGGGGAGTCGGTCATGGGGCATCTTTCCTGGGGCTTGCTCGGGCTTGCTCGGGATGTGCTGCCGAGGATGTTTCATGCTCTGAAACAACCATGCGGCTGAACATTTCAGGTTGTCAAACAACTGGGTACCCTGGATCGCATGGCCACACCACGCGACACGACCCGCCGACCCGACGCTCTCACCCTCGAAGTCGTCGAGCTGATCGGCGAGGTCGTCGCCCGCTTCCACGCGGACTACGAGGAGGCGGCGGCGGAGCGCGCCCTGACCGGGGCGCAGGCCAAGCTCCTGAGCCTGCTCTCGCTGGAGCCGCTGCCGATGCGGAAGCTGGCCCAGAAGCTGAAGTGCGAGCCGTCGAACGTCACGGGGATCGTGGACCGACTGGAGGCACGGGGCCTGGTCGAGCGCCGACCCGACCCCGGCGACCGGCGGGTGAAGGTCGCGGCGGCGACGGAGGAGGGCCGCCGGGTGGCCCGGGGGCTGCGGGAGTCCCTGCGATTCGCACGGGAGCCGCTGGCGGGCCTGTCGGAGCCGGAACGGCTGGCCCTGCGGGACGCGCTGCGCCTGATGGTCGGAGAGGACTCACCGGAGGGGTGACCCCCTCACCTCATGTCGAACTCGTACTGCAACTCGTAGAGGTGCCCGGCCTTCACCATGACGGTGACCTCGACCGGGCCGTCCCCCTCGCCGTGGACGACCCTGAGGGTGCGCAGGACCGGCGTACTGCTGGTGAGGTGGAGTGCCTGGTACTGCTCCTGCGTCGGAATCCGCGCGGAGACCCGGTCCACGCTGCGGCGCGCGGGGTGGCCCAGTGTCGTCAGCAGCGTGGATGCGCCTCCTTTGACCCGACGTCGCTCCATGAGTGCCGTGTCCCGGGCGATATCCAGCGGGTAGTAGCAGTCGACAAGTTCGGCGGGCTCGTCGTCGATCAGGAGGATCTGACTGCGCAGCAGTGCCGTGCCGTCCGCGGGGAGGCCGAAGGCGAAACGCACGTCGGCGGGTGGGCGGACCTCCGCGACATCGCGGAGGACGCTGCGGGCTCGGGCGCCGTGCTTGGCGGCCTCCGTGAGCCAGCGGTCCGCTGTCGTGAGTGCGGCCGGTGAGACCGTACGCTGCCGGTGCTCGCGGACGGTGACGGAGGCTCCCGCCCTGCCGACGACGAGACCCTCCTCCTTGAGGAGCTGCAACGCCTTCTGCACCGTGGCGTTCGACGCGTCGAAGCGCTCCTTGAGCCGTGCCGTGGACGGGAGGCTCGCGCCTGGCGTCAGTTCGCCACTCATGACGTCGTCGCGCAGGTCGGCGGCGATGCGCTCATGGAGGGAGCGGCGGTCAACGCCTTCCGTTTCCGACTGGGGCACGGTCATCCGATCTCGATCTCGTAGCGCAGCCTCTGCCGCAGGGCAGGCATCACCATACGATCCACCTGGATCGGGTGGTCCTCGCGGTCGAGCGTCACTCGCGTGAGCCGCAGCACCGGCTCGTCGGGTGCGGTCTCCAGGGCCCGGCGCTCCCTCTCGTCCGGCATCGCGGCCGTCACGTCCTCGCGCACCAGGACGCCGATGTGGCCGAGTTCGGCGAGCAACGAGACGGCGCCACCACGGATCTTGGCCGTACGCGCCAGGGCGGTTCCCTGGGCGACGGCCAGCGGGTAGTACGTGTCGGTCAGCTCGTTCGGCATCTCGTCGAGCAGGATCAGGCGCCGACGCACGACGACCGGTTCTCCTTCGGCGGTGCCGAGCAGTTTCGCCACCTCGGCGGGCGCGGGCACCTCGCCGGCATGCAGGACGCGCTGGGTTCCCCGGCGGCCCTGCGCCTCGGCCTCCGCGGCCCAGGCGTCGCCGTGCCCCTTCTCCTGCGGCGTCAGATACGGAAGAGACGTGCTGACCCAACTGCTCGCACTCATGAGGCCCTCCTCGCGGCCGACGCTTACGCCCATCGGGGGTCAACGTTAGGCGACTTCGCCCGTGTGTTTCTCACCATCCTGCCACCTAGCCACTTTTCACGAAAAGCGGCTAGGTCGCTCATCGTCGGACGCCCCAACTCCGTGAGGTGGCCCCTCGTGTCCCTATCGCGACACCGTCGTTTCCCACGCTCGCGCGCCTCAGTACGCGACGCCCGTGCCTTCGTTCGTCAGGTCTTGACGGGCTGGGGTCACACCGATCGGCTGGACGACATAACGCTCTGCGTCTCGGAGTTGGCCACCAACGCGCTCCTCCACGGAGCGCCGCCCGGCAGGGAGTACTGCGTGAGTCTCACGCTCGACGGCTCGGTGATCCGCCTCGCGGTGCGGGACAGCGGCGACCGGCAGTTCGACATCGACCTCCGGGAGGCCGACCCGGAGGCATGTTCTGGGCGCGGCTTACAACTTGCCAGTGAGGTTGCCGACGACATGGGGGTCACCCAGGAGGTCGTCGGCAAGAGCGTATGGGTGGCTTTCAAGACCGTGTCGCCGAGCGAGGGTGCAGGGAAGATCGCCTACTGACGCTCCGACCCGCTTCCCTGTGGTCCGTCCGCCAGCGCGGAGGTACACCGGGGCGGCTCGGTGCTGGCGCCGGCGACCTCGGTGAGTACTCTCTGGCGAATGTCGAATCGATCGGTGGCGGCGGGAGTCAGTCTCGCTGGTGTGATGGCGCACTGTGGCGGAAGCCAGGTGGGCGCCGTGAGGCTTCTGGCGGGAGCCATAGCCTCGACACCGGCGGCTCCGGATCCCTATGCGGCCCTCGCCGAGTTGTGGACGGACCGACGCTCGGAACTGAAGGAGAGCCTCGAAGAGGACGGCTCCTTGAGCACTGTGCCGGCGCAGGCGTACTTCCTTTTCCTCGATGGCGACATGGACAACGCGGTGATGGCCCTTGGTTCGGTCACCGGTGCACGGCCCGACGTGGCATGGGGCGCAGCGCCCTGGTTCGGCGACGCGCGCTTTCTCGGCGTGGTGAGTGCCGAGGCGTTGGCGGAGGCGTGTCTGCGCACACTGGACTACGGCCACGACCTGGACACCGACGAGATGCGGGAGCGGTTCGCCCCTTGGTTCCATGCACTCGACGTGGTATCCGAACGGAATCCCGTACCGGAGTCGCTGGCCGCCATGGCCCGGCTGCCCCGGGCCTGCGGCCGGTACGAACTGTCCTTCACTCTGTGCGACCGCGCCGATGCCGTCGACCGGGTCATGTGGACCGCGGTCGCACGAGCGACCACCTGGCGCGTGATGGGGGACCTGGGTCAGGCTGCTGCGGCCTTCGAACGCGCCTTGCTCCTGGACTCCACCAACTGGTCCCTCTACCTGGACCTGGCGGACGTGCGTGCCGAGCAGGGCGATTTCGCCGCAGCCGTGAGCCTCGTCGAACGAGGCCTGGAACACGAACCTCACGAAGTCTCCCTGCGCGCGGCAGGCGCCGCCTACCGCACCCGCCTTTCCGGTTCGTCCGGCGACCTGAGGGCCCTGATCGCCCTGGCGCCAGAGCTAGCAAACGCCGTCTACCGCAACCTGCTGATCGACCACGCATGTGCAGGGCCGAAGCTGCCACGGAGACTCGTTGCCAAGGCCCACCGCCTCCGTGGGAACTGAAGGGCTGTCGCACCAATAGGTGCCGGTCAGTCAGGTTGGCCTCCGGCTCCTAGTTACGTGATCCGCCGGACAGTACCTGGCCCTGGCCCGCTGTACTCCTAGATGGACGCCTTGAGGCACGGGTGGGTGCGGATGGACTGAGGCGGACCTGCGAGTGGCGAAGCGGTCAACGTCAAGCCGTTCAACATGGCGCGGCTGCACTCGTGAGTGCGTATTCGGTTGCCCACCTGCACGAGCGGTCGATGCAATGTCCGGCATGGTGACTGAGGTCCGCACCCCGCGGCATGACGAGATGGCTGCCTACTACCGAGCATTGCCGTACGCCAACGGATTGCCGAGCTGGGAGCCCGCCGACGCGGCGTGGCACGGCGGCCCCGAGCCTTGGCCCCCACAACGCGCGCCCGCGAACGCGGAGCAGCTCGAGAAGTGGGCCGCAGCCGACATCGAGGACGCGTTCTTCCACCCGATCGCGACGTTCGTCGATGGCAGATGTGTCGGCGCATCGGCGACAATCTCTTTTGAGGTGACGGTTCCCGGCGGAGGAGCAGGGAAGATGGCCGGCGTCACTGCCACCGGAGTGATCGCGACACATCGTCGGCGAGGGTACCTACGGCAGATGATGCAAGCCATGTTCGAGGCGGCCCTGGAGCGAGGCGAGCCGTTGGCGATGCTCAGCGCGAGCGAGGGCAGTATTTACGGTCGGTTCGGCTTCTCCCCCGTGACCTACCGCACCCGATGGGAGCTGGCCCGCCACGAAGCCGCTCTTCTGCCGGCACAGCCCGATCCCGGGTCACTTGAGCTGGTCGACGCCATGCGTGCGAGACAGGCCTGGCCGCGGGTGCATGAAGAGGTGCGCGCCCACCGAGTTGGGGAACTCCGCCCTCGCGCCGGACGCTGGGACGGGCTGTCCGATGACGCAGACGGAACCGATGGGCCGCTGCGCTATCTCATCCACCGCGATCAGCAGGGCAACGTGGATGGCATCGCCAACTTCCGACTGCCGTGGTCCCCGACAGCGGACCGGGCCGGGACACTTGTGGTGGAAGCCTTGGAGGCCACGAACCCTGCGGCCTACCGCGCTTTGTGGGAACTACTGATCGACTTCGACCTCACCAAGACCGTCGTGGCGGCCGGACGCCCGCGCAATGAACCCCTGCGGTGGATGCTCACGAACCCGCGAGCGATGCGCATCACCCGTCAGACGGACAATCTCTGGGCCCGCCTCCTCGACGTTCCCCGTGTCCTGCCACAACGCTCGTACCTGACACCTGGCGAGGTAAAGTTCACCATTGATGACGACCGAATGTGCCCGCACAACAACGGTACGTGGCATCTGAGTGCGGCTGGTTCCACGGCAACGTGCGTTCCCACGGACGAGACGGCAGACCTGACCATTACGCTCTCGGCGCTCAGCTCCCTCTACTTCGGCGGCATGTCAGCGCGCCACCTGGCCTATGCGGGCCACATCACTGCACACACCGACGGCGCAATCGGACAGCTTGCCCGAATGTTCTGGACCGACCTCGAACCGCACAACACCTTCGGCTTCTGACGGGGCGGTGCGTGGTGGATGATCCGTCGCTCCAGGACGCCTTACCACTCATGTGTGTACCCCCGTACAGGACGCCGTTGGGTCCCGAGTGGGGCAGTGGCACGATGTGCTGATGGGGATGATCGACAGCGGCACCGAGGCAGCCGTCCAGTATCTACGGTTCCAATCGCCTCACCGGAACAGCCGAGGCCATTTCACCGGTGTTTTCGGGCTCGTCAACAATCTGGCGAGGGAGGGAAGGCTCTCGGACGAGCAGGAGACCTTCCGCCGCCGCAACAACAGGTGGTACGACGCCGCGTACACCGACCCCTCGACCGTTGATCCCCGCGTCTACGACGAAGCGGTCAACCCCGGCGCGGCGGCTTGGTTCAAGCCGTCGGCCACTCATCTCCTCGCTCGCGTCTCCGGCTATCTGGAGATCCTTTCCGCGCACGGCGTCGACTGTCGGGCCCTTCGTTCCGCGGATCCGGGACGGGTCATCTACGAGGACGATGTACAGGTCGTGGTCGTACCCCATGCGTGGGACGCGACGAGCCTTTGACGCCGACCTCACGCTGACGACTGAAGCCCTTACGTGCACCACCACAGGAAGCGGTCGCAGGTTTCCGTCGGGGTCGGGTCCGGGGATTCCGGCGGGGTGGGGGTCGTCGTCGGGGGTGGGGCGTCGCTGGATTCGGGGGGTGACGGGTCCGTGGGGGCGGTGGGGTCCGAGGGGTCGGGGCGGGAGGCCGAGGGAGGGGCGGAGTCGGTCGTCGTCTCGGAGTCGGTGGTCTTCGGGGAGGACGAAGGGGACGCCGAGGCCGTTGTCGACGCGGAGGCGTCGGGGGATGGGGTGTCCGAGGTCGTGGTCGTTCCCGAGGTGTCGTCGGCCGGGACCGCCGACGCCTCCCCCACCTCGCGCGTCGCCTCGCCGTCCGTCGTCTCGCCACCCGCCGCGGCCGGCTTGTCCGGGGAGTGCGGGGCGTCCATGCCGAGTTCGGCGAGGCTCAGTCCGCCGGCCGCCAGGACGAAGCCCGCGGCGACGAGCAGGGTCCGGCGGCGGCGCCTGCGGTGCGCGGCGGCCTTGCGGTCACGGCGGCTGGACCGGGCGCCGGGGGCGGCGTCGCCCGCACCCTCGTCGGGCTCCTCGTCGGGCTCCTCGTCGAGCCTCTCCCCCGGGTCCCGAGGGAGGGTGTCCACGGCCGCCGCCTCGGTCCCAAATCGCGGTCCGGGGTTCTCACTCGCCGTCAACCGGTCATCCGCCGAAGGGAGTTCGTGGGCGGGCGTGCCGCAGCCCGGGCAGGCGAGGGCGCCGTTGAGGTGCCGTCGGCACGGGTGGCAGTAGTCCATGACGCGGGAAGGTTAAGTTCCGGGAAGGGCGCGTTCCTAGAGGCCACTGTGAAAGTTGTGTGGGGAAGCGGGCGAGGGCTCCTTCTTCCCCGCCCGTGAAACTGCCGAAACCGTTATGTGTCCGACCCATTGACACTCCGAGCACCCCATCCTTACTGTCACGCCAGCATTTCGAACGAGTGACGAAATATCGAACAGAGCGAAGGGCAGCTGCCGTGCGCATCACCGGAATCAGCACACACGTGGTCGGGACGCCGTGGCGCAACCTGACCTACGTCCAGGTGCACACCGACGAGGGCATCACCGGAGTCGGCGAGACCCGGATGCTGGGGCACACCGACGCACTCCTCGGCTATCTGAAGGAGGCCGAGGCCAACCACATTCTCGGTTCCGACCCGTTCGCTGTCGAGGACCTGGTCCGCCGCATGAAGTACGGCGACTACGGCCGAGCGGGCGAGATCGTGATGTCCGGCATCGCCGTCGTCGAGATGGCGTGCTGGGACATCAAGGGCAAGGCCCTCGGTGTCCCCGTGTGGCAGCTGCTGGGCGGGAAGGTCACCGACAAGGTCAAGGCGTACGCCAACGGGTGGTACACCACCGAGCGGACGCCGGAGGCGTACCACAAGGCCGCGCAGGGGGTCATGGAGCGCGGGTACCGGGCGCTGAAGATCGACCCGTTCGGCACCGGGCACTTCGAGCTGGACCAGCAGCAGACGAACTACGCGGTGTCGCTGATCGAGGCCGTGCGGGACGCCATCGGACCGGACGCCGAGCTGATGCTGGAGATGCACGGCCGGTTCTCGCCCTCCACGGCCGTCCGGCTCGCGCGGGAACTCGCGCCGTTCAAGCCGGCCTGGCTGGAGGAGCCGGTCCCGCCGGAGAACCTCAAGGCGCTGAGGAAGGTCGCCGAGAAGGTCGAGATCCCCATCGCCACCGGTGAGCGCATCCACGACCGGATCGAGTTCCGCGAGCTGTTCGAGGACCAGTCGGTGGACGTCATCCAGCCCGACGTCGGCCACATCGGCGGCATCTGGGAGACCCGGAAGCTGGCCGCGACCGCCGAGACGCACTACACGCTGGTCGCCCCGCACAACGTCGGCGGGTCCGTGCTCACCGCCGCGAGCCTCCAGGTCGGGTTCACCTCGCCGAACTTCAAGATCCTTGAGCACTTCAACGACTTCGCGGACGCCGAGATCAAGAAGGTCGTCAAGGGGGCGCCGCAGGTGAACCCGGAGGACGGGTGCTTCCACCTCTCCGACGCACCCGGTCTCGGGGTCGAGCTGGACACCGACGCGGCGGCCGAGTTCCCGCAGCAGCAGGCGCGGTTCGACCTGTGGGCCGAGGGCTGGGAGCAGCGCAACCCCAAGGGGACCGGGGCATGAGCGGCGCGGTCGTCGTCGAGGCGCCGGGGACGCACCGGCTCGTGCCGCACGAGCCGCGTGAACCGGGGCCCGGCGAGGCGCTGGTGCGGGTGCACGCCGCCGGGATCTGCGGCAGCGACCGGGAGGTCTACCAGGGCAACCGGCCCGAGGGATACGTGCGTTACCCGCTCACCCCCGGCCACGAGTGGTCCGGGACCGTGGAGCGGGTCGGCGCGGGGGTGCCGGACGCGCTCGTCGGCCGGAAGGCCGTGGGCGAGGGCTTCCGCAACTGCCAGGTGTGCGACCGCTGCCACGCGGGCGAGACGACGCTGTGCACCGCCGGGTACGAGGAGACCGGCTTCACCCAGCCGGGCGCCATGGCGCCGACGCTGACCCTGCCCGCGCGGCTGCTGCACGTCCTGCCCGACGACGCCGACCTCACCGCCGCCGCCCTGCTGGAGCCCGCGGCCTGCATCGCCGCCGCCGCGCTCAAGGCGAACGCCCGGCCCGGCGAGCGGGTCGCCGTCGTCGGCACGGGCACGCTCGGCATGTTCGCCGTGCAGTTCCTGCGCGCCGCCTCCCCGGCCGAGCTGCTGGTCGTCGGTACGCGCGGCGACCGGGAGGCGCTGTCGCGGCAGTTCGGCGCCAGCGACTTCCGCACCAAGGACCGGCCGCTCCCGGACGACTTCGACGTCGTGATCGAGACCGCCGGGTCCGCGGACGCCGCCCGCACCGCCGCCGCGCTGCTGCGCCGGGGCGGGCGGCTGGTGCTGACCGGCATCCCGGCGCCGGGCGCCGACGGGCTCGACCCGACCGATCTCGTCGTACGGCAGCTGGAGGTGCACACGGTCTTCGGGGCGCCCCCGGACGCCTGGGCGCACACGGTGCGGGTCTTCGCGGCCGGTCTGCTCGATCCGCGGCCGCTGGTAACGCACGAACTGCCGCTCGCGGAGTTCTCGGAGGCCATCGAGCTGGTGGGTTCCGGCGATCCGAAGGTCGGCAAGGTGCTGCTGCGCCCGGACGCCCACCCCTGAGCCGTACGCCGGTGCGGGGGCGACCTGACGGCCTCCGCACCGGCGTACACCCACCGGACCGGGCGTCGCGCGCCCAGGCCGCCCACGCCCACGGCCGCGAACTTCGTCCGACATATCGAACACAAAGGAACGCTTGTGACCGACGCATCCGCCACGGCCGCCGCACGCAGGCCCGGTGAGCAGGCCCTCACCGCCCTCGGCCTGGCCGCGCCCGCCCCCGATCCCGCCGACGCCTCGCCGCACTCCTTCCCGGGCGGCGGCCGGTGGCGCACCGAGGTCCCCTCCTGCGAGGGGCCGGAGGCGCTGGGGGTGGTGCTCAAGGAGTCCTCGCGACTGGACGTGCCGATCCACCGGATCAGCCAGGGCAGCGGCGTGTGGATGCTGACCGACGCCGAGATCACCGAGATGGTCGAGGCCACCGCCGAACGCGACATAGAGCTCTGCCTGTTCACCGGCCCGCGCGGGACCTGGGACATCGGCGGCTCCACCCGGTCCGACTCGGGCGGCGCGGGCCTGCGGGCCCGCGGCCACGACGCGGTCGCCGGGTGCGTCGAGGACGCCGTGCGCGCGAGCGAGCTGGGTGTGAAGTGCCTGCTCGTCGCCGACGAGGGCGTGCTGTGGACGCTGCACCGGGCCCGCGCCGCCGGCCTCCTGCCCGCCGACACCACGCTGAAGCTCTCGGCGCTCGTCGGACCGGTCAACCCGGCCTCGTACGCGGTGTACGAGCGGCTCGGCGCCGACTCGATCAACGTGCCCAGCGATCTGACGCTGGATCATCTGACCGAAATACGGCGGGTTTCGGCCGCGCCGATGGACATGTACATCGAGGCTCCCGACGACCTCGGCGGCTATGTCCGCATGTACGAGGTCGCCGAGCTGATCCGGCGCGGCGCCCCGCTGTACCTGAAGTTCGGCCTGTCCAAGGCGCCCGGGATCTATCCGTACGGCCACCACCTGCGGGAACTGACGCTGGCCACCGCGAAGGAGCGGGTGCGACGCGGCCGGCTCGCCCTGGACCTGCTCGCCCGGCACGGGGCGGACGGGGACATGGCTCCGCTCGGCACCCGGCTGCCGGGGCCGCTCAACCGGTTCGAGATCTCGTCATAACGTTCCGGAAACTCCCTTCTCAAAAGACGACACGACCGCGCACAATCCCACACACCTGCCTCGCCGACCCAGTCCTCACATCAAGGATGATGACCATGCGCAACCGCAGAGCCGCACTCGCCGCGATAGCCTCCGCCGCCTCGCTCGCCCTCACGCTGACCGCCTGCGGCCAGAACAGCGAGGGCGGCAGCGAGGAGGACAAGGGTGGCAGCGACGGCGCCACCGTCGGTATCGCGATGCCGACCAAGTCCTCCGAGCGCTGGATCACCGACGGCGCCAACGTCGAGAAGGAACTGAAGGCCAAGGGGCTCAAGACCAAGCTCGTCTACGGCGAGGACGACCCGGACCAGCAGGTCTCGCAGATCGAGAACATGATCACGCAGGGTGTGGACGCGCTGATCGTCGCCGCGATCGACAACAAGTCCCTCGGCAACGTCATGCAGCAGGCCAAGGACGCCGACATCCCGGTCATCTCCTACGACCGGCTGATCCTCGGGACGGAGAACGTCGACTACTACGCCTCGTTCGACAACGAGAAGGTCGGCGAGCTGCAGGGCGGCTACATCGTCGACAAGCTCGGCCTGAAGGCCGGCGAGAAGGGCCCCTTCAACATCGAGCTGTTCGCCGGCTCCAACGACGACAACAACACCAAGTACTTCTTCAACGGCGCCATGAAGGTGCTGAAGCCCTACATGGACAAGGGCCAGCTGGTCGTCCGCTCCAAGCAGACCGCGCTCAACCAGGTCACCACCCTGCGCTGGGACGGCGGCACCGCACAGAAGCGCATGGACGACCTGCTCACCTCCAGCTACCGCAGCGCCCGGGTCGACGCGGTGCTCTCGCCCTACGACGGCATCTCCATCGGCATCCTGTCCGCCCTGAAGTCGGACGGCTACGGCTCCGGCAGCAAGGCCATGCCGGTCGTCACCGGCCAGGACGCCGAGATCGCCTCGGTGAAGTCGATCAAGGCGGGCCAGCAGACCCAGACCGTCTTCAAGGACCTGCGCGAGCTCGCCAAGGTCGCGGCGAACATGGTCGACGCGGTTCTGAACGACAAGAAGCCCGAGGTCAACGACACCAAGTCGTACGACAACGGCTCCAAGGTCGTCCCCGCCTACCTGCTCCAGCCGGTCAGCGTCGACAAGTCCAACTACGAGAAGATCCTGGTCGACGGCGGGTACTACACCGCGGGCCAGCTCAACTGACCGGGCCCCATCAAGGATTGGAAGGCACGACCATGGCGGGACCCGTCCTGGAAATGCGCTCGATCGTCAAGACCTTTCCCGGTGTCAAAGCGCTGTCGGACGTCACACTGACCGTTCGCCAGGGCGAGGTCCACGCCATCTGCGGGGAGAACGGCGCCGGCAAGTCGACCCTGATGAAGGTGCTCTCCGGAGTCCACCCGTACGGCAGTTACGAGGGTGACGTCCTCTTCGAGGGCGAGACCTGCCGGTTCAAGGACATCCGGGCGAGCGAACAGCACGGCATCGTGATCATCCACCAGGAGCTGGCGCTGGTGCCGTACCTGTCGATCGCGGAGAACATCTTCCTCGGCAACGAGCACGCCAAGCGCGGACTGATCAACTGGAACGACACCCTCAGGCACGCCACCGAACTGCTGCGCCGGGTCGGTCTCGACGAGCACCCCGAGACCCGGGTCGCCGACATCGGCGTGGGCAAGCAGCAGCTGGTGGAGATCGCCAAGGCGCTGTCGAAGAAGGTGAAGCTGCTCATCCTCGACGAGCCGACGGCGGCGCTCAACGACGAGGACAGCGGCAAACTCCTCGACCTGATCCTTCAGTTGAAGGAACAGGGCATGACCTCGATCATCATCTCGCACAAGCTGAACGAGATCCGCACGGTCGCCGACTCGGTGACCATCATCCGCGACGGGCGCTCCATCGAGACGCTCGACGTGAAGGCGGCGGAGACGACCGAGGACCGGATCATCAGCGGAATGGTCGGCCGCGACCTGGAGAACCGCTTCCCGGACCGGACCCCGCACCAGCCCGAGCAGGGCGCGGCCCCGGCCCTGGAGATCCGCAACTGGACCGTGCACCACCCCATCGACCAGCAGCGCAAGGTCGTCGACGACGTCTCGATCGAGGTGCGGCGCGGCGAGATCGTCGGCATCGCCGGACTCATGGGTGCCGGCCGCACCGAGCTGGCGATGAGCGTCTTCGGCCGCACCTACGGCCGGCACGCGGGCGGCACGGTGCTCAGGGACGGCAAGGAGATCCGTACCAAGACCGTCCCTGAGGCGGTCGGGCACGGGATCGCGTACGTCACCGAGGACCGCAAGCACTACGGCCTCAACCTCATCGACACCATCAACCGGAACATCTCGCTGACCGCGCTGGGCAAGGTCTCCAAGCGGGGCGTGGTCGACGAGCACGGCGAGCGTCAGGTCGCCGAGGGCTACCGCAAGTCGATGAACATCAAGGCGCCGACCGTCTTCGAGCCGGTCGGCAAGCTGTCCGGCGGCAACCAGCAGAAGGTCGTCCTCAGCAAGTGGATCTTCGCGGGTCCCGAGGTGCTGATCCTGGACGAGCCCACGCGCGGCATCGACGTGGGCGCCAAGTACGAGATCTACACGGTCATCGACCGCCTGGCGGCCGAGGGCAAGGCGGTCGTGTTCATCTCCTCCGAGCTGCCCGAGCTGCTCGGCATGTGCGACCGCATCTACACGATGGCCGCCGGGCGGCTGACGGGTGAGTTCTCGCGGGCCGAGGCCTCGCAGGAAGCGCTGATGCGGCAGATGACGAAGGACAAGAAGGACAAAGAGGTAAGCCGATGAGCACGGACGTGACCGCCAAGACCCCGGCCCCGGCGCCGCCCGGCAGAGAGGGCTCGGCCTCCGGCGGCGGCCTGCTGCAGCTGATGCTCGACGGCATGCGCCGCAACATGCGCCAGTACGGCATGCTGATGGCCCTCGGCCTGATCGTGGTGCTGTTCGCGGTGTGGTCCGACGGCGACCTGCTGCTGCCGCGCAACGTCTCCAACCTGGTGCTGCAGAACAGCTACATCCTGATCCTCGCGATCGGCATGATGCTCGTCATCATCGCCGGCCACATCGACCTGTCGGTGGGCTCGCTGACCGCCTTCGTCGGCGCGACGGCCGCCGTCCTGATGGTCAACCACGACCTGCCCTGGCCGGTGGCGGTGGTCCTCTGCCTGGCCATCGGCGCCGCCGCCGGCGCGGTGCAGGGCTTCTTCATCGCCTATCTCGGCATACCGTCGTTCATCGTGACCCTCGCGGGCATGCTGCTCTTCCGCGGTCTGACGGAGATCTTCCTCAAGGGCCAGACCCTCGGCCCGTTCCCGAAGGACCTGCAGAAGATCGCCAACGGCTTCCTGCCCGAGGTCGGCCCGAACACCAACTACCACAACCTCACCCTGCTGCTGGGCTTCGCCCTGATCGCCTTCGTGGTGTACCAGGAGGTCCGCGACCGCAAGCGGCAGCAGGAGTTCTCCCTGGACGTGCCGCCGGTCAAGCTGTTCCTGCTCAAGCTGGTCGCGCTGATCGCCGCGGTGCTCGTCGTCACGCTGCTGCTGGCCAGCTACAAGGGCGCCCCGATCGTGCTGCTCATCCTGGGCGTGCTGGTGGTCGGCTTCGGCTACCTGATGCGCAACGCGATCGTCGGCCGCCACATCTACGCCATCGGCGGCAACCTGCCCGCGGCCAAGCTGTCGGGCGTGAAGGACAAGAAGGTCACCTTCCTGGTCTTCCTGAACATGGGCATGCTCGCGGCCCTGGCGGGTCTGGTCTTCGCCGCCCGCTTCAACGCGGCCTCGCCCAAGGCGGGCCTCAACTTCGAGCTGGAGGCCATCGCCGCCTCCTTCATCGGCGGCGCGTCGATGAGCGGCGGCGTCGGCACGGTCCTCGGCGCGATCATCGGCGGTCTGGTCCTGGGCGTGCTGAACAACGGCATGAACCTCGTCGGCATCGGCACCGACTGGCAGCAGGTCATCAAGGGCGCGGTGCTGCTGGCGGCGGTCGGGTTCGACGTGTGGAACAAGCGCAGGGTCGGTTCGTAACGGATCTCGGGCCCCGCCACCGACGGCGGGGCCCGCTTCTTTTCACGGAAGTACAGGAGCCGCACATGGAACTGAGCAGACGAACGGTCATCGCGTCGGCGGCAGCGGCCGGCGTGGCCGCCACCGCGGTCGGCGGCACGGCGCACGCGTCGGGAGGCAGGAAACCGGTGAAGGAGCTCTTCGGCAAACTGGCCGACGGGACGAAGGTGTACCGCTGGTCGCTGGAGAACGGCAGCACGCGGATGAAGGTGCTGTCGTACGGCGGTGTCGTGCAGTCCCTGGAGATCCCGGACCGCCGGGGCCGGTACGCGAACGTCTCGCTGGGTTTCGACAACCTCGAGGACTACGTCGCCCGCAGCCCGCACTTCGGCGCCCTGATCGGGCGGTACGGCAACCGCATCGCCAAGGGCCGCTTCACCCTGGACGGCAAGGACTACCAGCTCTCCGTCAACGACGGGGAGAACTCCCTGCACGGCGGCGCCCTGGGCTTCGACTACCGGGTGTGGGACGTCGAGCCCTTCACCGAGGGCTCCGACACCGGCCTGGTGCTGCACTACACCAGCGTCGACGGCGAGATGGGCTATCCGGGCACGCTCAAGGCGAAGGTGACGTACACCCTCACCCGGCGCGGCGACTGGCGCATCGACTACGAGGCCACCACCGACAAGGCCACCGTCGTCAACCTCACCAGCCACGTCTACTGGAACCTGGCCGGTGAGGGCAGCGGCACGATCGAGGACCACGAGCTGTCGATCGCCGCCTCCCGCTTCACCCCCACCGACGCCGGCCTGATCCCGACCGGCGAGCTGGCCCGGGTGTCCGGCACGCCCTTCGACTTCCGCCGGGCGAAGCCGATCGGCCGGGACATCCGCGACGCCCACCCGCAGCTGGTCACCGCCAAGGGCTTCGACCACAACTGGGTGCTCGACAAGGGCATCACCGACCGCCCCGAGCACATCGCCACCCTGCGCGAGAACGCCTCGGGCCGCACCCTGCGCATCGCCACCGACCAGCCCGGCCTGCAGTTCTACTCGGGCAACTTCCTCGACGGCACCCTCACCGGCACCGGCGGCTCCCTCTACCGCCAGGGCGACGCCCTGTGCCTGGAGACCCAGCACTTCCCGGACTCGCCGAACCAGCCGTCGTTCCCGTCGACCGTGCTGCGGCCCGGCGAGACCTACCGGACGTCGACGGTGCACTCCTTCGACGCCTGAGGGGCGGGCGCGTGACGGCGTGAGGGCACACTTTCTTCACACCCGTTGAACAGTGCCCCGTCCGCCTCCGTATTCAAGGGCGGCCCGCGTTCCCCGCGCGGGCCGCCCACTTACGGAGGTCCACTTGTCCGGCAACGTCACCTCGTTGTTCCGCAGCACCGCGGCGCACAGCCCCTCGATGGCGGCGCTGACGCGGGAGAGCGGCGAGGCGGCGGGCGCCGGTCCGGTGGACTTCTGCATCCCCTGCAACCCGTACTTCCCCACCCCGGCGATGTTCGACGAGCTGGCGGGCCGGCTGCGCGAGATCATCACCTACTACCCGAGCAGCGCCGACACCATCACCGCCGAACTGTGCGGCCTGCTCCAGCTCCCGCCGCAGTGCGTGGCGATGGGCAACGGCTCCACGGAGCTGATCACCTGGATCGACCACCTGCTGGTCCGGGACTCCCTCGCCGTGCCCGTCCCCACCTTCGGCCGCTGGACCGACCAGCCCATGGAGACCGGCAAGCGGGTCGACATGTTCCCGCTCCAGGAGGCCGGCGGCTTCGCCCTCGACCTCGCCGGGTACGCCGAGTTCGTCCGGGCCAGGGGCACCCGGACCGTGGTGGTCTGCAACCCCAACAACCCCGACGGCGGCTTTCTGCACAAGCAGGCGCTGGTGCAGTTCATGGACGCGATGGCCGACCGGGACCTGGTGGTGATCGACGAGTCCTTCCTGGAGTTCGCCGACGCGGAGGCCGAACCCAGCGTGGTCCAGGAGGCGATGCTGCGCCCCAACGTCGTCGTCCTGCGCAGCCTCGGCAAGAACTTCGGGCTGCACGGCATCCGCTTCGGCTACCTGGTCGCCAATCCGGCGCTCGCGGGCCGGGTGCGCGCCATGCTCCCCAAGTGGAACCTCAACTCCTTCGCCGAGCATGTGGTGTTCATGCTGCGCGACCACGGTCCCGAGTACGCGCGGAGCCTGCACCAGGTGCGCCGCGACCGTCTGGAGATGGCCGCCCAGCTGTCCGCGCTGCCCGGCCTGACCGTCTATCCCTCCCAGGGCAACTTCCTCTTCGTCCGCCTCCCCGTGGGCTCGGAGGGCACCGCCGTGCGCGACCGCATGCTCACCGAGCACCGGGTGCTGGTCCGGGAGTGCGGCAACAAGATCGGTTCGTCCAGCCGCTTCCTGCGTCTCGTGGTGCGCCCCCAGGCCGACGTACGTCGCCTGGTGTCCGGCCTGGAACAGGTGCTCTACGGGGCCGGGAGGGGAGCCGCCGTGCCCGGGCCGGCCACAGGGACCGGCTACAGCTCGGGCACGGCGGCGGTGGACCGCCTGATGCACGAGACCAACGGCTCCGGTATGCGCGCGATCACCGCACAGACCGCCGGTGCCGGTGCCCTGGGGCTCGCCGCCGCTCCGTCCCCCGGCACCGGCACCGGCACCGGCACCGGCGTGCCGCTCCCCGCCGCGGTGCCGGTCGCCCCGGCGGCGGCCGCCGTGCCCGGCCCCGCGCCGGCGCACCGGCCGCTGCCGGGCCCCCAGCCGGGGCCGGTGCCGTATCCCGGGCCGGTGCCGTATCCCGGGCCGGTGCCGGTCCCCCACCCGGCACCGGCCCCGCAGCCCGCGCCGGCCCCGGTTCCGGCGCCGGCCGCGGCCGCCGCGTATCCACCGCCCGACGGCCCCACCCCGCCCGGCGTGCCGGCCCGCGGCGGCCTCACCGCCGCCCAGGTCCGCGGCACCAACGGTCTGGAGTCGGTCCCGGCGACGGGCTGGCCGAACGCGGCGGGGATGGGCCGGGCGGGCTGATCCTCGCCGGGTGTCCCTACCCGGCCGAGACGGCCGGGGTCTGCGACGGGGTCGGGCAGGGTGACGCCGTCGGGGAGGCCGTGGGGTCGGGGGACGCGCTCCCCGGTTCCGGGGAGCAGTCGTCCGTGGCCGTCGGCGAAGGGCTCGGGCCGGTCGGGTCCGGCGAGGGGTCCGGCGTCTTCGTGGGCGGCTGGGAGTGGCCCGGGCCCGTCGGGGAGGACGGGTGCGGCGCCGTGGACGGCACGGGGCGGGACGGGGACGGAGACGGGGACGGGGACCCGGGGCCGCCCGGCGTGGTGCCCGGGTCCGGACCGATGTCGATGCCGTCGCCCCCGCCTCCACCACCGTTCCCGTTCCCGTGGCCCCCGCCGCTGCCGCCGCTCCCTCCGTCGACGGGCTCGGTCGCCGGGGTGGCGCCGCCCGCGCCGGGGCTCTTCGGGACGACGCCCTTGCCGTCGGGGACGGTGTGGACTCCGCGGCTGTAGAACTCCAGCCAGTGCCTGACCAGGGCGAGGTAGGCGCGGGAGTTGTTGTAGCTGAGGACGGCCCGGTCCAGGTCCGCCGCCCGACCCAGGTCCCGGTCGCCGGCGCACAGGTAGTGCCCGGCCGCCAGCGCCGCGTCGAAGACGTTGTTCGGGTCGGCGCGGCCGTCGCCGTTGCCGTCCGCGCCCCAGCGGGCCCAGGTGGACGGCAGGAACTGCATCGGGCCCACCGCCCGGTCGTAGACCGTGTCGCCGTCGTGGGCGCCGCCGTCCGTGTCCAGGATCAGGGCGAAGCCCCGGCCGTCCAGGGGCGGTCCGGTGATCCGGCCGAGGGTCGTGCCGTTCCGGTCGACCGCGCCGCCGCGTGCCTGGCCGGACTCGACCTTGCCGATCGCCGCGAGCAGTTCCCAGGGCAGCCGGCAGCCCGGGTCCGTCCTGCCGACGGCCGTCTCGGCGGCGCGGTAGGCGCGCAGCACGGTGGCCGGGATCCCCGACTGGGCGCGGATCTGCGGCCCGAGCGCGGGGGCGGCCGATCCGCCGTCCCGTGTCGTCAGCGGCGGGAGTTCGGTGTGGTAGGAGCCGTCGCCCGGCGGGGCCGGCTCGGCGTACGGGCCGTCCGCCGTCGGCAGGCTCAGGTCGTCGGCCGCCGGTCCGGCGTGGGTGTCCTCCGCCTCGCCGGTGAGGCCGGGGGCCTGGGACGCGGTGAGGGCCGCCATGGCCGCCACCGCGAGGGCGGTCGTGCGCAGTCCCTTGCGGGCCCGCCGGCGGTACAGGCGTCGGGCACGGCGTACGGACATGGTCGTCACTCCTGTCGGTTCCGTCGGAGGTGCGGGAGGGCGGGGCGGGAGGCGGTCCGGGGTGCGGGCGGGCGGCCTAGCGGCCGAAGGTGTCGAGGGCGGAGACCAGCCAGCGTCCGTCGCGGTGCACGACGTCGACGGCGAGCATGGCCGCGGCGTACACGCCCTCGTCCTGCGCTGCCTCCGCTCCCGCCTTGTCCTTCGGGTCCGTCGCGGCCTTCTTCCCGGTGGTGGCGACGCTGCTCTGGTCGGCGTAGACGAGGACCCGGGCCCGGTCGCCGTCGATCCGTTCCACCGCGCTCTCGGTGACCGTCGTGGTGATCACGGCCTTCTGCTCGTCGGCCCGCGCGCGGACGTCGGCGAGCAGGCCGCGGTGCTGGGCGACGGCCTTGCCCGTCAGGAGGTCCTTCGCCGCCTCGTCGAGGGCGCCAGGGTCCGCGTGGTCGTAGGAGAAGAGCCGGTCGACGGCCTTGCCGACCTGTCCCTTGATCTCGCTGGTGCGGGCGAGGTCGGTCAGCGCGGTGTTGCTCCGCGCCGGCTCGGACCTGAGTCCTTCGGCCTCCGCGTGCGCCCAGCCCGCGAAGCCGCCGAGGAGCACCGTCAGCGCGCAGAGCAGTACGAGGACCGGGGGGCGGCGGCGCGGCCGGGCCGGGGCGGTCTCCTCCTCGTCGACCGGGGGCGAGTCGGCGGTGACGGCGTCCGCGTGCGTCAGGACGGCCGTGGCGCCGCGTCCACCGGTCCGCACCGGGGTGCCTTCCGGGGGCCCGGCCGGGGCGGCGGGCCGGGTCTCGCGGGCCTGGCGGCGCCGCTGGCGGTTGATGTGGTGACGGGTCGTCGACATGGTGCGGTGTCCTCCTCGCTGCGGCCGGCTTCGCGGTACGGGACCGGGTCAGCCGGTCGATGTGCCGCCCACGGGTGCCTGTCCCAGGGCGCTCAGCTTCCACCGCCCGTCGGTCCGGGTGAGTTCGCCGAGCATGCGGCTGTCCTTGTCGGTCTTCGCTCCGTCGGCCGCCTTGACGGTGACGCGCAGGGCGACCAGCACCCGGGCGCGTCCGGCGCGGTCGTCGAGTTCGGTGACGGCGCCGGAGAGCACGCGGGCCGTGCTCACCGTCTTCGCCTCCTTCACCTGGTCGGCGAACTCGCCCCGCCCGGAGGCGAGTTGTTCGTGCAGTTCGCCGGTGGTCGACGACTCCCACAGGTCCAGGCCGCGCTTCAGTTCGCGGTGGTCGAGCGTGTTCAGGTTCTGCACGGCCTGCTCGCCGGCGGAGAGGGCCGCGTCCCGCTGGGCGGCGTAGGCGGCCTGCTCGTCGTGGGCCGCCCGGTACCAGTCCTGACCGGCCCAGGCGGCGGAGCCGCCCGCGGCGAGGGTGAGGGCGAGGGCCAGGGCCGGCAGCGGCCGGGAACGGCCGGCGTCGAGGAGGCGGACCGCGCGTTTCATGGGGTGCTCCAGTCTCCCGCGCATGGTCAGCGGGCCTTGATGTCGACGATCCGCCACCGGTCGTCGTCGAGCCGGGCCGTGACGGTGAGCTGGGCCGCCGCGGTGGTGGCCTTGCCCTTGTTCCGGTGGGAGGTCTGGTCGAGGAAGACCAGCAGACGGGCACGGTCGCCGTCGAGTTCGATCACTCCGGTGCGCACGGCGCGGGTGCTCAGGGTGACGCGCTGCTCGGTGAGGTCGTCGCGGACCCGGGCGAAGAGGGTCTCGTACTGGCGGGCGGCGCGGCCGTCGAGGACGGTGTTCGCGGAGCGTTGGGCGGCCGCGGTGCCGTCCGGCGTGTAGGAGAAGATCCGGGCGAGGGCGTTGCCGACGTCGCCCGCGACGCGTGAGGTGGCCCCGGTGTCGGTGAGCGCGTGGTTCCGGGCGGGCGCCTGTGACCCCAACTGGTGGGCGGCGTAGAAGAATCCGCAGCCGCCGAGGACGAGGACCGCGGCGGTCCCGGCCAGGGCGACCTGCCGCAGCCGCCCGCCCGGCCCACGGCGGCCGGGCACTTCGCCGAGCCCTTCGCCGGAGGCGCCCCCGGCGGACGCCACGCTCCCGGACGCCACGCTCCCGGACTCGGCGGTCTGCGGCTCGGCGGGCGCGTCGGCAAAGTCCGCTCCCGGGGCCGGGGCCGGGTCCGGCTCCGGCTCCGTGTCGGGCCCGGGGGCACCGCCCCTGCGCGGCAGCCACGTCGGTGTCATCACTCCTCGGCCTTCCCTTCCGCCACCGGTACGGCGCTCAGTGCCCGCACCTTCCACTCCCCCTCGCCCGTGCGGGCCAGGACCGCCTCCAGGCGCTTGCGGTCGGTGGACGGCTTCTTCGCCCCGGCGGGGGTGACCTGGACGCGCACCGTGGCGATGAGCTTGGCCGTGCCGGACCGCGTGTCGAGCGCGGTGACGGCGGCCTCGGTGACCGTGCCGCGCGCCGAGGTCCCGGCCGCCGCCTCGGTGTCGCCGAGTTCCTCGCGCAGCGGCCCGGTGGAGACGGTGCGCCAGTCCCGGATGCTCCGCTCGGCCCGCTGCCGGGTGGTGGCGTCGAGCGTGGTGAGTACGGCGATGCCGTCCCGCCCGTCGGCGAGCGCCTCGTCCCGCTGGCGGCCGTAGGCGAGCGCGTCGTCGGTGCGGGCCTGCGCGTATGTCCACGCGCCGGTGCCGCAGACGCCGAGGGCCAGCACGAGCCCCGCCCCGGTGAGGATCCGGGCCCGCCTCATCGGGTGCTCCCGGAATCCGGGGCGAGGAGACCGGCCAGGCCGGCCGGTGCCTCACCGCGCTGTCCGGGCAGGGCGAGCGCGCCGGGCAGGTCCGGGGTGCCGTCCTTGGCCGGGGTGGTCCGGCCGCTGCCCGAGGGCAGGGAGCCGGGTGTGGCCGGTTCGGGCACCGCGCCGCTCTTCGGGGCGTTGGCCGAGCCGCGCACGTTCTTCCCGCTCGACGCCGGGGCGGTGCAGGCCGCGTCGGTGTTGAGGGCGGGCGCGGTGCCGAGGTCGAGACCGTTGCGGTAGCGCGTGCCGCCGTAGCCGTCGGTGCAGGGCAGGGGGCTGAAGAAGGTGACGGCCAGGCCGAGGTCCAGCTTGCCGCCGTCGACCGCGGTGGCGCCGGCGGAGACGGCCGCCGGGTACTTCACCAGCAGTTCCTCGATGCCGCGCTGCCGGGTGACGGCGACCTCGGAGGTGGTCAGGAGGTTGGCCAGGACGACGCCGAGGCTCGGGTCGAGGTCCCGCAGCAGGCCGCTGACCTGGGTGGCGGCCTCGGGGGTGACCGCGAGGAGGCGGCGCAGATCGGCGTCGGAGCCCTTGAGCGCGGCGGCCAGGTCCTTCGCCCCGACGGCGAAGTCGCGGATGGCCCGCGACTCCTGGGCCTGGGTGCGCAGGACGGTCTCGCCGTCGTTGATGAGCAGGGTGGTGGACGGCAGGGCGCGGTCGGCGGCCTCGACGAAGTCGCTGCCGCTGTCGAGCAGCACCTGGAGGTCGTCACCGTGCCCTTCGAAGGCCTTGCCGAACTCGTCGACGACCGTGCGCAGGTCCTCCAGCGGGACCGAGCCGACGAGGTCGTCGACGCTGGTGAGCACGTCGGTGACGGGTGCGGGCACCTCGGTGTCGGCCTGGTCGATGCGGGTGCCGTCGGCCAGGTAGGGGGAGCCGTCGCTCTCGGGCCGCAGGTCGACGTACTGCTCGCCGACGGCGGAGAGCCCGGCGACCACGGCCTTGGTGTCGGCGGGGATGCGGGGTGCGGACTTCTTGATGCGGAGTTCGGCGACGACGCCCTCGGCGGTGAGGTCGATCGGGCCGACACGGCCCACCGAGACGCCCCGGTAGGTCACGTCCGAGTGGGTGAACAGGCCGCCGGTGCTCGGCAGTTCGACGTCCACGGTGTAGTAGTCGGCGACGCCCACGTACCGGCCGAGGTCGGCGTAGCGGATGCCGAGGAAGGAGAGGGCGAGGACGGCGATGAGCAGGAAGGCGAGGTTCTTCAGCCGTACGGCGAGGGTGATCATCCGTGCTCACCCCCCGACGCGGTACCGGACGTCGCCCCGGCCCCGGACACCGAGGGCAGCGGCAGGGGCGAGGCGGAGCCCCGCCGCCCCGAGGACCGCTTCTCCGCGGCCGGGTCCGGCCCGCCCTGCGCCGTCGCGGACGCGGACGCGGACGCGGACGGCGAAGGCGTGCCCGGAGACACGAGCGGCGGGATCACCTCGGTCCCCGGCACGGCGACCATGCTCAGATACGTGTTGAGGTAGTCGCCCTTCACCCCGCGCAGCACCTCGTCGGTGAACGGGTACGTCAGCAGCACCTGGAGCGAGTCGGGCAGGTCCGTGCCCGCGTCGGCCAGGGCCTTCAGCGTCGGTGCGACGGCCTTGAGGTCGGCGATCATGTCGTCCTTGCTCGCGTTGACGGTGGAGACGGCGACGCCGGACAGCGTGTCGAGGGAGCGCAGCATGGTCAGCAGGGAGCCGCGCTGCTCCTCCAGCGTCTTCAGTCCGGGCGAGAGGTCGGTGAGGACGGTGCCGACGTCGTCCTTGCGGGTGGCGAGCGTCGAGGAGAGCCGGTTGACGGCGTCGAGGGCGTCGGTGATGTCTCCGCGGTGGTCGTCGAGGTCGCCCACCAGGGTGTTGACCCGTCTCAGCATGGAACGGACCTCGGGTTCGCGGCCGCCGAGCGCGGCGTTGAGCTCCCGGGTGATGGTCTTGAGCTGGTTGACGCCGCCGCCGTTGAGGAGCAGGGACAGCGCGCCGAACACCTCCTCGACCTCGGTGTTGCGGCTGGTGCGGGACAGCGGGATGACGCTGCCGTCCGTCAGCCGGCCGGTTCCGGTCTCCTTGGCCGGCGCGACGAGCTGGACGTACTTCTCGCCCAGCAGGCTGGACTGTTCGAGGCGCGCGGTGGCGTCGGCGGGCAGCCGCACCTTGCCGTTGATCTCCATGGTGACGCGGGCCGACCAGTCGTCCTCGCCGAGTTCGATGCCGGTGATCCGGCCGACGGCGACGTCGTTGACCCGTACCGCGGCGTGCGGGACGAGGCTGAGCACGTCCTGGAGTTCCGCGGTGACGGTGTAGGGGTGGTCGCCGAGGTCGGCGCCGCCGGGCAGCGGCAGGTCCTCGATGCCGTCGAAGCCGCTCGGTACGACGGTGACCCCGCCGACGGTCAGGGCGAGGGCGAGTCCGACGGCGACCAGGCCCCCGGCGGTGAGGCCCGCTGCCCGGCCCGCGCCGATCCTGCCGCGCCTCATCGTCCGGCCCCCTTCTCCGTCTTGTCCGCATCGGCCGTGCCGCCGGCCGCACCGGCCACGGGCAGCGGCAGCAGCGGGCCGCCGCCGCTGATCTCGTTGAGGTTGGCGCGGCCGTCGAGGGTGCGGGTGTCGGGGTTGTAGGCGTTCACGACGTTGTCGGCGGCCAGCGGTGCCACGTCCAGCGCCTCGGCCAGCGAGGCGCGTTGCTCGACCAGGGTCCGGGTGATGGGGACGAGCCGGTCGACGTTCTTCCTCAGCTCGCCCCGGTTGTCCTCGATGAAGGTCTTGACCTGGCCGAGGGCCTTGCCGAGTTCCTCCAGGGCGCCGGTGAGGTCGTCCTTGTTGTCGGCGAAGAAGCTGACGACCTCGTCCAGGCGTTCCTGCGCGGTGCGCACGTCGGTGTCCTTGTTCTTCAGCATGGTGGTGAAGGTCTGAAGGCTGGAGAGCGTCTTGAACAGGTCGCCGCTGCTGCCGTCGAGGGTCTTGGCGGCCTTGCCGAACTCCTCGACGCCGTCGCCGATGGCCTCACCGTTGCCGTCGAGGTTGTCGGCGCCGGTCCTCAGCAGGTCGGACAGGGCGCCGTCGGCGTTGGCGCCGTCCGGGCCGAGGGCGTCGCCGAGTTCGGTGATCGAGTCGTAGATCTGGTCGATCTCCACGGGGACGTGGTTGCGGGAGGCGGGCAGGACGGCGCCGTCGGCGAGGGCGGGGCCGTTGCGGTAGGCGGGGGTGAGCTGCACGTACCGGTCGGCGACGACGCTGGGCGCGACGACGACGGCCCGCGCGTCCTCGGGGACCTTGATCCCCTCGTCCAGGCGGAGGCCGACGCGGACCCGGGTGCCCTCGGGCCGCACCGACTCCACCTCGCCCACCCGCACCCCGAGGACGCGCAGGTCCGAACCGGCGTAGACGCCGATGGCGCGGTCGAAGTACGCGGTGACGCGGGTGCCGTCGGCTTCGAGGGCCCGGGCGGCGACCAGGCCGCCGGCGGCGAGCACCACGAGGGCGAGCAGCCCGGTGAGGATCTTTCGGCGTCGGGTCATCACTCACCGCTCCCCTGGGCCGCCGCGGGCTGTTTCGGCGGTTGGCATCCGGTATCGGGCTGGGAGGTCGCGGGCAGGTAGTCGCGGGGCACGACGCCGCACAGGTAGCTGTCGAACCAGCGGCCGTTGCCCAGGGTGTTGCCGACCAGGCGGTAGTAGGGGCCGACCAGCGCGAGGGTCTCGCCCAGCTGGGTGTTGTTCTTCTCCAGGACGCTGGTGACGCGGCCGAGCGCCTTGAGGGTGGGGCCGAGCTGCTTCTCGTTGTCCTTGACCAGGCCGCCGAGTTCGGTGCCGAGGTCCTGGCTGCCCTTGAGCAGGGCGCTGATGGCGGTGCGGCGGTCGCGCAGTTCGCCGAGCAGCGGGCCGCCGTCCTCGATGAGGGTCTCGAAGCTGGACTTGTTGTCCTCCAGCGTCTTGGTGAACCGGGCGCTGCCCTTGAGGAGTTCGGAGAGCTTCGCGTCGCGCTTGGAGAGGGACTTCGACAGGTCGGACAGGCCGGTGGCCGCCTTGCGCACGTGCGGCGGGGAGTCCTTGAAGGTGTCGGAGATGGTCTCGAAGCTCTCCGCGAGCCGGCCGGTGTCGATGTCGTCGACGGTGCCGCTGAGGTCCTGGAATGCCTGGGTCACGTCGTAGGGGGAGGTGGTGCGGGCGAGCGGGATGCGGCTGCCCGGGTCCTGGCGGCCGGAGCCGAGCGGGTCGAGCGCCAGGTACTTGTCGCCGAGGACGGTCTTGATGGCGATGGCGGCGGTGGTGCGGTCGCCGAGCCAGGCGTCCTCGACCTCGAAGGTGACCTTGACCTTGGCGCCGTCGAGCGCGACGCCGGTGACGCGGCCGACCTTGACGCCGGCGATGCGCACCTCGTCGCCCTCGTCCAGGCCGGCGGCCTCGGAGAAGTCGGCGCTGTAGGTGGTGCCGCCGCCGAACGGCAGCCGGTCGACGTTGTAGGCGAGCAGGGCGATCAGGGCGATGACGAGCAGCCCGGCGACGCCGACGGCCACGGGGTTGCGTTCCTTGACCGGCCTGATGCGAGGGCGCTTCATCCGTGGCACCTCGATTCGGTGATCGCGATGCCGGTCGGCGGCTTCGAGCCGTCGGAGGTGGTCACTGCGCTCACGCGCGCCTCGCAGAGGTAGAGGTTGAACCACGATCCGTAGGAGGACAGGCGGGCCAGGGCGGTCATCTTGGCGGGGGTCTTCTCCAGGAAGTCCTCGATCTGCGGGGTGTGCTCGCCGAGACCGGCCGAGAGCCGTCCCAGTTCGCGGATGTCCTTCTTGAGCGGCGCCCGTCCGTCCTGGAGGAGGTCCGCGGTGACGGTGGTCAGGTCGCCCATGGCGGTGACGGCCTCGCCGAGGGGTTTGCGGTCCTGGTTGAAGCCGCTGACCAGTTGCCGGAGGGTGACGACGAGGTCGTCGAAGCCGTCCTCGCGGTCGTTGAGGGTGTCCAGGACGGTGGTGAGGTTGTCGACGACCTGGCCGATCACCTTGTCCTTGGCGGCGACGGTCGTGCCGAGCGAACCGATGTGGCGGATCAGGCTGTCGACCGTGGCGCCCTCGCCCTGGAGCACCTGCACGATCGATCCCGCGAGTTCGTTGACGTCCTTCGGGGAGAGTCCCTCGAACAGCGGCTTGAAGCCGTTGAAGAGCAGGGTCAGGTCGAGCGCGGGCGTGGTGCGCTCCAGCGGGACGGTACCGCCCTCCGGGAGGCTGCCGGTGAGGTCGCCGCTGCCGCGGGCGAGGGAGACGTAGCGCTGGCCGACCATGTTGAGGTACTTCACGGCGGCGGTGGTCGACCGGGGCAGCCTGCGGTCGTCGCGGACGGTGAAGGTGACCTGCGCGGTGCGCCGGTGCACCACGCGCACGTCGGTCACCTCGCCGACGGTCACCCCGGAGATCCGCACGCTGTCGCCGTCGGTGAGGCCGGTGACGTCGGTGAACAGGGCCTTGTAGGTGCTGGTGCCGCCGCCGGAGTCGACGCTGGTGCCGGCGACGCTCAGCCCGAGCACGGTGGTGGCGAGGGCGGTGACCACCACGAAGACGAGGGACTTGACCAGCGGTCCGGTCAGCGGGCGGCGCCGGGTGTGGGCGTGGTCGGCGCCGGTCATCCGAGGGTCACCTCCGTACCGCGGTAGACGGGGCCGACGAGCAGGCTGCTCCAGTCGGGCAGGTCGCCGGGGCTCTTCCCGGCGGCGGGGGCGAGGAGTTCGTTGACGAGGTCGTTCTCCTGCGGGGAGTTGGCGGGCCCGAGGTCCTGCTCGGCCGCGGGGGCGGCGGCCCGGGCGGTGGGCCGGGGCAGGGCGCCCAGGTAGGGCACGGAGGGGCAGCGGGGCCCGCCGCCGGAGTCGTACACCGGGCTGTCGCGGCCGGGCCGGTAGGCCCCGCGCGAGGCGACGCTGGTGACGTCGACGTGGATGCCGGGCCGGTCGGTGCCCTTGCCGAGCGCCTTGTCCATGGCCGGCACGAAGTCGGCGAGGGTGCGCAGGGTGCAGGGGAAGGCCGAGGAGTACTCGGCGAGCAGTTCCAGGGTGGGGCGGCCGGTGTCGCCGAGCCGGATGATGTTGTCCTTGTTCTTGCGCAGGAAGGCCGTCACGTCCTCGGCCGTCCGAGTCGTGGACCCGAGGGTGGCGGCGAGTTCCGCCTCCTGCTCGGCGAGGGTGCCGCTGGTGGTGGTGAAGTCGGTGAGCGCCGTGATGACTTCGGGCGCGGCGTCCGCGTAGACATGGCTGACCTTCACGAGTTCCTTGAGGTCACGGTTGAGGGCGGGCAGGTTGGGGTTGAACTCGGCCAGGTGCTCGTCCAGCAGGCTCAGCGTCTCGCCGAGCCGTTGTCCGCGGCCTTCGAGGGCCTGCGAGACGGCGGACAGGGTCGCGGAGAGCTTCTGCGGCTGGACGGCGGTGAGCATCGGCAGCACGTCGTCGAGCACCTGCTGGAGCTCGATGGCGTTCGCGGACCGGTCCTGGGGGACGACGGCCCCGGCGGCCAGGGGTTCGGGCGAGGGGTCCGCGGGCGGGACGAGGGCCACGAACCGTTCGCCGAACAGGGTGGTGGGCAGCATCTGGGCGCGGACGTCGGACGGTACGTCGTCCAGCGCGCCGGGTTTCATGGCGAGGGTGAGCCGGGCCCCGTCGCCGGTTGCGTCGATGGCGCGGACCTCGCCGACGACGACCCCGCGCAGCTTCACCTCGGCGCCCGGGTGCATCTGGTTGCCGGCGCTGCCGGTCTCGACGACCACCGGGTCGGAGTCGGTGAACTTCTTGTCGTAGACGGCGACGGCCAGCCAGATCAGCAGGGCGGGCACCAGCACGAACACCACTCCGGCCAGCCGGTGGCGCAGGGTGGATCCCTTCGGTCCGCTCATCTCACCCCGCCACCTTCACGGTCGTGGTCGCGCCCCACAGGGCCAGGGACAGGAAGAAGTCGGTGACGCTGATCAGCACGATGGCGTTGCGCACGGACCGGCCGACGGCCACGCCGACCCCGGCGGGTCCGCCGGAGGCGCGGTAGCCGTAGTAGCAGTGGGCGACGATCACCATCACGCTGAAGATCAGCACCTTCAGTACGGACAGCAGCACGTCCGTCGGCGAGAGGAAGAGGTTGAAGTAGTGGTCGTACGTCCCCCGGGACTGCCCGTTGAACAGGACGGTCACGTAGCGGGAGGCGAGGTAGGAGGAGAGCAGCCCGATGGCGTAGAGCGGGATGATGGCGACGACGCCGGCGATGATGCGGGTGGTGACGAGGTACGGCATGGAGCGGATGCCCATGCCCTC
Organism: Streptomyces sp. NPDC042336; assembly: GCF_055581985.1. NCBI lineage: Bacteria > Bacillati > Actinomycetota > Actinomycetes > Kitasatosporales > Streptomycetaceae > Streptomyces > Streptomyces sp. NPDC042336. The sequence continues at coordinate 735,195 of NZ_JBVJEA010000001.1, read as the reverse complement.
CAGCGCGTCGACCTCCTCGTTGATGCGCATGGCGCCGAGCTGGGCGGTGAAGCCGGCCCCGACGGTCGCGGAGAGGGCGAGTCCGGCGACCAGGGGCGCGATCTCGCGGGTGTTGAAGTAGGCGGAGACGAATCCGGTGAAGGCGGCCGTGCCGATCTGGTCGAGGGCCGCGTAGCCCTGGAGTCCGACGACGGTCCCGGTGAAGAGCGTCATCGCGATCATCACGCCGATGGTGCCGCCGATGACGCCGAGGCCGCCGGAGCCGAAGGCCACCTCCGCGAGCAGGCGCTGCACCTCCTTGAGGTAGCGGCGCAGGGTCCGCGGGATCCACAGCAGCGCCCGGACGTAGAAGAGGAGTTGGTCGCCGGAGCGGTCGAGCCAGACGAGCGGGGAGGCCATCGACCTCAGCCTCCCTTCGGCGGGACGATCTGGAGGTAGACGGCCGTCATCACCATGTTGACGAAGAAGAGCAGGAGGAAGGTGATGACGACGGACTGGTTGACGGCGTCGCCGACGCCCTTGGGGCCGCCGCGCGGGTTGAGGCCGCGGTAGGCGGCGACGATGCCCGCGATGAACCCGAAGACCAGCGCCTTGAGTTCGCTGACGTAGAGGTCGGGAAGCTGGGCGAGGGCGGAGAAGCTGGAGAGGTAGGCGCCGGGGGTGCCGCCCTGCATGACGACGTTGAAGAAGTAGCCGCCGAGGATGCCGACGACGGAGACCAGGCCGTTGAGCAGGACCGCGACGCCCATGGCGGCCAGGACCCGGGGCACCACCAGGCGCTGCACGGGCGAGACGCCCATGACCTCCATGGCGTCGAGTTCCTCGCGGATCTTGCGGGAGCCGAGGTCGGCGCAGATGGCCGAGCCGCCGGCCCCGGCGATGAGCAGGGCGACGATGAGCGGGCTGGCCTGCTGGACGACGGCGAGGACGCTGGCGCCCCCGGTGAACGACTGGGCGCCCAGCTGCTCGGTCAGGGAGCCGACCTGGAGGGCGATGACGGCGCCGAAGGGGATCGAGACCAGGGCGGCGGGCAGGATGGTCACGCTGGCGACGAACCAGAACTGCTCGACGAACTCGCGGAACTGGAAGGGTCTTCGGAAGACGGCCCGGGTGACCTCGGCGGCGAGTGCGAAGAGCCGCCCGGTCTGCCGCAGCGCGCCGGTGATCACGCGCCGCTCCCGGCGGCGGGCATCGGCAGGGTGGCCGCCTCGGAACTCTTCGCGTACGTCTCGCGGATGGCGGACCGGGCCGCGGGCGGCAGCGTGTCGATCATGCCCATGACACGCTCGCGTCGGCGGGCGACGGCCCGGCGCGGCGGCAGGCCCGGCGACGGCTCCAGCTGCGGCACGATCTCCCGGGGTGCGGCCGGGGCCGCGGGGGCGGCGTCCGCCTCGGCGGCGAGGGTGGCCGCGTCCTTCTCCTCGGACATCCCGATGGGTCCCTCGCGCCGGCCGCCGAGGAACTGGGCCACGACCGGCTCGTCACTGGTGAGCAGCACCTCGCGCGGGCCGAAGGTGACGAGTTCGCGCAGGAAGAGCATCCCCATGTTGTCGGGCACGGTGGCGGCGATGTCGAGGTTGTGGGTGACGATCAGCATCGTCGCGTCGAGCTGGGCGTTCAGGTCGATCAGCAGCTGCGAGATGTAGGCGGTGCGGACCGGGTCGAGCCCGGAGTCCGGCTCGTCGCACAGGATGATCTGCGGGTCGAGGACGAGCGCGCGGGCCAGCCCCGCCCGCTTGCGCATGCCTCCGCTGATCTCTCCCGGAAGCTTTCCCTCCGCGCCCAGCAGCCCGACGACCTCGATCCGCTCCATGACGATGCGGCGGATCTCGGACTCCTTCTTGCGGGTGTGTTCCCGCAGCGGGAAGGCGATATTGTCGAAAAGGGACATGGAGCCGAAGAGGGCGCCGTCCTGGAACATGAGACCGAACAGTTTCCGGGTCTCGTAGATGTCTCTTTCCGGACTGTTCACCATGTCCACCCCGTTGATGAGGACACGGCCCTTCTCGGGTTTGAGCAGTCCTATCAGCGACTTCAGGAAAACGGTCTTACCGGTTCCGGACGGGCCCAGCATCACGCTGACCTCTCCGGCCGGAAGAGTGAGTGACACGTCCCGCCAGATGCTCTGCTTACCGAAGGACTTGGTCAGGCCCTCGACCACCACTTCGATTCCCATATCACCTCCAGCGGACGCCGATCGGATACGCGCTGCGGGCCCGCACGTTAAGTCGGCACGGAGCGCACTGACAACGGGTGCGGCACGGATCACCGGCACCCCGGTGGAACTTGTCACCGCGCAGACAACCCGCCCGCCCCGCACTTGTCTCCGGGGAGACAGGGCGGGGTCTCGCGGTTCCGGGGGGTGTGGATCCCGCGGGACCCCGCCGGCGGACACCCCGGCCCGACGGGATGAAGGGCCCGGACACGTCCGCCATGGCTCCGGCCGACGGGGGCCACCGACCTGGAACCGAGCACCGCACCGGCACGTTACGGCCGGGTAACCTCGACGGGCAACACCGGAATCGGAGTTTTCCGGGATACCGACTCCGGTCATCCGGAACCTGTCAGGGAGGGCACAAGAACCACTCGGTAACTTGTCATCGGATGAGCACGGGAACCCCGGCGCGTGCGACGGTCACGGGTCGGGAGCGGCACGGGCGGGACGTTTCGACCTTGGCAGCAGATGACTAAGCCGAATCGCGTTTCACTCACCCCGGAAACAGCTTGTTCCACTTTTCAAAGAATCATGGACTTCCGCATTGTTCGGCTATGTTTCCGGCGAGTAACGTCACGGCGCAATGCAGGTCAACCCTCAAGGAGTCCGAGTCATGAAGAAGAGCATCAGAAGGTCGGCCCTCGTGGTGTGTGCGGCCGCGTCGGCGCTCGGCCTCGCCGCCGTCCCCTCCTCGGCGGTGCCCTCCACGGTGTGGACGGTCAACCCCTCGCCGGCCGCCTTCAAGGCCGTGAACGTCGGCAACATCGTGCTCACCGCCACCATCCCCATGACGTGTACGACCTCGAACGCCACCGGGACGATGGCGAGCGCCACCGGCAACCCCGGGGACGTCGCCGACATCACCACGATGAACTTCGGCGCGTCCGGCTCGCCGTGCACCAGCGTCCTGGGCAACGTCACCACCACCTCGGTCACCCCGTGGGACGTCATCGCGGTGGACTACAACGCCTCCACCGGTGTCACCAAGGGCTACGTCGGCAACGTCAAGGCCAACGTGACCGCCGGCGCCTGCAAGTTCACGGTGACGGGCAAGGCCTCGGGCACGTACACCAACTCCACCGGCGTCCTGGCGATCAACAGCACCGCCGGTGAACTGACGGTCACCAACCCCGTCAACTGCGGCGCGATCGTCACGACCGCCACCAAGCCCACCTTCAAGGGCAACTACGCCGTCACGGTGGCCAGCACCGGCGCCATCCCGACCATCGTCGGCTCCAACCCGTAGGCCGCCGACCAGCCCTGTCCGCCCGGCCGGCACCCCGGCCGGGCGTTCGCGGGCCCCGTGCCGCGCCCGAGAGGACCGGCCTCCCGTCCGAGCCATCCGAGCGGAGTCGCATGACAGCCAAGCCAGTCGCCGCCCCGCGGCCGTCCCGGGCCCGGGCCCGGACCACGTCGATCGCCGCGTTCGTCGTGCTCGCCGCCCTGGTGCCGACCACGGCCACCGCCTCGGGCACCCAGGAGGTGGAGGCCGAGTTCCCCTACGTCTGCACCCTCCCCTCGGGGCGACTGCCCGCGACGGTGCGGGTCTCGGCGGACTTCCCGGAGCGGGCCGGGGCGGGCGAGGCGTTCACGCCGTCCGACGTCACCACCACCGTGGAGCTCCCGGCGGAGGCGGTCGCGGACCTCACCGCGCGCGACGCGGCCGAGGTACGGGCGGCCACCCGGCTCACCGTCGGCGTCGCCCAGAACGCGGCCACGGCCACGGCGACCTGGCGGGGCGGCTCCGAGCCGGTCACGCTGCCCGCGTCGGGGCCGCTGACGCTGGTCGCGCGGGGCGAGGTCCCCTCGGTGGCCGGACGGAGCGACGGCGACCTGACGTTCTCCGCGGGCGCCCTCGCGATCGACCTGGCGCTCGGGGCGGCCGACCCGGCCACCGCGGACCCCGGCTCGCTGACCGTCGACTGCGCCCTCGCCGAGGACGCGCCCGGCCAGGGGCTGCTGGCCACCGTACCGGTCGGCACGGACGTCCCCGGGGCGAGCGGCTCGCCCTCCCCGTCCGGGTCCCCGCCGGCCTCGGAGCCGGCCGGGGAGGGGCAGCGGGAGGCACCCGGGGACCGGACGCGGGAGCGGCAGTCCGAGCGCTCGCCGGAGGTGCTGGAGAACACCCCCGGCGCCGCCGTGGACCGCGACGACGTCCCGCCGTGCCGCTACGACGAGCAGCACCCGCCCACCTCGAAGTCGCTCAACGCCTACATCACCGGCTACACCAACGTGCGGAAGCAGAAGGCCGCCTCGTACCTGCCGCCGTCCTGCATGCTGATCGAACAGGGCGACCCCGTGGCGGGTCCGCTCGACCCGGAAGCCCTCGTCTTCGACACCGTGTCGTGGGGCGACTTCAGTTACCGGGGGCGCAAGCAGACACCGCCGTTCCGGAGCACCTTCCTGTCCTTCGACTTCGTTCCGGTGACCGCCACCATGGTGCTGGAGCAGACGGGCCCCGTCAGGATCGACTCGCGTCTGAAGTTGTACCTCCTGGAGGGTCTGACGACCATGGACACCTATGTCCGGGCTCCGTTGGTCCTTCATGTGACCTCCCTCGAGGTCAACGGGACGCCCCTGGACGTCGGTCCGGGGTGCCGTACCGAGAAGTCCCTCAGCTCCGTCGACCCGGACCCCGCGAACTTCCCCGGTGACCACCTGGTGCTGTTCGGGCGCGGCGAGCAAGTCACCGGCCAGCCGGCCACCGGCTACCAGCTCACCTCCGGCGGTGTGCTGTCCGGCGAGGCGACCATCCCGGCCTTCACCGGCTGCGGCACCGGCGGCGAGGACCTCGACCGGTTGCTCACCGCCTCCGTGTCCGGCCCCGGCAACTACATCAAGCAGGTCCAGGGGCAGACGTGCGCGGTCATGAACGTCAACCCGTTGGAGTGCACCGAGGACCTCCAGCCCGCCCAGATCCCCGTCGCCGAGCGCTGACCCGGCGCCCCACCCCACCCCTCCCACCTCCACGGAAGGCCACCACCATGCCCCGGATCTCCACCCGCACCCGGCTCGCCACCGTGTCCGCGCTGACCGCGCTCGGCGCCTTCGCCTCGCTGGGCACGGCGACCGCGGCCGACCCCGCGCTGAACGGCGAGTGGGCCCCCTTCACCCGCTGCCCCGTGGACGCCCCGGCGATGCTGGCGGCCGACGGCTTCGAGAAGACGCCGCAGTGTGTGGTGTCCACCTCGGCGAGCGGCTCCATCAAGCTGGGCGACACCACCGTGACGACCGGCAGGACCAACCTCCAGATGGGCGTCGTGCAGAACGCGGACGGCACCAGCAGCGTGGTCGCCCCCGCCTCCGGCGCGCTGGTGGCCGAGCCCGCCGCCGTGCCCGGCGGACTGCTCGGTCTGATGTGCCCGAGCGACATCTTCGTGATCACGGGCATCTGCAAGTCGCTGGAGAACTCCAGCCTCAACAAGATCACCGCGACCATGGAGTCGGTCGGCGCGCCCTACGCCTTCGACCAGACCGCGGGCGTCCTCACCGACCAGCCCATCGTCGCCCTGCCGGTCCGCATCCATCTGGAGAACCCGCTGCTGGGCGACAAGTGCTACATCGGTACGGCCGCCAACCCGATCGTGCTGCGCCCGGAGAACCGCACCTACCCCGAGTTCGGCATGACCTTCTTCCGGGGCGACGGCACCGAGGACGCGGCCGGCGAGATGAGCCGGATCAACCTCACCGGGGCCACCCAGAACGACAGCACCTTCGCGGTGCCCGGGGCCACCGGCTGCGGCCTGAACGTCGGTCTGATCAACGCCGCGGTGAACGCGAAGACCCGGCTGCCCTCCGCCGCCGGGAACAACAGCCTCACCCTGAACGACACCCGGACCCACCTCACCGGCCTCAACGCCCCTGGGACGGTCGTCCCCGACGCCGGCAAGGTCCTCTCGAGGAACTGGCACTCCGCCGCCAAGTAGCCCTCACAGCAAGGGGGTTGGCGACGTACACAACCGTGACACGATTCCTCCCCAAGAGATGTACAACACAACAAAGTTGATTTACCGTCTGCTTGCCAGACCGGTGAACGACCAGTGGGCCGGTCCAGGCTCCGCCCGCCGAGGGCGGGGCCCGGTCGGCCCACCCACCGGACATGTCGACGGCAAGGGATCACTCATGCCCTCAATCGCGCGTCCCTCGGTGCTCGGTGAACCGCTCGACCCCCTGCCCAAGAAGTTCGCGGCCTTCATGCGCCCGCTGCTTCCGGGGCTGCTGAACGAGATCCGCACCGAGGTCACCCGCAGCTATCCGGTCTACGGCAGGCTGCTCAACGGCCCGGACGGGGACGCGATCCGCCAGGGCGTCGAGCAGGCGCTGACCGCCTTCGTGGACCGGGTGGCCGACCCCTCCAGCAGTTCGGAGCTGCGGGACGAACTGCTGCGCAGGTTCGGCCGGGTGGAGGCCTACGAGGGCCGCGACCTGGAGGTCCTCCAGGGCGCCTACCGGCTCGGTGCCCGCATCGCGCTGCGCCGGGCCAAGACGCTGGGACGGCAGTACAGCCTCTCCCCCTCGCTGATCCTCGCCTTCGCCGACGCGCTCTTCGCCTACGTCGAGGAACTGGAGGCGATCACCCGCGAGGGGTACGCGGAGGTCCGGGAGCGGGCCGCCTCCGAGGAGTCCGCGTTACGAAGACAGTTACTCCACTTCCTCCTGGCGGCCTCGCCGCTGCCCCGCACGGCCGTCTCCGAACTGTGCAAGGCCGCCGCCTGGGAGCTGCCCCGGTCGTGTTTCCTGGTCGCCCTGCGGTCCCCGGCGCCGGAACACATCCAGGCGGGCCTCGACCGGGACGTCCTCGCCGACCTCGACATACCGCAGCCGCACCTGCTGGTGCCCGGGGATCTCACCCCCGCCCGCCTCGACATGATCCGCACGGCCCTGGCCGGCACCCGCGCCGCGGTGGGCCTGACCGTGCCGGTCGGCCAGGCCGCCGACTCCGTCCGCTGGGCCCGCCGGGTGCTGCAGCTCGTCGACGACGAAGTCCTGCCCGACGCCCCGCTGCTCCGCTGCGAGGACCACCTGACGACCCTGTGGCTGCTGTCCGACTCCGCGCTGGTCGACCGGATCGCGGCCCGTGAACTGGCCCCGCTCGACGCGTTGCCGGCCAGGCGGCGCGACCGGCTCGTGGAGACCCTGCGCGTGCACGTGTCCACCCGGGCGCCCGCGGAGCAGGTCGGCGAGATGCTGGGCGTGCACGCGCAGACCGTCCGCTACCGCCTGCGGACGCTGGACACCTATCTGGGCGACCGGCTCGCCGACCCCGACCACCGCTTCGCCATTGAGGTGGCCCTCCGTTCGCTCCACCTGCGCGGGCACGACGACACCGAGTGAGGCCTCGGGCGGGTCGGGCGCGACCGTACCGGTGTGCGGCTCAGTACGCCACGGGCCAGCCGCTGCTCCAGTCCAGGAGGTTGATGCCGAGCTTGGGCGTGCCGTTGTCGTTGCCGTCGTAATAGTGGTAGACGATCAGGTCGCCGTCCACGTCGTTCATGATCGACTGTCCGCCGGGGCCGATGACGCCGCCGTGCGACTCCAGGACCGGTGTCCCGCCGTTGTCCGTCATCGCGACGCCGTTGCGGTCCCGGTAGGGCCCGGTGGCGCTCGTCGCCCGGCCGACCCTGACCTTGTAGGTGGAGCCGGTGCCGGCGCAGCAGGTGTCGTACGAGGCGAAGAGGTAGTAGTACCCGTTCCGCTTGACGACGTACGGGGCCTCGACGGCCTTGGTCCCGGTCGGGCGGGAGGCGAGGGAGCGGCGGGCGGTGTCGGAGGCGTGCTGCTTGCCGGTGGCCGGGTCGATCCGGATCATCTTGATGCCGGTCCACCAACTGCCGAAGGAGAGCCACCACTTGCCGTCGTCGTCGACGAAGAGGTTCGGGTCGATGGCGTTGTAGTCGTCGGCGGAGCCCGAGGTGTAGACGATGCCGCGGTCGCTCCAGCTGCCCGGCGCTCCGGTGGTGGAGACCGCGAGCCCGATGGCGGAGGTGTTGGAGCCGAAGGACGAGACGGAGTAGTACATCAGGTACGTGCCGCCGTGGTAGGAGATGTCCGGCGCCCAGGCCTCCGGGACGGAGGAGTAGCGGGACCACCAGCCGGGCCGGGAGCCGAAGGCGTCGGCGCCCGCGGCGAAGGCGGTGCGGTCCGTGGACGCCTTGCTGCTGATGCCGCCGCCGGTGGCGTAGAGCCGGTACTGCCCGGACGGGGTGCGGATCATCGTCGGGTCGTGGGTGACGACGGAGCCGGTGACCCGGCCGGGGTTCGGGTAGGCCGACGCCGCGGAGGGGACGAGGGCGAGCAGGGCGGCGGCGGGGAGGACGAGGAGTGCGGCTCGTCTGCGGCGCATGGGGGGCTCCTGTTCCACATCGTGTTCCGTATGTCGAACAACGGTCGTGTTGTCGGACGTTGCGCAGTGACGGAACCTAGGATCGAAGCGCTTGCGCGTCAATGGCCCGGGCACGGGCGGCGGCCGATGTCCGGAAAACACCGGGTGTCGAAGATGGCCGGGGCGTGAATTCGCACCGGACAGTCACCGTGGCCGCGCCCGCTTCGGCCCCTCCCCCGTCACCATGGCCTCCCATGCCACCGTCCTGAGGGGGAGCCGGGCGTGAGTCTGTCCTGGGGTTCCGTGGCCGCCGTCCTGGGCCTGGCCGTGCCCGTCGTGGCCGCGCTGTGGGAGTTCGTGCTGGCGGGCCGCAAGCGGCTCGGCTACCGCGTCCAGTTGGACACCACGATCCGTGACTCGGCCGCCTCGGGGCCCGACACCACGGTGCTGCAGCGCATGCAGTGGGACGGCACCAGCCTGCGCGACCCCTCGGTCGTGCTGCTGCGGATCGAGAACGCCGGCTGGAGCCCCGTCGTCGCCGGTGACTACGTCGCTCCCGCCAGCGACCCCGTGGGCATACGCATCGCCTTCCCCGGCCGCCGCGTGGTCGGCATGACCGTCACCGAACGCAGCCCGCAGGTCCCGCCCACCTTCTTCGTACCGGGGGCCGAGGGCTTCGAGACCACGGGCCGGGAGATCAGGCTGCCCAAGGTGATACTCAACCGCCGGGCCCACTACAAGGTCCTGGCGGTCCTGGACCGGGAGGAGGGCTTCACCGAGCCGGAGTTCCCCGAGGCGGAGGTCACCGCGGGGGTCGTCGGCGGGGTGCGCGGCGGGAACATCAAGAAGACCGCGTACTACCCCTTCGCCTCGCGCCAGGTCCGCTGGCTGCTCGCCTCGCTCATCCTGGTGAGCGCCACCCAGTCCGCGTTCACCCTGGCCGGGAGCGACGAGGCGGCCGCGCCGCTGGACTGCGCCGCCGGGACCCTGCACCTGTCGGGCTCCACGGCCTTCGCGCCGGTGCTGAGGGAGGCCGCCAGGCAGTACGAACGGACCTGCCCGGACGCCCGCATCCCGCTGACCGCCACCTCCTTCAAGGGCAGTGTCGACGGGCTCGACACACTCGCCGCGGCCGGTGCGGGCGCCCGGCTCCCCGACGGCCGGGGCCTGGGCGACCGGCTGGCGTTCAGCGACGGACCGAAGTCCGACGGCCGCCCGCGGCTGCTGCCCAGGCCCGTCGCGCTGTCCCTGTTCACCCTGGTCGTGCACGAGGACGCGGGGGTCGAGGACCTGTCCCTGAAGCAGGTGCGGGACATCTACGCCGGGCACGTCACCAACTGGAGCCAGGTCAAGGGCAACGACGTCCCCATCCACCTGGTCAGCCGGAACCCCGGCTCGGGCACCCGCACCACGCTCGAACGGCAGGTCCTCGGCGGCCGCCCCCTCCCGGCGGTCACCACGCCCGACTGCGCCGGGCTCGACCGGGGCCGGCCGGGGCGCTGCGAGGTGGGCGGCACCGGGACGCTGCTGGACACGGTGGCCTCGACCCCGGGGGCCCTGGGGCACAGCGAGGTCGGCGCCGCCGCCGCGCACGACCACGTCCGGCAGGTCCGCATCGACGGCTACCCGGCCACCCTGGAGGGCGCCGACCAGGGGGCGTACCCGTACTGGCAGACGGAGATCGCCTACACCTACGGCGAACCGCCGGCCGACTCCGTAGCGGCGGGCTTCCTGCGCTACCTCGCCGACGAGGTCGGCAAGGACGTCATCCGCTCCAAGGGCCACCGCCCCTGCGCCGAGCTGGACAAGCCGCTGCTGTGCCGGCCGGACGGCACGCCCGCCGGGAGGTGACCCCGCGAGTTGCCCGGCGGCGGGACCGCGGGCTCCGCTTCGCGGGCCCGGCCTACGGGTTCTCCCAGGCCGCCGGTTCGGCCGCCAGCTCCCGCACCGGGGCCGGCAGCGCGTCCGCCGCGAGGTCCGCGATCGTCACGCCCTCCAGGATCCTGCGCACGTTGGCGCGCAGCGCCACCCACAGCGGCAGCAGCGGCCCCGCCGTGCCCGTGTACACCAGCCCCGTCGGCCGTTCCCCGCGCACGGAGACGATCGGGCCGTCCACCGCCCGGATCACGTCCGCCACCGTGATGGCCGCCGCCCCGCGCGCCAGCCGGTACCCGCCGCCCCCGCCGCGCCGGCTCTCCACGACGCCGCCGCGCCTGAGGTCCCCGAGGATCCCCTCCAGAAATTTGTGCGGAATGTCCTGCGCGGCGGCCACGTCCTCCGCCTTGACCGGGGCATCGTCCTGCCGGACGGCCAGTTCCAGTACCGCCCGTACCGCGTAGTCCGCACGCGCCGAGATCCTCATGCCGACCATTGTGGCGCGCGCTGGGACAATGGCCCGGCACAGGCGTCCCGCGCAGCTGACGGGACCAGAGGTACGCGCGCAACAGGAGAGGCTCCCTTGGAGCTCAGCAGGCCCAGCAAGCTCGGCAGACGAGCGTTCAGCGCCCTCGCGGGCACCACCGTCCTCGGTCTCGCGCTCGGCGGCAGCGTGAGCAGCGCGGCGCTGCCCGCCTCCGGCGCTCCGGGCCCCGTGCCCACCGGGCCGCCGCCCGGCCCGCCCGGCGCCGACGGCCGGCGCCACCGGGTCGCCCTGGACCGGTACTCCCTCCTGGTGGACGGCAGGCGGCTGGCCCTGTGGTCCGGCGAACTGCACCCCTTCCGGCTGCCGAGCCCGTCCCTGTGGCGGGACGTGCTCCAGAAGATGCGGGCGTACGGCCACAACGCGGTCAGCGTGCGCCTCGCCTGGAACCAGCACTCCCCCGCCCCGGGCAGGTACGACTTCACCGGCGTCCGCGATCTCGACCTGTTCCTGCGCACGGCCGCCGAGTGCGGTCTGTACGTCGTCCTGCACCCCGGCCCGTACATCGGCGCCGACGTGGACGCGGGGGGCCTGCCCGGCTGGCTGACGACGGCCGAGGGGCGGGCCAGGACCACCGACCCCGCCCATCTGCGCCACGCCGACGAATGGCTGGGCCGGGTCAACGCGATCGCCGCCCGGCACCAGTTCACCCGGGGCACCGGCACCGTGCTGCTCTACCGGGCGGACACCCCCGGGCGCGCCGGCCTGGACCACCTGCGCGAGCGGCTCGGCACCGACGGCATCGAGGTGCCGCTGCTGCACGCCGGCTCCCCGCTGGCCTGGCAGGAGCCGGAGCGGACCCGGGACGCCGCCGAGGCGCGGCGGGCCCACCTCGACCGCGTGGCGCGGGGCGGCACCCTGCACAACGTCCGCATGGCGTTCGGCGGCACCTCGTGGGGGTGGCTGCCCGCGCCGTCGGCACCCTCCCCGACGTACGACCCCACCGCGGCGATCGACGAGGCGCGGCGGCCGACGGACAAGCTCGCGCCGCTCCACCAGATCGGCCACCTCCTGCGCCACGTACCGGACTTCACCCGCATGACCGAGGCACGGGCGGTCCGGGCGGCGGATCCCCGGATCCGGGTGCGGCACCTGGCCAACCCGGACACCGGCGCGCACGCCTACGTGCTGCGCAACGACTCCGCCGCCGACGTCACCTCGAAGCTGCCGATGGGCGGCACCGACGTGGAGGTCACCGTCCCGGCCCGGGACGCCAAGCTGTTCGCCACCGGCCTCCACCTGGGCGCGGGGCGCAAGCTCGGGTACGCCACCGTGCAGCCCATGCTGTCGCTGAGCGTCGGGAAGCTGGACATCGCCGCGTTCGTGGGACGGGCCGGTGAGATGGCACACCTGGTCCTGGACTGCCCGGACGAGCCGTGGCCGACCCGGCTGGACGAGGAGGCGGCCTGGGCCTTCGACCGCGGCCGGCTGCACGTGACGGTGCCGCTCGCCCGGGACCGGCTGACCCGGGTGCGGGTGCGCAGCGGCGCGTCCGACCGCACCCTGCTGCTGCTCTTCGCCGACGACGCCGCCTCCCTGCGGCTGTGGCCGTACGAGACCCCGTCGGGCCGGGTCCTGGTGCGCGGCCCCGAGCTGCTGCGCGAGGCCGTCCTGGACGGCGCGACCGTCCGGCTGACCGGTGACACGGTCGACGAGCGTGAGCTGGAGGTGTGGGCACCGCCCGGCATCACCGACATCACCTGGAACGGCGAGCCGGTGCAGTCGGGCCTGGGCCGCGCCCTGAGCCTGATGACCGTGTGGCCGCTGCCCGGAGTGCCCGACCTGGTGCTGCCCGCGCTCGACGGCTGGCGGCGGCGCACGGAGAACTTCGAGTCGCGGCCCGACTACGGCGACGAGGGCTGGACGGTCGCCGACCGGCGCACCTCGCACGGCACGACCCCGGTCCCCGACGGACAGCCGGTGCTCTTCGCCGACGACTACGGCTTCCACTACGGCGACGTCTGGTACCGCGGCCGCCTCAGCGACGCCTCGGGCCTGGAGTCGGTGTCCCTGTCGTACCGCACGGGCGCGCACGGCCTGCTGATGGCCTGGCTGGACGGGGAGCCGCTGGGCACGCACCGCGTGGACCGGTCCGGCGGGCGGAAGGACGGCGCGGGCACCTGGACGGCCACGGCGGACTTCCCGCTGCCCCGGTCCCTGCGCGCGGCGCTGCGCGGGCGGAGCGGCGAGGGCGCCGCGCCCGTCCTCTCCGTCCTGGTCCGGCGCACGCAGCACGACCAGGACGCGTACCGGTCGGCCCGCGGGCTGGCGTCGGTCCGCTTCGAGGGCGCCTCGCCCGAGGTGCGCTGGCGGATCATGGGCGCGGCCGCCCCCGACCCGGTGCGCGGGCCGCTCAACACCGGTGGCCTGTACGGGGAACGCCACGGCTGGCACCTGCCCGGGTACGACGACGGCGCCTGGGAGCCGGCGTCCCCGGCGGCTTCCCCGGACGGGGACCGGCACCAGGGCGTGACCTGGTACCGGACCACGTTCCGCCTGGACGTCCCGCCGGAGACCGACGCCTCGGTCGGCCTGGTCCTCGACGGCGCCCCGGACCGCGACGTGCGCGTCCAGGTCTTCCTGAACGGCTGGAACATGGGCGAGTACGCGGGCGGCCGCGAAGGCGCCCCGCACACCTTCGTGCTGCCGAACGGCATCCTGCGCACCCGCGCCGCCGCCAACACCCTGGCCCTCGCGGTCCTGTCCGGCGGCGACACTCCGTCGGGCCCCGGCCCGGTGCGCCTGGAGCTGCTGGGCCGCGCGGCCGGAGGGGTACCGGTCAAGCCCGTTCCCTCCCCGGCCCGGCCCCGCGGGTGACGGACCGCGCGGCCGACGGCCAAGAGGGGCGGGTCCGGCTCAGCGCAGCCGGATCACGTTCCAGGACAGCGGTTCCAGGGCGGCGGTGAGCCTGCCCTCGCTCAGGGCCGTGCCGTCCACCGGGTGGGGGACGACCCGCTCGGGCTCGGCGAGCGTGTTGCGGGCGTCGGGGTCGGCGTCCGCGAGGGCGCTGTGCTCGACGACCTCCGTCAGTTCCAGGCCGCCGAGGGCGACCTCCAGCGGGAGGGCCTCGGTGCGGGAACGGTTGACGGCGAAGACGGTCACCGAGCCGTCCTCGGCGCGTACGGCGGTGGCGTGCAGCAGGTCGGCCTCGCCGTACTTGGCGGTCTCGTAGGCCGGCGAGTCCACGCGCACGTCGAGCACCTCGCCGCGGCCGTACTTCGAGGCCTGGGAGAAGGGGAAGAAGGTCGTCTGGCGCCAGGCCGGGCCGCCCGGCTCGGTCATGATCGGGGCGATGACGTTGACGAGCTGGGCGAGGCAGGCGACGGTGACGCGGTCGGCGTGCCGCAGCAGGGCGATCAGCAGTGAGCCGAAGACGACCGCGTCCATGACGCTGTAGTTGTCCTCCAGCAGGCGCGGCGCCTCCGGCCAGTCCAGGGCGCTCACCTGGGCCTCGGTCCGGCTCATGTACCAGACGTTCCACTCGTCGAAGGAGAGGTTGATCCGCTTCTTCGACTTGAGGCGGGCGCCGACGTGGTCGCAGGTGGCGACGACGTTCTCGATGAACGACTCCATGTCGACGGCGGAGGCGAGGAAGGAGTCGACGTCGCCGTCGTGCGGCTCGTAGTAGGCGTGCAGGGAGATGTTGTGGTCGACCAGGTCGTAGGTCTCCTCCAGGACGGTCGCCTCCCAGGCGGCGAAGGTGTCCATCGCCTGGCTCGACGACCCGCAGGCGACCAGTTCGACGTCCGGGTCGATCTGGCGCATGGCGCGGGCGGTCTCGGCGGCGAGGCGGCCGTACTCCTCGGCGGTCTTGTGGCCGGTCTGCCAGGGGCCGTCCATCTCGTTGCCGAGGCACCAGAGCCGGATGCCGAAGGGGTCCTTGTCGCCGTGCTCGGCGCGCAGGTCGGACAGGGCCGTGCCGGCGGGGTGGTTGGCGTACTCCTGGAGTTCCAGGGCCTCCGCCACGCCCCGGGTGCCGAGGTTGACGGCCAGCATGGGCTCGGCCTGGGGGCCGATCTTCTTCAGGAAGGCGATGTACTCGGAGAGGCCGAAGCGGTTGGTCTCGGTGGAGCGCCAGGCGAGGTCGAGACGGCGCGGGCGGTCCTCCACCGGGCCGACGGAGTCCTCCCACTTGTAGCCGGAGACGAAGTTGCCGCCGGGGTAGCGGACGGCGGTGACGCCGAGTTCCCGGACCAGCTCCAGCACGTCCTGGCGCAGGCCCTCGGCGTCCGCGGTGGAGTGGCCGGGTTCGAAGACGCCGGTGTACACACAGCGTCCGAGGTGTTCGACGAAGGAGCCGAAGAGGCGGGGGTTGACGGCGCCGACGGTGAAGGCGGGGTCGAGGGTGAAGCGGGCGGTGCGCATCTTTTCCTTTCGGGGGGTGACGTGTCCTCGTACGGGGCTCGCTACGGGGCTCTCTACTGGCCGGCCAGGCCCGTGTGGGCCACGCCCGCCACGATCTGGCGCTGGAAGAAGACGAAGACGACGATCAGCGGCAGGCCGGCCATCAGGCCGCCGGCCATGAGCTGGGCCCACTGGATGCCGTAGGAGTTCATGACGGTCGCGATGCCGTTCGGCATGGTCATCAGGTCGGGGTTGTTGGTGACCATGTAGGGCCACAGGAAGTTGTTCCAGGAGCTGATGAAGGTGAAGATGCCGACCGCCGCGAGCGAGGGGCGCGACAGCGGCACGATGATCGTGAAGAAGACGCGCCAGCGGCCCGCGCCGTCGATGAAGGCGGCCTCCTCCAGCTCGCGCGGGATGCCCTGGAAGAACTTGTAGAGGATGTAGACCATCGCGGCGGGCGCGCACTGCGGCAGGATCATGCCCCAGTAGGTGTCGACCATCCCCATCTGCTGGACGCTGGTGAACAGCGGGACGCCGAGCACGGCCGGGGAGACCATGAGGCCGGTCATCACCAGGCCCATCAGGACGCCCTTGCCCCGGAACTCGGTGCGGGCGAAACCGTATCCGGCGAGCGCGGCGACCAGCAGCACGATCGCCGTCACGCACACGGACACGACCAGCGAGTTGACGAACCAGTTGGTGATGTTGCCGGTCTCGAAGAGGGCCTTCCATGCCTGGCCGGTCCAGTCCCGGGGCAGCCAGTGCGTGGGCACCTCGACCGCCTCGGTCTCCGACTTGAGCGAGGTGAACAGGGCCCAGGCCAGCGGGGCGAGGAACACCGCGGCGACGGCGGTGCCCAGCAGGGTGAGCACGATCTGGGCGGGCGTCCAGGCCCTGCGCGGCCTGGTGGTCCGGGTCGTCTGCGCCGCGGCGGTGGTCATCGGCCGCCCTCCTCACGGTTGCGCAGCAGCCACATCCGGGCGAGGGCGACGGCCGCGATGAGCACGAAGAAGATGATGGAGATCGCGGAGGCGTAGCCCACGCGGTAGCTGGTGAAGCCCTGTTCGAGTGTGTACTGCACGAAGGTGCGGGTCGAGTCCTCCGGGCCCGGCCCGAAGTCCTGCATCACGACGGCCTGGTCGAAGACCTGGAGGGAGGCGAGGATCTGGAGGGCGACGACGAGGCCGGTGATGTTGCGCAGCATCGGCAGCGTGATGTGGACCGTGCGGTGCCAGGCGTTGGCGCCGTCGAGCTTGGCGGCCTCGTAGAGGTGGGCGGGGATGCCCTGGAGCGCGGCGAGGTAGAGCAGGAAGCTGAAGCCGACGGTCCACCACAGGGTGGTGATGACGACCGCCAGCATGGCGTACGACTTGTCGGTCAGCCACGGTGTGTCGAGGCCGAAGACGTGGTTCACCATGCCGGTGCCGGGGTTGAACAGCCACTGCCACAGGTTGGCGGCGACGGTGGACGGCAGCAGGAACGGCAGGAAGAAGCACAGCCGCCACAGCCACTTGCCGCGCTCGATGTGGTGGGCCAGCATCGCGAGGAGGAAGGCGAGGACCGTGATGCAGGGCACGACGAGCAGCGTGAAGTACGCGCTGTGGCCGAGCGCGTCCCACATCAGCGGGTCCTTCAGCGCCTCGCGGTAGTTGTCGAGGCCGACGAAGCCCGCGTCGTCGCCGGAGATGTTGGCGTCGGTGAAGCTGAGGTAGAGGCCGCGCAGCAGCGGCCAGACCACGAAGAGCGCGAACAGGGCGAGGAACGGGGCGACGAACCAGCCGCCGTGCTGGAATCCCTGCCGTCGCCGCAGGCCTGCGCTGTCGGCGGCGGTCCTCGCGCGGGCCGGGCGGACGATCGTCTCGGCGCTGGTGGTGGTCATGCGCCGGCACCTCCCTGTGCGGCGGTGCGGCCGTCCATGGGGTTCCTCATGGCGAGCAGTTCGGTGAGCGTGCCCTTCATCCGGCGGGCGGCGGCCTCGGGCTTCGCGGAGCCCGTCGTCGAGGAGACGACGACCGGGCCGACCCGCTGGGCGAGGATGCCGGTGGACCCGGCGAACCACACCTTGGGCTCGGTGGCCTGGTGGTCCATGGCCGAGACGTACTCGTTCTGGGGCTGGAGCTTTTGGTACGCGGCCGTGGACAGGGTCGGGGTGTAGGCGGGGATGTGCCCGCCGGCCGCCCACTGCCGGGCGTGTTTGACGACGTAGGCGGCGAGCCGGTGCGCGCCCTCGTTGGTGGTGCCCCCGCGGCCCGCCTGGTGCGGCAGGACGAAGGAGTGGGACTCGGCGTGGGTGGCCCGCTCGCCGAAGACGGGCGGCAGCGGGGTGGCGCCGTAGTCGAGCTTCGCGGCGTCGAAGACCGGCACGGACCAGTTGCCCTCCCAGGCGAAGGGGGAGCCGTTGACGAACTGCTCGGCGCCCGCGTTGCCGCCGAAGGAGGGGTTGGCGTAGCCGTCGGCGACGTGCTTGCGCAGGAACTCCAGGACCCGCACGGCCTTGTCGGTGTCGAAGGTGACCTCGGTGTTGGCCCGGTTGAACCAGGTGCCGCCGAGCTGGGTGTAGAAGGCGACGAAGAACCACCACTGGAAGTTCTGGTCGTTGTGCCACAGGCCGATGGTCTGCAGCCCCTTCGCGGTGGCCTTCCTGGCCTCCTTCAGCACGTCGAACCACTCGTCGGTGGAGGTGACGGGGACCATCCGGCCGTCCTCGCCGAGCAGGCCCGCCTTCTTCAGCACGTCCTTGCGGTAGAAGCAGAGCTGGACGTGGACGTCGAGCGGCAGCGCGTAGAGCTTGCCGTCGATGACGGCGCGCTTCCACAGCTCGGGATTGAAGTCCTTTTCGCGCACGCCGTACTTGGCGAGCAGAGCCGGGTCCCAGGCGTCGAGGAGGCGGCCGGGCGAGAAGCCGGTGACGCGGCCGAGGTGCATGACGCCGAGGTCGGGCGCGCGGTTGCCGGCGGCGGCCATGGCGAGCTTGGTGTAGAAGGGGCTGCCCCACTGGAGGGTGGAGTCCTTCACGTCGATGCCGGGGTTGTCCTTACGGAAGGAGTCCAGCATCGCGATCATGTTGTAGCCGTCGCCGCCACTGAAGAGGTTCCAGTAGCGGACCCGGGTGTCGGCCCCGGAGGCGAGTGCGTCGGCGCCGGTGCCGAGCGCCGCGAAGCCGAAGCTGCCCGCGACCGTCAGCCCGCCGGCCGCGGCCAGAAAGTGCCTGCGATTCAGGCCAGGTCGTCCCATGCCCTGCCCCATCTGTCGTCATTCGGGAGTCGTCGTTCGGTATTTCGGATGCTGCTCGTAACTTCGAACGGGAAACGTAGGTGGGAAGCGCTTGCCCGTCAATGGTTCGGGCAGGATCGGGCCGCACTTCGCGGGAAGGCGGGGACGTGACGAGGGCTCCGTCTCGGCCACCCGGCGAACGACGGGTCCCCGGAACTGGCCGGGAGGCCGCGCGTCTTGGCATATTGCAGGGGTGACCGACGGACGGCCGGGGGGACGAGGAGACAGCGGTGCGGACCAGGAAGGAGATGCGTCGTCTCGCTGACGCCCTCATCGACCCCATCCAGGTGGCCGTGCCGGCGGACCCCGAGGTGCTGTTCGAGGCGCTCGTCGCCTCCGTCAGCGCGTGGCGGGGACGGGAGGTCGTCGTGCACCGGGCGGCGTTCCCGCCGCACACCGCGAGTGGACTGTGGCTGGAGCGCGAGAGCCACGACGACGTGGTGGTGGACGAACGCGCTGCCGTCTGGCACCAGATCGTGATCCTCTGCCACGAGGTGTGGCACATGAGCCGCCGTCAGGCCGAGGACAGCGCCCAGGCCGACGACCTGGCGGGCGACCGTCGTCGGCCGGTGGCCGCGCGCACCGACTTCTCCCTGGCCGAGGAACAGGAGGCGGACCGCTTCGGCATGCTGATGGGCAGCCGGCTGCGCACCTGGCTGGACGCCTCCACCGACTCGGTGTTCGCCGCGGAGGGCGGCGGCCCGGACAGCCCGCAGAGCCTCGCCGGCCGCATCGGGGCCGCGCTCAACTACCGCGGGACGGCCAGATGAACAGCCTGATCAACTACCCGAGTTGCGGAGCCCTCTGGCTCGGCCTCGCGGTACGGGCCCCCGACCTGCTGCGGCACCGGCACGATCCGTATCTGCGGGCCCTGTGCGCGGTGCTGGGACTGGCCGGGCTCTGCTTCCTGCTCGGAGCACCGCCGACGGTCGGAGCCGTCAACCGGCTGAGCGGCGTGCCCAACCTCGCGGCCCCGCTCACCTACGCGGCGATCACCGGTTACTGCGCCGCCTCCCAGGTCCTGGTCGTCCACTGGCGCGGCGGACCCGGGGTCCGCCGCACCGCCCGCCGGTGGACGCTCGCCTACGCCGCCGTGGTCCTCGGCATCGCGGTGACCTTCGCGCTCGGCGACGCGCCCGTGGAGCGCCGCACCGATCTGGACACCTACTACGCGACGACCCCGTTCATCGCCCAGATGATCGTGCTGTACCTGGTCGCGCACCTGACCGCGGTGACCGTCACGGCGGTGTCCGCGCTGCGCTGGGCCCGGCAGGTGCGCGGCGGGCTGCGGGCGGGCCTGACACTGCTCGGTGCCGGTTCGCTGTGCGGGGCCGGCTACAGCGTCACCAAGCTCGTCGCGGTGAGCGCCCGCTGGTCCGGGCACGACTGGCCGGTGCTCGGCACCACGGTCTCCCCGGCCGCCGCCGGCCTCGGCGCCCTGCTGGTGGTCGTCGGGGTGCTGGTGCCGCTGGTGACGCCGCGGGTGGCCGAGTGGCGTCGGGCGGGGCGCGCGTACGCCCGGCTCCGGCCGTTGGAGCGAGCCCTGGACGACCTGCTCGTCCGCCGGGCGCTGCGGCTGCCGCGCCCGCGGTTCGCCTCGCCCGTCACCCTCCTGATGTGGCGCCGGACGAGCATCCACAACGCACTCGGTCACCTGGACGCGTACGGCGACCGGGACCTGTACGACCGCACCCGCGCCGACACGCTGGCGGCGACGGGCGATCCCGAACTGGCCGGGGCCAGTGCCTGGGCCGCGGTGATCCTCGACGCGCTGCGGCGCGAGGCCGACCCCGGGCCATGGCCGCCGCCCGCCGCCGGCGCCGGTCGCCCCCCGGCCCCGTCGCCGGACCCGGCGACCCTCGCGAGGATCGCCGACGTGCTCGCCGGTGCCGTGCCCGTACCGGCCGCGTCCGCCGTGCCGAGCGGTACGACGACGGCGGGCACCGCGTGACGGCCGGCGGCTTCACCGACGGTGACACGGGCGGCCGCGCGGGCACCCGGCACGGCCGGGACGCTCGAGTCCCGCACGAGAGGAGTGGTCGGACGTGAGTCTCGTCGTCTACCTGGCGGCAGTGGTGTTCGGCATGACCTCCGTCCTGCTCTTCCGCCGCCCGCGCACCGCCATGAGCAATCCGCTGACCCTGTCCACGTGCGTGGCGATCGTCCTCGGTGCCCTGGTCTTCGTGTGCGCCGCCCCGGCCACCCTCGGCACCGTCAACGCACTCACCGGCGTCACCAACTTCGGGGCCCCGCTGACCTACGGCATGCTCTCCGCGTACAGCTGCGCGGTGCTGGTGCTGCTGATCAACTGGCGGGGCGGCCCCCGGCCGGTGGTGCGGCGCGCGGTGATCCGCAGCATGGCCGCCTACGGTCTGCTGGTGGCCGCCATCGTCGTGCTGTTCCTGCTCGCCGACGCGGACACCGAGCGGCTGACCGACCTCGACACGTACTACGCGGGGACCCCGTTCATGCGGGAGATGATCCTGCTGTACCTGCTCGGACACAGCGCGGCGATGCTGGTGATGTGCGTCGTCTGCGTCAAGTGGAGCCGTGAGGTGGACGGCCTGCTGCGGGCCGGGCTGCGGCTCATCCTGCTCGGCGCGCTGCTGGACCTGGTGGGGTTCCAGCTCACCAAGTACACGGCCGTGGCGGCCCGGTGGGCGGGCCACGACCTGGACTTCCTGTCCACCACGGTGGCCCCGCCGATGGCGTCGCTGGCGGCACTGGTGTGTTCGGTGGGCTTCGCCCTGCCCCGGCTGCTGCCGTCCGTGCTCGCCCACTGGCGGGGACTGGACGACTACCGGCGGCTGGGTCCGCTGTGGTCGCTGGTGAAGTCGGCGTCCACAGCCCCCAGGCAGCCGTCCGCCTGGTGGCAGCTCCCCCGGGCCCGGCTCCAGTGGCGTGAGGTCTCCATCCACGACGCCCTGCTCACCCTGGCCCCGTACTTCGACCACCGGGTCCGGGAACGGGCGCGGGACGCCGCCCTGGGGGCCGGCCACTCCCCCCATGAGGCCCGGCTGGCGGCGGAGGCGGTGATGCTCGCCGACGCGGCGCGCCGGGCCGCCGCCCACGAGGAACCGCCCGACGCCGGCGGGTCCTACCGGCTGCACGCCACCGAGGTGCCCGGCCCGAGCGGGCTGGTGGAACTGTCCCAGGCACTGCACCGCCCGCCCGGCCCGGCGACCGCGCCCGGCGGCACCGGCCCGTCTTCCCTGACCGGAACCCTGACCGAACCCGAGGAGCCCCATGTCGCGTAGAGCAGTCGTCGTCGGTGCCGGACTGGCCGGGATGCTGGCCGCAGCCGTACTGGCCGACGCGGGCGTGGAGGAGGTCGTCGTACTGGAGCGCGACGAACTGCCCGACGGTCCCCGTCAGCGCCGCGGGCTGCCCCAGGGGCGGCACGCGCACCTGCTCATGACCGGCGGGCTGACCGCGATGGAGGAGCTCGTGCCGGGCGTCGGCCTGCGCAAACGGCTGCTCGCCGCCGGGGCCCACGAGATATCCCTCAGCTCGGGCATGCTGGCCCGCACCCCCGAGGGCTGGCTGCGCCGGTGGCGTCGCGAGGGGCCCGTCATGCTCACCTGCACCCGGGCGCTGGTGGACTGGACGGTACGGGCCGCGGTGCTCGAAGACACGCGGGTCGAGGTCCGCCGGGCGGCCGCGGTCGGGCTGACCGGGTCCGCGGGGCGGGTGCGGGGCGTGCGGGTCTCGGGGCCGGACGGGGAGGCGGACCTGGACGCCGACCTGGTCGTCGACGCCGGCGGACGCGGCACACGGATCGTCACCTGGCTGGCAGGGCTCGGGCTGTCCGGCGTCCGGACGCGGACCGTGGACTCGGGGCTGGTCAACGCCTCGCGCATGTACCGGGTACCGGCCGGGGCGGAGCGGTTCCCGCTGACGATCGTGCAGGCCGATCCGTACGTGTCCCGGCCGGGCCGGAGCGCCATGGTCATGCCGGTCGAAGGGGACCGCTGGCTGGTCAGCTGCGGCGGCACGCGCGGCGGTGAACCGCCCGCCGATCCCGAGGGCTTCCTGCGGTACACGCTCGACCTGCCGGACCCGATCGTCGGCCGGCTGATCTCCGGCGCCGAACCGCTCACCGACGTGCACCTGAGCCGGTCCACCAGCAATGTGCGGCACTACCTGGACAAGGCGCCGCACTGGCCGGAGGGCCTGGTGGTCCTCGGCGACGCGCTCGGCACCTTCAACCCGGCCTACGGGCAGGGCATGTCGGTGGCGGCGTTCGGCGCCCGCGTCCTGGGCCGGGAGCTGGAACGGGCCGGAGATCTCGGCACGCCCGGCCTGGCCCGGCGGGTACTGCGGGGCGCGGCACGCCCGGTGGACGCGGCCTGGGCCATGGCCGTCGGGCAGGACGTCCTCTACCCCGGCACGCGCGGCGGGCGCCCGGGGATCGCCGACCGGGCGGTGACGGCGTACACGCGGCGCATGACGAGGGCGGCGACCGGCAACTTCGCGGCGGCCTCGGCGATCTGGGACGTCACCAGCATGCGCACCCCGCCGACCCGCATGTTCCACCCGTCGGCGCTCCTGGCCGCCCTCGCCGGCCCCCCGCTCCCCGTGCTCACCGGCCCGCCGCTGACCCCCGGCGAGCGCGAGGTACTCGCCGGACTCGACCGCACGGGGGTGTGAGCGGCCGGTCCCGCGACCGGCCCCCAGCGTCCGCGTGACGGACGACCCCGGCCGTGGGAGCGTCGCGCACCCGGCGAAGCTCGCGCCCGGGCGCGGCACCATGGCGCTGCCGTCCCGCGGCACGGTGTGCACGCGCACCGGCGTGCCGTGACACCCGCGCCGGTCGGAAGCGGGAACACCGGCGGGCCGCCGCCGCGCCGGGCCGGGCCGGGCGCCCGGGGGCGGCCGCCGCGGTTCGTCACGGCCGGCCGGCGGCGCCCCTCACCCCGCGAAGGCCGGCTGCGCCACCCCCCGGCCCGCGCCCGGCACCACCAGCAGCGAGCCCGCCAGGGGGTGCGGGGCCGGCAGGCCGACGCGGGCCGTGGTGAGGTACAGGTCGGTGAGGTCCGGGCCGCCGAAGGCGCAGGCCGTGACCCGGGGGACAGGGAGGGCGACCACCCGGTCCAGGTCGCCGGACGGGGTGTAGCGGCGTACCGCGCCGCCGTCCCACAGGGCGACCCACACACAGCCGTCGGCGTCGACGCACAGCCCGTCGGGGAAGCCCGCGCCGTCCTCGATCACGGCCAGCGGACGGCGGTTCGCGATCCGGCCTTCGGCCGTGACGTCGAAGACGTCGACGCGGCGGGTCGGGGTGTCGGCGTAGTACATCAGCGTGCCGTCGGGGCTCCAGCCGGTGCCGTTGCTCACCGTCACGTCGTCGAGGACGGTCTCGGCGCCGCCGTCGCCGGTGAACCGGGTCAGCGTGCCCCCGCCCGGTGCCTCGTCGTAGCGCATCGTGCCCGCCCACAGGCTGCCGTCGGGGGCGACGGCGGCGTCGTTGCCGCGGCGGCCGGGGACGGGCTCCCGGTGCAGCCAGCGGAAGGTGTCGTCCGGGTCGAGCAGGCCGATCCCGTCCCGCAGGTTGAGGACCAGGCCGCCGCCCGCGCGGGGCTTGACGGCGCCGACGTGCTGGTCGGTGCGGCGCAGCGTGCGCCGGCCGGTGGCCGGGTCAAAGGTGTGGACGCGGGAGTTCAGGATGTCCAGCCACAGCAGGCGGCCCGTCGCCGGGTCCCAGGTGGGGCCCTCGCCGAGGGACGCCGCCGCGTGGACGGCCACGTCGAAGGCCGTGCCGGTCGCCGTCATGCCGCGCTCCGGTGGCCGAGCCGCTCGGAGAGGTCCGCGGCGCCCTTGACGGCGAGCTGCTCCAGTTCGGCGCGGCGCTCCTCACTCCAGCGGATCATGGGCACGGAGATCGACAGCGCGGCGACGACGCGGCCGGTGCGGTCGCGGACCGGGGCGGCCACACAGGAGACGTCCGGGTTGGACTCCCGGCTCTCCACGGCGGTGCCGCGCTCGCGGATCGCGGCCAGGGCCTCGCGCAGGGCGGCCGGGTCGGTGATGCTGTTCGGCGTCATCGCGGTCAGCTCGGCGCCGTCCGGGAAGCGCGCGGCGACCTCCGGCTCGGGCAGGGAGGCCAGCAGCATCTTGCCGACGGACGTGCAGTGCGCGGGCAGCCGGCGCCCGGCCGCGGAGACCATGCGCACCGCGTGCGTGGAGTCGACCTTGGCGATGTAGATGACGTCGGTGTCCTCCAGGATCGCCACGTGCACCGTCTCGTCGCAGGTCTCGGCGACGGTCCGGGCGACCTGCTGGCCCTCCGCGGCGAGGTCGAGGTGCTCGGCGTAGCGGGCGCCGAGCTGGTACGGACGCACGCCGAGCCGGTACCGTCCGGACTGCCCGGGGACCGGGACGATGTACTTGCGGGCGGCGAGCGTGGTGACCAGCTCGTGCACGGTGGTGCGCGGCAGCTGGAGCCTGCGCACGATGTCGGGGGCGGAGAGCGTGCCGTCCCCGTCGAGGAAGAGCTCCAGTATGTCGAGAGCCCGGGTCACGGCCGGCACGAGACGACCCATGTCAGCCCCCTCCCTAGATATGTTCGAGATTTCAACAGGCGATCGGAATAGCGAACACAGGCTACTCATATCGCGTTTGCCTGGGCAATGGGCCGGCGGGAGCCCGGGTCCGCCCCCATACCCCCCATGGTCCGCCTCGTCCGCGATGATGGCTGCCATGCCGACCGGAAAGCAGCCCGCAGGACCGTTCACCCCGCGCGACTTCCAGCTGGTCCTGCTGCGCCGCATGGCCGACCACAACCCCGGCCCGGTGGAGGACGCCCGCCGCGAGCTGGGCGCGTCGGTCGCGCAGATGCGCGAGGCCAACCGGCGCTGGCAGGCGATGCTCCGCTCCCCCCGGTCCCGCTCGGCCGCCGCCCGTTACCGCTCCGTGCTGGGGGAGCCGGAGTCGGTGGCCGCCCGCCGGATCGGCGACCTGGAGTGCGAGGCCAGGCAGTGGGTGCTGCCCCTGTGGCCGGACCTGCGCTTCGAGGTGCTGGTCGCGGACAAGGGCGTGGTCTGGAACGAGTGGCTGGTCCGCGCGCCGGGCGCGAGCGGGCCCGAGCTGCGCACGCTGGACGACCTCACGCCCTGGTCGTGCACGGTCGACGAGGCGGCCCGCGCCTTCGCCCCCGCCCGGCCGCTCCAGGGCTCGGCCCCGACCCGGTGGGGGCTGGCCTTCGCCGCCCCGGACCGGGACGGCCTACGGCACGAGGTGGTCGCGGAGTTCACCTGGGGGCTGTTGCAGCGCACCGCGGTCGGCGGGTGAGACGGGCCCCGCGGGGGAGCGTCAGCGTTCGCCCTCCGGGTCCCAGTCCAGCAGGCGGACCTTGGCAACCGTACGGACGTGGCGGCGCATCGCGGTGGCGGCCTGCCGGGGCTGCCGGTCGGCCACCGCGTCCAGGATCGCCCGGTGCTGGGCCAGGGAGCGGCCGGGACGGCCGGGCTGGCGCAGGGACTCGGTGCGGCTCTCGGCGATCTGGTGGGCGATGGAGCGCATGAACTCGGCGAGCAGGCTGCTGTGCGCCGCCGCCGTCACCGCCGCGTGGAACAGCCGGTCCCCCTCGACGCCGTGCCCGCCCCCGTCGATCTCCTCGGCCATCACGGCCAGCGCGGACCGCATGGCGGCGAGGTCGTCCTCCGTGCGGCGCTCGGCGGCCAGTTCGGCGAGCTTGGTCTCCAGGGCCTCGCGGGCCTCCAGGACGTCCGGGAGGCGCCGGCGGCGTTCCACCATCTTCTCGACCGGTTCGACGTCGAGGCTGTCCCGGACCAGATAGGTCCCGCCGCCGTGCCGCGCCTCCACCAGGCCCTGGACCTCCAGGACCACGATCGCCTGCTTCACCGAGGCGCGGCTGACACCGAGGCGCTGGGCGAGGTCCCGCTCGGGCGGAAGCCGGTCGCCGGCCCGCAGGCCGCCGTCGGTGACGTACTGGCGCAGCCGCTCCAGCACCTGTTCGTACAGGCGCTGCTTGGTCATGGGACGCAGGGCGTCGGTCATGAGGTCCCCCCTCTCGCCGGGAGCGTAGCACCGGGGCCGACGGTGGCCTGGTGGCCGAGTGGCTGAGCCAATTATTGCGCGACCCCTTGACGTGGCCGGGGGCCGGGCCCACGCTGACCAGCCAACCGCACTGTTCAAGTGGCTCAGCCACTCGGCCACTCGTCCCCAGCCCGGCCACCCCGGCAGTCACCCGCCCGAACAACCAGGTCAGCACTCGGGAGCCCCCGCATGTCCCCCGAACTCATCTCGATCCTCGTCCTCGTCGTGGTGTTCGTCATCGCCACCACCCGCTCCGTCAACATGGGCGCGCTCGCCTTCGCCGCCGCGTTCGGGGTGGGCACGCTCGTCGCCGACCTCGACGCGGACGGCATCTTCGCCGGTTTCCCCGGTGACCTGTTCGTCGTCCTCGTCGGCGTCACCTACCTGTTCGCCATCGCCCGGGCCAACGGCACCACCGACTGGCTGGTGCACGCGGCCGTCCGGCTGGTGAGGGGCCGTCTCGCGCTGATCCCGTGGGTGATGTTCGCGCTCACCGGCGCGCTCACGGCGATCGGCGCGGTCAGCCCGGCCGCGGTCGCGATCGTCGCGCCGATCGCCCTGAGCTTCGCCACCCGGTACTCGATCAGCCCGCTGCTCATGGGCACGATGGTGGTGCACGGCGCGCAGGCCGGCGGCTTCTCTCCGATCAGCATCTACGGCTCGATCGTCAACGGCATCGTGGAGCGGGAGAAGCTCCCCGGCAGCGAGATCGGCCTCTTCCTCGCCTCCCTGGTCGCCAACCTCCTCATCGCGGCCGTGCTGTTCGCGGTGCTCGGCGGGCGGAAGCTGTGGGCGCGCGGGGCGGTGCCGCCCGAGGACGGCGGCACCGCCGCCGGCGAGGGTGCGGAACCCACCGGCGCGGGCACCGGGACCGGCACCGGAAAGGACGCGGGCACCGGCGGCGCCGCCCCCGCCGCCGTGGCCGTCCGGCCCGACCGGGCGACCGGCGGCCCCGAAGACACCGGCCTGCGTCTCACCCCCTCCCGGATCGCCACCCTCGTCGCCCTGGTCGCCCTGGTCGTGGCCGTCCTCGGCTTCGACCTGGACGCCGGTCTGACCGCGGTCACCCTGGCCGTCGTACTGAGCACCGCCTGGCCGGACGACAGCCGCCGCGCCGTCGGCGAGATCGCCTGGTCCACGGTGCTGCTGATCTGCGGTGTCCTCACCTACGTCGGCGTGCTGGAGGAGATGGGCACCATCGCCTGGGCCGGTGAGGGCGTCGGCGGCATCGGCGTGCCGCTGCTGGCCGCCGTGCTGCTCTGCTACATCGGCGCCATCGTGTCGGCCTTCG
The DNA here is from genome assembly GCF_055581985.1 of Streptomyces sp. NPDC042336. Classification (NCBI taxonomy): domain Bacteria; kingdom Bacillati; phylum Actinomycetota; class Actinomycetes; order Kitasatosporales; family Streptomycetaceae; genus Streptomyces; species Streptomyces sp. NPDC042336. Next base: position 707,270 of record NZ_JBVJEA010000001.1, on the reverse strand, counting down.
CCTCCTCCGTGGGCATCATGGGCGCGCTGATCCCGCTGGCGGTGCCCTTCCTCGCGCAGGGCGAGATCGGGGCGGCCGGCATGGTGGCGGCGCTGGCGGTGTCGGCGACGGTGGTGGACGTCAGCCCGTTCTCGACGAACGGCGCGCTGGTGCTGGCCGCCGCCCCGGACGTGGACCGGGAGCGCTTCTTCCGGCAGTTGATGGTCTACGGGGGGATCGTGGTGGCCGCCGTGCCGGCGCTGGCGTGGCTCGTACTGGTCGTGCCCGGATTCGGGTAGGCCCGCCTCGCGGATCCGGCGCGATCCGGCAGCCTTGAACGACAGCACTCGGGCAACAGCACTCGGGCAACAGTTAAGGAGTACGACGCGTGTCCTCTCTCTTCCCGGCCCTCTCCCCGGCCCCGGCCGGCGCTCCGGCCGGCCGGCCCGCCCTGCGGTTCGGCGAGCGCTCCCTGACGTACGCGGAACTCGCCGCCGCGGCGGGCGCCACGGCCGGGCGGATCGGCGGGGCCGGCCGGGTCGCGGTCTGGGCCGCCCCGGCGATGGAGACCGCCGTCGCCGTGGTCGCGGCGCTACTGGCCGGGGTCGCGGCCGTGCCGCTCAACCCGAAGTCCGGCGACAGGGAACTCGCGCACATCCTCTCCGACAGCGCGCCCTCCCTGGTCCTGGCACCCCCAGGCAGCGAACTCCCGTCCGCCCTGGGCGCCCTGGAGCGCGTCGACGTCGACGTGCGGGCCCGCGGGAGCGTCCCCGAGGACCGCGCCGACGAGGGCGACCCCGCGCTGGTCGTCTACACCTCCGGCACCACCGGGCCGCCCAAGGGCGCCGTCATCCCCCGGCGGGCGCTCGCGGCGACCCTGGACGCGCTCGCCGACGCCTGGCAGTGGACCGGCGACGACGTGCTGGTGCAGGGGCTGCCGCTGTTCCACGTGCACGGGCTGGTCCTCGGCATCCTCGGCCCGCTGCGCCGGGGCGGGTCGGTGCGGCACCTGGGCAGGTTCTCCACCGAGGGCGCGGCGCGGGAGCTGAACGACGGCGCGACCATGCTGTTCGGCGTGCCGACGATGTACCACCGGATCGCCGAATCGCTCCCCGGCGACCCGGAGCTGGCCAAGGCACTCGCCGGGGCCCGGCTGCTGGTGTCGGGATCGGCCGCGCTGCCGGTGCACGACCACGAGCGGATCGCCGCCGCCACGGGCCGCCGGGTCGTCGAGCGGTACGGCATGACGGAGACGCTGATGAACACCAGCGTGCGCGCCGACGGCGAGCCGCGCGCCGGGACGGTGGGCGTGCCGCTGCCCGGCGTGGAGCTGCGGCTGGTGGAGGAGGACGGCACCCCGATCGCGGCGCTCGACGGGGAGAGCGTCGGCGAGATCCAGGTGCGCGGCCCCAACCTGTTCACCGAGTACCTGGGCCGCCCCGACGCCACCGCCGCCGCCTTCACCGAGGACGGCTTCTTCCGCACCGGCGACATGGCGGTGCGCGACCCCGACGGCTATGTCCGCATCGTGGGCCGCAAGGCCACCGACCTGATCAAGAGCGGCGGGTACAAGATCGGGGCGGGCGAGATCGAGAACGCGCTGCTCGAACACCCCGGGGTGCGGGAGGCCGCGGTCACCGGGGAGCCCGACCCCGACCTCGGGGAGCGGATCGTGGCCTGGATCGTCCCGGCCGACCCCGCCGCGCCGCCCGCCCTCGGCACGCTGGCCGACCACGTCGCCGCCCGGCTCGCTCCGCACAAGCGGCCCCGGGTCGTCCGGTACCTCGACGCGCTGCCCCGCAACGACATGGGGAAGATCATGAAGCGGGCGCTGGACCGTGGCTGAGCGCCTGACCGCGCGGGAGTTCCTCGCCCTCGTCACCGACGACGCCACCTTCGCCGAACTCCCCCACGCGGACGGCGCCTGGCCGCCCGACGGCCCGCTCGGCTGGCCCGGCTACGACGCCTCGCGGGCCCGTGCCGCCGAACGCACCGGCGAGGCGGAGTCCGCCGTCTGCGGCACCGGCCGCGTCGAGGGCACCCGGGCCGTGCTGGTCTCCTTCGAGTTCGGCTTCCTGGGCGGCTCCCTGGGCCACCGCACCGGCGACCGGATCGAGGCGGCGTACGCGTACGCCCGTGAACACCGGCTGCCGGTCGTGCCGTTGGTCGCCACCGGCGGCAGCCGGATGCAGGAGGGGATGCTCGCGCTGACCCAGTTGCAGCGGGTGGCCCGGCAGTCGGCGCTCACCCGGGCGGCGGGGCTGGCGCAGATCGCGGTGGTGCGGGACCCGGCGACCGGGGGCGGCTGGGCGACGCTGGGCGCGGGCGCCGACGTGGTCCTCGCCCTGCCCGGCGCCCAGGTCGGTTTCGCGGGCTCGCGGGTCAGGCCGCCCGACGCCGACCCGGCGGCGTACACGGCCGAGGCCCAGCTGGCGGCGGGCAGCGTGGACGCCGTCGTACCGCCCGGGGAGCTGCGCGCGACCCTGGGGAGGTGGCTGCGGCTGCTGGCGGCGCCGTCGGACGGTCCGGCGCCGGTGCCCGGGCCGCTGGGCGTGCGGGACCTGCCGGCCGACGGCTGGGAGGCGGTACGGCGGGCCCGCGCCGCCGGACGCCCGCGCGCGGGGGCCTACCTGGACGCCTACTTCACCGACCGCGTCGCCCTGTCAGGCGACCGCTGCGGCGGCCGGGACGCGGAGGGCATGCTCTGCGGATTCGGCACGCACGCGGGCCGGACGGTGGCGTACGCCGCCCAGACGGGCACGGCGACCCGGCCCGCCGGGTACCGCACGGCGACCCGGCTGCTCCGTCTCGCGGACCGGCTCGGCATCCCGGTGCTGACCCTGGTGGACACCCCGGGCGCGGCCAACGACGCGGAGGCGGAGCGGGCGGGGGTGGGTCCGGCGGTCGCGGACCTGTTCGGTGCCATGGCCTCGGTGCGCACGCCGGTCACCACGCTGGTGATCGGCGAGGGCGGCTCGGGCGGGGCGCTGGCCCTGGCCGCGCCGGGCAGGACCTGGGCGACCCCGGACAGCTACTTCTCCGTCATCGCGCCGGAGCACGCGGCGGCGATCCTGAAGCGCCCGCCCGAGGAGGTGGAGGCGACGGCCGGTCAACTGCGGCTGCACCCGCAGGACTTGGCCCAGCTTGGCGTGATCCGAACAAGCGAGCAGGTGTTCCCTGGAACAGGTGATCGTCGCTCTGAAGAGCGCATGTGACTGCAGGGACCAACGATACTTACGGTGTGCGAGCGACGGGCTGCAGACCGTAGTCGCGCATCTGTCCCACGTAGGTCCCACACATGAACAGCGCAAGGAGCTGCACGATCATGAACCTTCTCACCGACATCCTCGCCGGTCTCGTCCACTTCGTCGGCTGGCTGGTCTGACGGTCCGAGAAACCGACGGCGCCGCCTCCCCGTCCCAGGGAGGCGGCGCCGTCCGCGTGTGGGCGGGCGGATGCGGTGCGGCCTACCGCACGGCCACCGCCCGCACGATCTCCTGGGTGACCGAGCCACCCCTCTCGTCGCGCGCCGAGGCCCGCAGCGAGACGTGCTCGGCGTCGCGCGGCACGTTCAGCGTCCCCTGCCAGGACGCCTTCCCGTCACCGCCGCGCAGCGCGACCTGCCGCCAGGTCTTCCCCGCGTCGTACGACACCTCCAGCTTTCCGCCGCCGATCGTCCCGGTGTCCGGGGCGCCCGCCACGTACCCGGCGCCGAGCCCGATCGGCAGCTTCTTGCCGGCGCGCACCTTCCCCGCGAGGTCGGTGTCCACGTCGAAGGAGAGGTTGATCAGCGGCAGGAAGGTCCACCGGTCGTCCGGCGTGGCCGCCGACCGGAAGGTCCACTCCGCGTGGCCCCTCGTCGCGAGCGGCCAGCGTGCCGCGTCCAGCGCGGTGTCGGTGACGAGCTTGTAGGTGTGCTCGTCGGCCGGCGCGTCCCACACGTACGCGGCGGAACTCGGCCCCTGGTCGGCCAGTTCACCGTCCAGGTACACCGACGTGGTCTGCGACATGCCGCTGTCCTCGTTCCACACGTCGCCGAAGCCGGTGTGGTCGGGTCCCGAGTCGCCCCAGCCGGGCGCGTTGAACTGGAGCCGGTTCCCGGCGCGCTGCTGTCCCCAGCCGAGCCCGGTGCCGAGGTAGGGGTGCCACACCGGCTTGAACCAGTCCAGCTCGGCGCGCGAGCCGCCCCGGTAGTCGACCAGTCCGCCGCGCTCCTCCAGTGCCTCGCCGGCGCTCGTCACGGTCTCGTGCCACAGCTGGCCGGGCCCGGTGGACACGTACTCGGTGCGTTCGGCGGGGTAGTCGATCCGCTCCCGGAAGCCGAGGCCGATCGGGAAAGTGTCGGTGATCGAGTACCGGAACTCGCCGCCGCTCGCCGGTCGGGCGGCGTGGTACCTGGTGTGCAGCACGGCGAGGTCGCGGTGTCCCGGCCGGTAGGTGAGGTCCCGGTCGGGCACGGCGCCCTTGTGTCCCTCGGACAGGTCGTACACGTAGGGCGTGTTGCGGGTGCCGGTCATGTCGACCCGTCCGGCCCGGTGCAGCCGGCGGGCGTCGGCCGCGGAGACCGTGGCGATCTGGAGCGGCCGGTCGGCGTTGTCGTCGGTGCCCCACCAGGACATCAGCCGTCCGGCGGCGTCGTCGGTCACGAACAGCGCCTTGACGCCCGCGTCCTGCGCGGCCTGGGCGAGCGCGGCCGGCTCCGTCCCCTCGGTGAGCCGGGCGAGGACCGCCTTGCCGCGTACACCGCCCGGGAAGGGCCCGGCCCCGACGTCCCCGACGTCGACCAGGGGCAGCCGGGTGCGGCCCTCGATCAGGGTGCCGCCGGACTGGACGACGGCCTCGCCGATGCCCTCGACCTCGAGGAGCGGCTTGCCGAGCCGCCACACGGTCCGGTACTCGAAGCCGCCCTGGGTCACCTTCTTCGTGGGCGCGGCGAAGACGCTGTCGTACGTCAGCGGCACCTGGACGGCTCCGAACAGATCGGAGCCGTTCGCGCTGCGGTCGTACTCCATGAGGAGCTGCCGGGTCTCGGTGCGCCGGTCGACGTCGGCGCTGATCTCACGCAGTTCGCGGCCGTCCAGGGTGATCTCGCGGTCCCGGTCGAGGACGACCTCCGGTGCGGCGAGGAAGCCGAGGCCGAGGGAGTCGGCGCCGTGGCTGCCGCGCACGTCGAGGAAGGACGACAGGCTGTACGTCCCGCGCGGGAGCCGCAGCTCCAGGGTGCCGGACTCCCGGACGTGCGCGGGGACGGGATCGACGCCCTCGGTGAGCCGCTGGACGGTCAGGTCGGCCGGCGTCGCGGCGCCGGAGCGGTCCTTGACGTGCACCGTGAGCGAGTACCGCTCGTCCTCCTTGACCAGCCCGAACGCGGTGTGCGCGAGGGTCTTCCCGCTCGCGTCGGCCGCGACGATCTGCCCGCCCGTGGTGCCGACCGGCGCCCTGGACCCGTCCCCGGTGACCGTGGTGGCGGCGGTGCCGTGCGCGGGCACGGTCAGGGAGGTGTCGGCGAGGGTGGCGACGCCCTCGGGGGCGCCCCGCACGGACAGCTTCAACTCGACTGCGGCGTCCGAGGAGTTGGTGTACGTGACCGTCCTGGTGACCGGCTCGTTCGACGCGTACGGCCAGGAGTGGAAGCCCAGGTCGGCGCTGCCGGTGGCGGTGACGTCGGCCTGGACCGCGTCGGGCACGCTCACCCGGCCCGCGCCCAACTGGTAGACGGAGGCGTCCAGTTCCTTCGACGTGGACATCAGCGCGTCCTTGAGCCGCGCGCCGCTCCAGTCGGGGTGCTCCTCGGCGAGCAGGGCGGCCACCCCGGCGATGTGCGGCGTCGCCATCGACGTACCGTCCATGCTGGTGTAGTCGCCGCTGCCCTCGGCGAGCCGGGAGCGGGCGGCGAGGATGCCGACACCCGGTGCCGACAGGTCGGGCTTGAGCGCGTTGTCCCCGTACCGGGGCCCCGCGCTGGTGAACCAGGCGGCCTGGTCGGCCGAGTCGACGGCGCCGACGGTGAGGGCGGCGTCGGCCGCGCCGGGCGAGCCTATGGAGGACGGGGAACCGGTGTTCCCGGCCGCGATCACGAACAGGGCGCCGGTCTCGCGGGACAGGGTGTCGACGGCCTCGGCCATCGGGTCGGTGCCGTCGCTGGGCTCGGTGGAGCCGAGGCTCATGGAGACGATGTCGGCGTCCACGTCCCGGGCCGCCCACTCCATGCCCGCGATGATCTCCGACTCGCTGCCGAAGCCCTCGTCGTCGAGGACCTTGCCGACCGCGAGCGTGGCGCCGGGCGCGACGCCCTTCTCCTTGCCGTCGGAGGCCGCGCCGCTGCCGCCCACGGTGGAGGTGACGTGCGTGCCGTGACCGTGCCGGTCGGCGACCTCCTCGCCCGGGATGAAGCTCCGGCTCTGCGCGATCCGCCCCGCGAGGTCGGGGTGCCCGGCGTCGACGCCGCTGTCCAGCACGGCCACGGTGACGCCCTTGCCGGTCAGTCCGGCCTGCCAGGCCTCGGGTGTGCCGATCTGCGCGTTGGACTCGGCCATGGCCGCGGTGACCCGCCCGTCGAGCCACACCCCGTCGACACCGGTGCCGCCACGGGTGAATTCCCGCCAGAATTCCCGCCCCTTGACGGCCTCGACGGCGGCCCCGCGCACGCTGGGCAGCGACCGGGTCCGCTCGACGCCCCGCGGGGTGGCCGCCCGCACCCCCTTGCCGTAGGTCACGATCAGCGGCAGTTCGCCGGTCTCGCTGTCGGCGAGCCCCTGCTCCAGCAGTTCACCGACGTCGAAAAGCCGTGCGTCGAGGCTGCCGTCGCGCAGGTAGGGCAGGGCCTCGTCCGGTACGACGGTGGTCCGGCCGCCGGAACTGCTGGTGCGCACGGCCCCGGTGGCGCCCTCGGGCCGCTCGACCGTGACGGTCTTCCGGCCGCCGCCGAGATCGGCGACGGTCACCCGGTCGCCGGTGACGAGGGTGACGGTGCGGGCCGCGCCGGCCGCGCGGGCGGCCGCCGTCCGGGGGTGCGGCGGGTCCGGGGGCGGATCCTGCGCCGCCGCCGTCCCGGCCGGCAGCAGCGCGATCACGAGCCCCGCCGACAGGAGGGTCGCCCCACGTCTGACTGGTCCTGTGCTCATCCACGTCTCTCTTCGTGTCGTCGTAGAGTGCTGTGACGAGTGCTGTGAGCAGTCTCAGGGGGCCCGTGGGGCAGGGGAGTTGACCAGGGGCGGCGGTTAGTCGCCCTGGCGGGTTCCCGCCAGCGGCCGGACGGCCCGGCGGCACGGGAGGGGACACGGCCGAGTACCGTCCGTCACAATGGTGCTGCGCACGGACACGTACGGCACACGGGGAGCGAGCGGCGTCATGGACGGGTTGGTCGAGTTCAAGACCGAGGACGGCGTGCGGGTGGTCGTCGAGGGCGTCGAGGACGAGGACGGCGCGCGGCTGGTCTCGCGCGGCGACGGCCCGGCCCGCGCGGCCCGCACCTTCGAGGACTCCCTGGATGGTGTGCGGGCGGCGGCCGCGTCCGCGCTGCGGGTCTTCCGGGACGGCACGCTCAGACCCGACGCGGTGGAGCTGGAGTTCGGGGTCAAGCTGAGCGCGGAGGCCGGCGCGGTCATCGCCAAGGGCTCGGCGGAGGGCCATCTGGTGGTGAGACTGAGCTGGTCGCCACAGCCGTCCCCGGCCCGTTCCGAGCCGCGGCCGTCCCCGGCGGGTCCCGAGACCCCGGACGCCGCCGCGCTGTCATGAGCGGTGCCGAGTGGCACGCCCGCGTCGAGTGCGGCAAGGAGGTCGGTGCCGGATTCCTCGTCTCCGCCCGCCGGTTGCTCACCTGCGCCCATGTCGTCAGGTGGGCCGACCGCGCGCCGGTGACGGTGACCTTCCCGGGGCGCCGGGAGCTGGGCGAGCTGTCCTGCACGGTCGCCGTGCACGGCGGCTGGCGGGACGGCGCCGCCGACCTCGGCGACCTGGCCGTACTGGAACTGGACCGGGAGGTGCCGCTGGCCCCGGCCGTCTTCGCCCGACCCGGCACGGAGCGGACCGCACCCGCCCCCGAGCTGATCGCCTACGGCTTCCCCAAGGGGTACGACGAGGGCATGCTCGCTTCCTACCGCGCCCTGCCGGGACCGCTCATCTCCGGCGAGTGGGTCCAGTTGGAGGCGCTCACGGCGCACGGGCAGCCGCTGGCCGCCGGGTTCAGCGGCGCGGCGCTGACGCTGGCCGACGGCACGGTCGTCGGCATGGTCTCCGCCGTCGCCGGCGCCCGGGACGTGCGCGTCGGCAGGATGCTGCCCGTCGAGGTCATGGCGCGCTACTGGCCGGAGCTGGGCGAGCTGGTGCCCACCCCCGGCCATCGGGCGGACGCCCGCAGGCGGCTGTACGCGCTGGTGCGCCGGGCCGAGGAGGTCGGCCTGGACTGCGATCCGAACCGGCTGTACGTCTCCGCCATGGACGCCTTCGACCCACCGCTGCCGGAGGGCGGTTTCGCCTCCCTGCGGGAGGCCGCCGCGTACGTGCAGTGGGAGGTGCCGGACCCGGCGGCCGTGGCCCGGTTCGCCGACCGGCTGGCGGAGCGGCTGCACGCCCCGCCGCCGCGCCCCGCGACCTGGTCGCCCATCGTCGTGGAGATCGACCACAGCGGGGCAGGCGCCGACCAGGTCACCGTCGAGGTGTCCGCCTACCGGGACGGGCAGCGCCGCCCGGTGGGCTCGCGCCGGCTGCCCCGCGGCGCGGTGCGCTCCTTCGTGCAGGAACGCATCGACGAGGCCTGCGCCCAGCTCGATCCCGGCGCCGACGAACTGCTCACCTTCGTGCTCCCGCGCGAGTGGCTGAACGAACCGGTGGCGCACTGGGAGTGCGGGGAGGACGACTCCACGCCGCTGGGCTGCGCCTACCCGCTGGTGGTCACCGACCGGTACCGCCACCGCAGCGGACGCCTGCGCCACCAGCTGCGGAAGAAGTGGCACCGGCTCGGCTCCGGTCCGGGCGGCAGGCTGCACCGGGTGGACTGCGACACCCGGGAGCGGCCGGCCGGACTGCGCAAACGGCTGCGGGACGACGCGGAGCTGGCCGGGTTCGCCACCCCGCCCTCGGCCGCGCCGGAGTACTTCGAGGTCGGCCTCAACCTCCCGGTCCCGGTGCTGCTGTGGCCGCGCCGGGACTGCCCCGGCGAGGAGGGTCCCGACGGCCGGTGCGCCGGCACGGCGTTCCTCGACGAGCTGGCGGCGTCCGTGGCGGGCGTGCCGCCGTCCGAACTCCCCCGGCTGGTGATGGAGTTGCGCGAGACGGCGGACGCGGCGGACGCCCCGGACGAGCACTGGGCGCGTGACGTACAGCTCCTGTGGGACGATCCCCGCTGCTTCGCCGAGCCGCCCGCCCTTCTCCACTCCCCGGTCGGCTGAACCGCCCGCCGCGCCCATGCACCGACGCACCCCGACGAACCGCGACCGCGACGAACCGACCGCCGGACCCGACGACGTACCCGCCGCACCGACCGCCCGGAGAGAAGAACCCATGCCCCTGTGGCCCGTCTACACCGGCGCGCCTGCCCCCCACGACGGCATCACCCGGCTGCCCCCGCCCCCGCCCTGGCGGGCCTTCGACGGCGGGCCCCTGCTCGATCCGCCGGACGCGGACGGCGACGCCGCTGCCGCCTCGCCCGACCGCGCCCACCGGGCCGCGACCTACCAGGCCACCGAGGACACGGTGCAGTTGGTCAACGCGGCCCTGTATCTGCGGCGGCCGCTGCTGGTCACCGGGCCGCCCGGCACCGGGAAGTCGTCGCTGGCCTACGCGGTCGCCCGTGAGCTGCGGCTCGGCCCGGTCCTGAGGTGGAACATCACCAGCCGCAGCACCCTGGGCGACGGCCTCTACACCTACGACCCGCTCTCCCGCCTGTACGCGGCGCGCCACACCACGCAGCCGTCCGACGCCCCCGCCGCGGCCACGGGCGTCGAGGACCACCTGCGGCTGGGCCCGCTCGGCACCGCCCTGCTGCCCTACGCCCGGCCGCGCGCCCTGCTCATCGACGAGATCGACAAGAGCGACCTCGACCTGCCGAACGACCTGCTGCACGTCCTGGAGGAGGGACAGTACGAGATCCCCGAACTGGTCCGTGCCTCCCGGGACATCCCCGGCGGTCACGCCGAGGTCCTGATCGACGGCGCCGACCAGCGGGTGCCGGTGGAGCACGGCCGGGTCCGCTGCAACGCCTTCCCCTTCGTCGTCCTCACCAGCAACGGCGAGCGCGAGTTCCCGCCCGCCTTCCTGCGCCGCTGCGTCTCGCTGCGGCTGCGGCAGCCGGACGACGACCACCTCGCCGAGATCGTCCGCGCCCACCTGGGCGAGCCCGACGGGTACGCGCGGCAGCTGATCCACCGGTTCCTGTCCCGGGTGGGCAGCGGCGAACTGGCCACGGACCAGCTGCTCAACGCCATCTACCTGGCCCGTTCCTCCGGTCTGGGCGCCGACTCCCTGGACGGGCTGGCCGAGCAGCTGATGCCGTACCTCGGCCGGTCCGCGCAGCCCGACGCCTTCTGATGCCCACCGACCGCCCCGGCGCACCGGGCCCGCCACCCCTGCCCCGCCTCGCCGACATCCTCGGCCGGTCGGCGGCCACGGGGGACCGGCCGACCCCGCTGGAGCTGGCCGAACTCCTGTGGCTGGCCGGGCAGATGGAGCCCACGGCGCCCGATTCCCCGAACCCCCCGGCGTCCGGGCCCCGACCGGAGGAACCGCCCCCGGCCCGTGCGGCCACCCCCGAGCAGCACCGGGACCACCGGGCGGACCGGCGCCCGGACCGGGACCGGGACCGGGACCCGCACGGGCGCCGCTCCCGGGACGACCGGCCGGCCGGACCCCCTCCCCCGTCCGAGGCCCCCCGCACCCCCCTGCGCCTGCCGTCCCCGGCCCCCGCCCCGGGCACCTCGGCGGCCCAGCCGCACAGCGCCCTGCTCGCGCCCGCGCCGCCGATGCTGCGCCACACGCTGGCGCTGCAGCGCTCCCTGCGTCCACTGAAGCGCCGCAGCGACGCACCCGTGGGCCAGGAGGTGGACGAGTCCGCGACGGCCGACCGCATCGCACGCCTCGGTGCCGGGCCCGAGTGGTGGCTGCCCGTGCTGCGCCCCGTACGGGAGCGGTGGCTGTGCCTGCACCTGGTGCACGACGCGGGCCCCACGATGCCCGTCTGGCAGCCCCTGGTACGCGAACTGCACGCCGCGCTCGCCCAGTCGGGCGTCTTCCGCACCGTCACCCTGCACCGCGCGGAACCCGACGGCACCGTCCGCGGGGACGGTGCCCAGATCCCCGCCGACGGCCGTACGGTCATGCTGCTGATCAGCGACTGCATGGGGCCGCAGTGGCGCGAGGGCCCGGCCGGTACCCGCTGGTTCGGCACGCTGCGCCGCTGGGCGCGCCGCACACCGCTGGCCGTTCTCCAGCCGCTGCCCGAGCAGTTGTGGCGGGACACCGCCCTGCCGCCGGTCCCGGGCCGGCTGTCCGCCCCGCACCGGGCCGCGCCCAGCGCCTCGCTCGCCTTCACCCCCTACGACGGCACCGCGCCCCGGGCCCCCGAGGGCGCCGTGTACGTCCCCGTGCTGGAGCCGGGCCCCGAGTGGCTGGCGAACTGGGCCGCGCTGGTGGCGAGTCCGGGCGGCACCCCGTACCCGGGCGCCGCCGCAGCGCTGCACCAGCCGTTGCCCGCCGACGCCGACGACCGCACCGACCTCGCGCGGCTGTCGCCCGGGGAACTCGTCCTGCGCTTTCGCGCCAGCGCCTCCCCGCAGGCCTACCGGCTGGCCGGCCACCTCGCGCTCGGACGCCCCGACCTGCCGGTGATGCGGCTGGTGCAGGCGGCGGTCGAGCCGGACCCGCGGCCCCAGCACCTGGCCGAGGTCATCCTCGGCGGACTGCTCACCACGGTCCCCGGGCCGCCCGGCTCCTACGCCTTCCGCCCCGGCGTGCGCGAGCTGCTCCTGCGCGGGCTGCCCCGCACCGCCCGCAACCGCACCCACGACCTGCTGCTGCGCACCGGCGGCCTGATCGACGAGCGGGCGGGCCGCTCGCCCGGCGAGTTCCGGGCGCTCATCCCCTCCCGCGAGGGCACCGAGCGGGCCGACGGGAGCGAGTCGTTCGCGGCGATCAGCGAGGAGAGCGCCCGGCAGCTGACGGTGCGGGCGCGGCCCGCCGTCCCGGCGCCCTTCCCGCCCGCCCTCGGCGCCCGCTACCGGCCCACGCGCCGGCTCACCCCGTCGGGGAGGATCTGGCTGGCGGAGGACACCGGACCGGAGCGGGCGGCGCCGGACCGGACGGCTCCGGACCCGTCGCCGACGAACCGGACGGTGGCGATCCGGCTGCACGACGCGGACACCGACCCTGCCTCGCGCCGGACGTTCCTGCGCAACGCGGCGCGGCTGACGCGGATGTCCCACCCGAACCTGGTGACGGTGCTCGACGCCGGCATCGAGGACGACGTCCCCTACGTCGTCATGGAGCATCTCGACGGCATAGCGCTGGGCGCCCTCACCCGGTCCGACGGCCGGCTGCTGCCGGTGCCGCTGACGGTGTCGGTGGGGGCGCAGCTGGCCCGGGCGCTCACCGCCCTGCACGGGGCGGGCCTCGCCCACGGCGGCCCGGAGGCGTCCCGCGTGGTCCTCCTGCCGGACGGCACGGTCCGGCTCAGCCTCTTCGAGCCGACGCTGGGCTCGGGCCCGGGCAGGCGCTCCGCGGACCTGCGGGCCCTGTGCGACCTCCTGCTGGGGCTGACCTCGGGCTCCTCGCACCTGACCGTCCCGATCGACTCCCGCCGCCTGGACCGGCTGCCCCACGCCCTGCGCATCCACTACGCGCACGCCCTCGACCAGCTGATGTCGCCCTCGGCGGCGGCGCAGGCCCGCGGTCTGGAACTGCTCGCGGACCCGCACCTGCCGGCCCGGGCGAAGGAGGCGTACCGGCCGCGCCGCTACCGTGCCCTGGGCCCGCTGCGGGTCACCCTCCCGGACGGCTCGTCCGGCCCCGGCCCCGAGCTGCGCGCGCTGCTCGCGATGCTGCTGCTCAAGCACGGCCGCACGGTGACGCACGAGGAGCTGCGGTGGGGGCTGTGGGATCCGGGCGACGAGCCCCGCAACCCCCGGGCCGAGGTGACCCGCCTCGCGACGCGGCTGGCGGACGTCCTGGGCCCGGGCGTCCTCGCGAAGTCCGCCCACGGCTACGCCCTGCACACCAGCGCCGACGACCTGGACCTGGTGCGCTGCGACGAGCTGGTGCGGCGCGCCGACGCGGCCGGGCTGCGGGACGCGCTCACCGAGGCCCACGGTCTGGTCACCGAGGCGCTGGCGCTGTGGCACGACGCCGCGCCCCTGGCGGACGTGCCCGGCCCCGCCGCCCGCACCGCCCGCACCCGTCTGCTGCGGCTGCGGCTCGCCCTGCACACCAAGCGCGCCGAGCTCGACCTGGCCCTCGGCGAGTACGACCGGGCCTCCACCGAACTGTCCGAACTGCTGCGGGCCCACCCCCACCGGGAGGACTTCCGCCGCCTGTATCTGATCGCGCTGCGCCGCCAGGGCCGGGGCGAGGAGGCCCTGGAGGTGTACGAGGAGTACGAGCTGTCCGGGGGACGCAGCCCGGCCCTGACGGCGCTGGGCCGGGAGCTGCGCGAGGAGCACGCCGGGCCGGCGGACGACGCGCCGTGGTCGGAGTACGAGGAGCGGCCCCAGGGCCCGGACGGCACCGAATCCGTCGTGGCCGCGCCGGACGAGCTGCCGGAGGGCCCCTTCCCCACGGAGGACCGCCTGTGGACACCGCTGCTGGCGGACGACGCGGAGCACGACACGGCACGGGCCCCGGAGAACAGGGCGGAGCGGGAGGAAAGAGAGGAGAGGGAGGAGAGGGAGGAGCGCGAGGCACGACGGGCAGCGCTGCGGGACGCGATGCGGGACGAGGGACCGGAACCGGAACCGGAACTGGACGGGGAGCCGGGACCCGACCCGGGGGACGGGGAACCGGACGACCCGGAGTACGACCTCGACACCGGTTTCCGCGCCTGCGCCCGCTACGCCTTCGCCGCAGAGCCGGAGAGCCGTGGGAGCCCGGGGACCCCGGTGGACTCCGGTGCCCGCGCGGCCCTGCACGGCGTGGTCGCTGACCTGCTGGCGGGCAGCGGCATGGACGGCGCCTCCTACCAGCTCCTGGACGACGACGGCGGCCTGCTGGTGCTGCTGTCGCCGCGCGCCGAGGCCGCCCCGCTGCTGAGGGCGACCGTGGCGGGCCTGCCCGGGCTGCTGCCGCACCTGGGCGGCCGACGGCTGCGGGCGGAGTTCTGGCAGCTGGAGTTCTGGCTGGACGGCATCGGGGAGCAGGCCTTCCGGGCCGCCGAGGAGTCGGTCGGCGCGGTCCTCGACGCCTCCCCCGCGCGGGCGGTCGTCGCCCTCTCCGACTCCCTCTACTACGACGAGGTGTGCGAGGAGGGCCAGGACGGCCCCGTCTTCCCGCCGGACCTCTTCCGACCGCTGCCCGACGACACCGGCTGGTACCACCTGGTCGGCGATGCCGGCACCCGGGAGGCGCCCACGGCCACCCGGAACCGCTGAACGCCTCGCGCGCCCCCCGTTCAGCGGCACCCCGCCCGGCCCCCTCCAGCGGGCGCCCGCCCGCTGGGCCGCGCACGATCGGTGCCTAGGAGGCCGTCCACCGGGCGGTCCCGCACGGTCCGCGCTCTCGGGAGGATTCGCCATGACCGCCAGTACTGCCAACACCGCCAGTCTGGAGGCGCTGCGCCGCTGCCACTTCGCCGTCGACCTGGGCGCGGCGCGGACCCGCGTCTACGTGAAGGGTGCCGGGCTCGTCGTCGACCAGCCGTCCGCCGCGGCGGTCAACACCCGCACCGGCGCGCTCATCGCGGTCGGCGAGCTCGCGGAGAAGATGACCGGCCGCACCCCCGGCTACATCCGCGTCGTGCGACCGGTCTCCGGCGGCACGGTGGTCGACATCGAGATGGCCCAGCGCATGCTGCGCCACCTGCTCGGCGACCGGGTCCGCCGGGCCCTGCGCCGCAAGCCCCGGCTGCGGGCCGCCGTCTGCACCCCGCACGACGCGGACCCGCTGTCCCAGCGCGCGGCGATCGAGACGCTGGTCGGGCTGGGCGCGCGCCGCGTGGAGCTGGTCGACACGCTCATCGCGGCGGCGGTCGGCTGCGGACTGCCGGTGGAGCAGCCGGAGGCCACCATGATCATGGTGTGCGGCGCGCACGCCACGCAGGTCGCGGTGCTCTCCCTCGGCTCGATCGTGACCGCCGAGCGCATCCCGGTGGGCGGCGAGGCCGTGGACCACGCGATCGTGCAGCTGCTGCGCCACCAGCACGAGCTGGTGCTGCCCAGCCAGTCCGTGCGCCCGCTGCAACTCGCCCTGTCCGGCAACGGGCTGACCCCGCAGGGGCCGGCGTCCACCGAGATCCACGGCCGGGACGTGGCGACCGGGCTGGCCCGCAGTGTGCGGGTCGACACCGCCACGGTGCGCAACGCCATCCAGACGCCGCTCACCGCCGTGCTCGACGGCATCGGCAAGGTGCTGCGGGACTGCCCGCCGGACCTGGTGGCGGACCTCGCCGACCGCGGGATCATGATGGTCGGCGGGAGCGCGCTGCTGCCGGGCTTCGACCAGATGCTGCGCCAGGCCACCGGCATGCCGGTGCACATCGCGGAGCGGCCCGACGTGTGCGCGGTCCAGGGCCTCGGCAGCATGCTGGAGGGCCGGGTCGAGCCGCTCGTCCTGCACCCGACGACCGCCGACTCCGACTGATCCGCCGCCCGGAGCCCCGGACGGCGGATGCGCCCGGGGCACTGGAGGGACGCGGGCGGGCCGAGAGGGCCCAAGGACCGAGGAAGCCGAGGAAGCCGGACGCATGACCGCGCAGCCCGCGCCCCGACTGACCCGTCTCCTCGAAGCCCTCCTGGACGTCGGCACCGCGCTCGATCTGCGCAGCGTCCTGCAGCACATCGTGGACGGCGCCGCCGAACTGACCGGCGCCGCCCGCGCGGCCCTGGAAGTCGCCGACCCCGCCGGGGGCGGCCTCGCCGAGATCCGCACCCCGGGCCCGGATCCGGCACCGGGGACGGCGCCCCTGCTGCGGGTGCCGATCCACGTAGGGGACGAGGAGTTCGGCGAGCTGCGGCTGGCCCGGCGGCCCGGCGACGCCCCGTTCACCGTCGAGGACGAGCAGCTGCTGCGGGTCCTGGCCACCCAGGCCGGTGTCTCGATCGGCAACGCCCGGCTGTACGAGACGGCCCGGCAGCGCGAGCGCTGGATCGAGGGCGCGGCGGCCGTCACCACCGCGCTGCTCACCGAGGAGGGCGCCGACGACGCGCTGACCACGGTGGCCGAACGGGCCCGGCTGCTCGCCGGGGCCTCCGCGGGCGTCATCCTGCACCCGACCGCCGAGGGCGGCATGGCGATCGTGACCGCCTCGACGCCCGACGACCCGGACGGCATCGTCGGCGCGACCATCGCGCCGGGCAGCCCCGTACTGGAGCAACTGCTCGGCGGCGAGCCGGTGTTCATCGACGACTCGGCGACCGACCCCCGCATGACGACCCATGTGCGGCACCGCTTCGGGCCGAGCATGATGCTGCCGCTGCGGGCGGGCGGCCGGCTCATCGGCACCCTCGCCCTGCCCCGCCGGCGCGGCGGGCGCCCGTACACGGACCTGGAACGGCTGCTCGCGACGCAGTTCGCCTCACAGGCGGCACTCGCCCTCGTCCTGGCCGACGCCCGGCGCGGCAGGGAGCGGCTGGCGGTCTACGAGGACCGCGACCGGATCGCCCGCGACCTGCACGACCTGGTGGTGCAGCGGCTGTTCGCCACCGGCCTGATGCTGGAGTCCACCCAGCGCCGGCCGGGCGCCGACGACGTCCGCGACATCCTCGGCCGTGCGGTGGACGAGCTGCGCTCCACGGTCCAGGAGGTCCGCACCACCATCTTCGCGCTCCAGCAGCCGCCCGCGGACCCGTCGACCGGGCTGCGCGGCCGGGTCCTGCGCGAGACCGCCTCCGCCGCCGCCCGGCTCGGCACCACGCCGTCGGCCCGCTTCAGGGGTCCCGTCGACGCCCTGGTCCCCGACCGGGTCGCCGACCGCCTCCTCACCGCCCTCCGCCGGGCCCTGGCGGACGCCTCCGCGCGCCCGGACGTCTCCCGCGTCGAGGTCACCGTGGAGACACCCGCCACGCTGCCGGAGGGCCGGGAGGGCGTACGCCTGAGCGTCCTCGTCGACGACGGGCGGGCCGAGGCGCGGGGGACGACGGTCACGTGGTGGGCGCCGCTCTAGCGGATGGTGCCGGCCTCCCGGAGGGGGTACCCGTCCCGTGACCGCCCCACAGGAGGAGGTAGCACGATGAGCGAGTCGACCCCGTCCCAGGCCGAGGGCGAACGCGACGACGAGCCCGACACCCCGGACGTGCCGCACACCACTCCCTCCCAGGCGGAGGGCGAACGCGAGGACGAAGCCGGGAGCGCTGTGAACGCCGAGAGCACCGAGAAGGAACCGGAATCCCGGTGACGCGGCGCCACCGCGGGCCAGAAGGTTTCTGCAGAGGTGATGCGGAGTGGGGCGGGTGGGACTCGAACCCACGGCCGACGGATTATGAGTCCGCTGCTCTAACCGGCTGAGCTACCGCCCCATAGCGGCGTGTCGCGTACACCTGTGCGCGCCGTCTGCCGCAGCATAGCCGCTCATACGATCTCCTGCCTCGGATGGTCGGCTTCCACGGCTGCCTTCATGACCTTGAAGACTCCGCAGCGTGCCGCGTGGTTCCCGGGACTTGAGAACACATGAGGGGCACATGAAAAAGGACCCCGAAGGGTCCTCGTTCACGGTGCTCCCCCGACTGGACTCGAACCAGTAACCTGCCGGTTAACAGCCGGCTGCTCTGCCAATTGAGCTACGGAGGACCGAGCTCCCCGGACTGGACTCGAACCAGTAACCTGCCGGTTAACAGCCGGCTGCTCTGCCAATTGAGCTACCGAGGAATGTCGGTGTCGCATCGAACGCGTCAGCCTGGGTATTCGCCAGGGGGCGCGCGCTCGCTGCGACACATACATTAGCGCAAGCAGGGGGGTGCTCCGCCAATCGGTACTCGCCAGCACCCCGGAGCCAGTGAAGGGAAGGGTGGCCGCCATGCGTTACCGGCTCACGTTCGTCGTCGGACTAGCGGTGGGTTACGTGCTCGGCACGAAGGCCGGGCGGGAGCGTTACGAGCAGTTGCGGAAGTCCGCGCAGCAGGTCGCGCAGAACCCGGCCGTGCGCAACACCGCGGAGTCCGCGGCCCAGCAGGGCAGGCACTTCGCCGACAAGGCGTACCACGTGGTGAGCGACAAGGTCGGTGACCGGATGCCCGACTCGGTGGCCCACCGGGTCCGCTCACTGCGGGAGCGCGGCAGCAACGGCAGCGGTCCCGACGACTGGGGCACCAGCAACACCTGAGGTCCCGGTACGGGGACCTCGGCCGGTGCGGCAGAATTTCGGGTATGGGGATAGTCGCCGGGTTGGACAGTTCGCCCGATTTCACGCGTATCGTCGTCTGCGATTCGGACACGGGTGCCGTGCTGCGCCAGGGCTACGCGCCGCACCCGCTGGAGAGCCCCGAGGGCGGGGGCAGGCCCGCGGACGTCGATCCGCAGGCCTGGCTCCTCTCCCTCGGGGAGGCGGCCGGCGGCGGGCTCCTGGAGGGCGTGCAGGCCATCGGCGTGTCGGCGCAGGCCAACTCGGTCGTGCCGCTGGACGCGCAGGGCAACACCGTGCGCCCGGCCATGGTCGGCGGCGACAAGCGCTCCCAGGTGGCGGCGGCCGACCTGATCGACGCGCTCGGCGGGCGGGAGGCCTGGGCGCAGGCCGTGGGCTCGGTGCCGCAGGCCGGGCAGCCGGTGACGAAGCTGCGCTGGCTGGCGCGGAACGAGCCGGAGGCCGCCGCGCGGACCGCCGTACTGCTGCAGGCTCACGACTGGCTGGTGTGGCAGCTGCTCGGGCGGCCGGCCCGGCGGAGCACCGACCGGGGCGGGGCGTCGGGCACCGGGTACTGGTCGGCGGCGACCGGCGGTTACCGGCCGGACCTGGTCGAGCTGGCGCTCGGGCACCAGGCGGTGCTGCCGGAGGTGATCGGCCCGGCCGACGCGGCCGGTACGACGCCGGAGGGGCTGCTGATCTCCGCGGGCACCGGTGAGACCCAGGCCGCCGCCTTCGGGCTCGGGATCGGCCTCGGCGACGCGGTGGTGTCGCTGGGCGCGTCCGGGTCCGTGATGGCCGTGCACACCGAGCCGCTCGTCGACCAGTCCGGGATGATCACCGCCCTGGCGGACGCCACCGGCATGCACCTGCCGGTCGTCACCACCCTGAACGCCGTACGTGCCCTGCGCGGGACCGCCGAACTGCTCGGGGTGCCGGACCTGGAGAGCCTGTCCGAGCTGGCGATGAAGTCGACGCCCGGGTCGCACGGGCTGGTGCTGCTCCCCTATCTGGAGGGTGAGCGGACGCCCAACCTGCCGCACACCGCGGGCACCCTGGCCGGTCTCCGGCGCGAGTCGATGAGGCCGGAGCACCTGGCGCGGGCCGCGTTCGAGGGGATGCTGTGCGGTCTCGCCGACGCCCTGGACGTACTGCGCGGCCGGGGCGTGGACGTACGGCGGGTGTTCCTGCTCGGCGCGGCGGCCGAGCTGCCGGCCGTGCAGGCGGCGGCGCCGGCGCTGTTCGGGACGCAGGTCGTCGTGCCGCAGCCGGCGGACTACGCGGCGATCGGCTCGGCCCGCCAGGCGGCCTGGGCGCTGGGCGTCTCCCGGGGCACGCTGGACCCGCGCACTCCCCCGGTCTGGCGGGGCGCGGTGGCGCAGGTCCTGGAGCCGGGCGAGGAGCTGGCGGTGGGGCAGGCCGTGCGCCAGCAGTTCGTGTCGGTGCGCGAGCAGACGCACCCCGGCGCGCTGTGAAGCGGAGGCTTACCGCCCGTAGGCCGGAATTTGCCGCGCTCTTGGGTTAATCGGTTTAGGTAACGCGGGTGGAGTGTTCGACGATAGGGGCCAGGGGCAACCAACCGCGGCCCCTGTCGCCGACTCCGAGAGACTCAGTGTGCTCATACGACTACTGCGGACCTATCTCAGGCCCTACAAGAAACCCATCGCCCTGCTGGTGGCGCTGCAGTTCCTGCAGACCTGTGCCTCCCTCTACCTGCCGACCCTGAACGCGGACATCATCGACGACGGTGTCGTGAAGGGTGACTCGGGCTACATCCTGAGCTACGGCGCCCTGATGATCGGCATCTCGCTGGCCCAGGTGGTCTGCAACATCGGTGCCGTCTTCTACGGCGCGCGCACCGCGGCCGCCCTCGGCCGGGACGTGCGGGGTGCCGTCTTCGACCGGGTGCAGTCCTTCTCGGCGCGCGAGGTGGGCCACTTCGGCGCGCCCTCGCTGATCACCCGGACCACCAACGACGTCCAGCAGGTCCAGATGCTGGCCCTGATGACGTTCACGCTGATGGCGTCGGCGCCGATCATGTGCGTGGGCGGCATCGTGATGGCGCTCGGTCTGGACGTGCCGCTGTCCGGGGTGCTGCTCGGGGTCGTGCCGGTGCTGGCGATCTGCGTCACGCTGATCGTGCGGAGGCTGCGCCCGCTGTTCCGGAAGATGCAGGTGCGCCTCGACACGGTGAACCGGGTGCTGCGCGAGCAGATCACCGGCAACCGCGTCATCCGCGCCTTCGTGCGCGACGAGTACGAGCAGCAGCGCTTCCGGAAGGCCAACACCGAGCTGACCGAGGTGGCCCTCGGCACCGGCAACCTGCTCGCGCTGATGTTCCCGGTGGTCATGACGGTGGTGAACCTGTCGTCGATCGCGGTGGTGTGGTTCGGCGCCCACCGGATCGACAGCGGCGGGATGCAGATCGGCGACCTGACCGCGTTCCTCGCCTACCTCATGCAGATCGTCATGTCCGTGATGATGGCCACCTTCATGTTCATGATGGTGCCGCGCGCGGAGGTGTGCGCCGAGCGCATCCAGGAGGTCCTGGAGACCGAGAGCAGCGTCGTGCCGCCCCTGGCCCCGGTCACCGAGCTGCGCAGGCACGGGCACCTGGAGATCCGGGAGGCGGGCTTCCGCTACCCGGGGGCCGAGGAGCCGGTGCTCAGGAACATCGGCCTGGTGGCCAAGCCGGGCGAGACGACCGCCGTCATCGGCTCGACCGGCAGCGGCAAGTCGACGCTGCTGGGCCTGGTCCCCCGCCTCTTCGACGCCACCGAGGGCGAGGTGCTGGTCGACGGGGTGGACGTGCGGACCGTCGACCCGAAGACGCTGGCCAAGGTCGTGAGCCTGGTGCCGCAGAAGCCGTACCTCTTCGCCGGCACGGTCGCGACCAATCTGCGCTACGGCAATCCGGACGCCACCGACGAGGAGCTGTGGCACGCGCTGAAGGTGGCGCAGGCCAAGGACTTCGTCTCCGAGCTGGAGGGCGGGCTCGACGCGCCGATCGCGCAGGGCGGCACCAACGTGTCGGGCGGTCAGCGGCAGCGGCTCGCCATCGCCCGGACGCTGGTCCAGCGCCCGGAGATCTACCTCTTCGACGACTCCTTCTCCGCCCTCGACTACGCCACCGACGCGGCGCTGCGGGCCGAGCTGGCGCAGGAGACCGCCGAGGCGACGGTGGTGATCGTGGCGCAGCGGGTGGCGACCATCCGGGACGCGGACCGGATCGTCGTGCTGGACGAGGGGCGGGTGGTCGGCGTGGGCCGGCACCACGAGCTGATGGCGGACAACGAGACCTACCGGGAGATCGTGCTCTCCCAGCTGACGGAAGCGGAGGCTGCCTGATGGCCGGGCCTGCGGGTCGCATGATGGCCGGGGGCGGACCCGACCAGCGTTCGATGGACTTCAAGGGGTCGGGCAAACGGCTCGTCGCCCAGTTCCGGCCGGAGCGGGCGACGCTGTTCACGCTGCTGGCGTGCGTCGTCGTCAGCGTCGGCCTCAACGTGGTGGGGCCGAAGATCCTCGGCCGGGCCACCGACCTGGTCTTCGCGGGCATCGTCGGGCGGGACATGCCGTCGGGTGCCACGAAGGAGCAGGTCCTCGCCTCCATGCGGGAGCGCGGTGACGGCAATGTCGCCGACATGCTCCGCAGCACGGACTTCACCCCGGGCCAGGGCATCGACTTCGGCGCGGTGGGCGAGGTGCTGCTGCTCGCGCTGGCGACGTTCGCGGTGGCCGGGCTGCTGATGGCGGTGGCCACGCGGCTGGTGAACCGCGCGGTGAACCGGACGATGTTCCGGCTGCGCGAGGACGTGCAGACCAAGCTGTCCCGGCTGCCGCTGTCGTACTTCGACAAGCGCCAGCGCGGTGAGGTGCTCAGCCGCGCCACCAACGACATCGACAACATCGGGCAGACGCTCCAGCAGTCGATGGGCCAGCTGATCAACTCGCTGCTCACCATCATCGGTGTGCTGGCGATGATGTTCTACGTCTCCTGGATCCTGGCGCTGGTCGCGCTGGTGACGGTGCCGCTGTCGTTCGTGGTGGCCACGCGGGTGGGCAAGCGGTCGCAGCCGCAGTTCGTGCAGCAGTGGCGCTCGACGGGGCAGCTGAACGCGCACATCGAGGAGATGTACACCGGGCACGCGCTGGTGAAGGTGTTCGGGCGGCAGGAGGAGTCGGCCGAGCAGTTCGCCGAGCAGAACGACGCGCTCTACGAGGCCGGGTTCAAGGCGCAGTTCAACAGCGGCATCATGCAGCCGCTGATGATGTTCGTGTCCAACCTGAACTACGTGCTGGTCGCGGTGGTCGGCGGGCTGCGGGTGGCCTCGGGCCAGCTGTCCATCGGCGACGTGCAGGCCTTCATCCAGTACTCCCGGCAGTTCTCGATGCCTCTGACGCAGGTCGCCTCGATGGCGAACCTGGTGCAGTCCGGCGTGGCGTCGGCGGAGCGGATCTTCGAGCTGCTGGACGCCGAGGAGCAGTCGGCGGACCCGATCCCGGGCGTGCGGCCCGAGGACCTGCGCGGCCGGGTGGAGCTGGACCACGTGTCCTTCCGCTACGACCCGGAGAAGCCGCTGATCGAGGATCTGTCGCTGAAGGTGGAGCCGGGTCACACGGTCGCCATCGTCGGCCCGACGGGCGCGGGCAAGACCACGCTGGTCAACCTGCTGATGCGGTTCTACGAGGTGTCCGGCGGCCGGATCACCCTGGACGGCGTCGACATAGCGAAGATGTCCCGGGACGAGCTGCGGGCCGGCATCGGCATGGTGCTCCAGGACACCTGGCTGTTCGGCGGCACCATCGCGGAGAACATCGCGTACGGGGCGTCGCGGGAGGTCACCCGCGGGGAGATCGAGGAGGCCGCGCGGGCGGCGCACGCCGACCGGTTCGTACGGACGCTGCCCGACGGCTACGACACGGTGATCGACGACGAGGGCACGGGGGTGAGCGCGGGTGAGAAGCAGCTGATCACCATCGCGCGGGCGTTCCTGTCCGACCCGGTGATCCTGGTCCTCGACGAGGCGACGTCGTCCGTGGACACGCGGACGGAGGTGCTGATCCAGAAGGCGATGGCGAAGCTGGCGCACGGGCGGACGTCGTTCGTGATCGCGCACCGGCTGTCGACGATCCGGGACGCGGACACGATCCTGGTGATGGAGGACGGGGCGATCGTGGAGCAGGGGGCGCACTCCGAGCTGCTCGCGGCCGGGGGTGCGTACGCGCGGCTGTACAAGGCCCAGTTCGCGCAGGCGGTGGCCGAGGTGGGCTGACCGCGCTCTTACTCCAGATAGCCCCTCAGCTGGTCCGCGTAGGCGTGGTCGCGGAGTTTGTTGAGGGTCTTGGACTCGATCTGGCGGATGCGTTCGCGGGTGACGCCGAAGAGGCGGCCGATCTCCTCCAGGGTGCGGGGGCGGCCGTCGACCAGGCCGTAGCGGAGCTGGACGACCTTGCGTTCGCGTTCGCCGAGGGTGGAGAGCACCGCGTCCAGGTGCTGGCGCAGCAGCAGGAACGCGGCCGACTCGACGGGGCTGGCGGCGTCGCCGTCCTCGATGAGGTCACCGAGGGCGACGTCGTCCTCCTCGCCGACCGGGGCGTACAGGGACACCGGCTCCTGGGCCAGGCGCAGCACCTCGCCGACGCGCTCGGGGGCCAGGTCCAGGTGGGCGGCGACCTCCTGCGGGGTGGGCTCGTAGCCGCGTTCCTGGAGCATCCGGCGCTGGACGCGGACGACCCGGTTGATCAGCTCCACGACGTGGACGGGGACGCGGATGGTGCGGGCCTGGTCGGCCAGGGCGCGGGACATGGCCTGGCGGATCCACCAGGTGGCGTAGGTGGAGAACTTGTAGCCCCGGGCGTAGTCGAACTTCTCGACCGCCCGGATCAGGCCCAGGTTGCCCTCCTGGACCAGGTCCAGCATGGTCAGCCCGCGGCCGACGTACCGCTTGGCCACCGACACCACGAGCCGCAGGTTGGCCTCGATCAGGCGGCGCTTGGCGAGGCGGCCCATGACGACGAGCCGGTCGAGGTCGTGGGCGAGGCGGCTGTCGAGGTCGGGGGTGCGCCGCAGCTTCTCCTCGGCGAACAGCCCGGCCTCCACCCGCCGGGCGAGGTCGACCTCCTCGGCCGCGGACAGCAGCGGAATCCGCCCGATCTCGCGCAGGTACTGCCGGAACAGGTCGGAGGAGGGGCCGCCGGACTCCGTACGGGTGGGCGGCGGCGGTTCCGGGGGCTCGGGCACGTCCTCGGGGGCGCCGGGGTGGTGTCCGGCCGCCCCGG
The DNA here is from genome assembly GCF_055581985.1 of Streptomyces sp. NPDC042336. Lineage (NCBI taxonomy): Bacteria > Bacillati > Actinomycetota > Actinomycetes > Kitasatosporales > Streptomycetaceae > Streptomyces > Streptomyces sp. NPDC042336. The sequence continues at coordinate 682,534 of NZ_JBVJEA010000001.1, read as the reverse complement.
CACCGGGTTGCGCGGGCATCGCGACGAGCACGTCGCGCTCCGCGTCCGGCTCCGCGCCGCCGGTACCGGTGTCGGTCTGGGTGAGGGTCTGGGTCTGCACGGGGCGACCTCCAGGATGGACGCGGCCGGCGGGGGCCGGCGGCGGTACGACGGGGGCGGAGCCGGCTCGCTCGCCGCTGTCCGCCTCGCACGCGTGCCCTCGGGCACCGCCCCCAGTGTGGGGTACGACACATCACCGCCACGAGGGGCGTGCGGTGACTTTTTGCGTCCGCGCCGTGACCGAGGGGTGGCCCGCGGGTGTTCCCCGGGTCGGTCCTAGAGCGCGGCGGCGCCGTGTTCGCGCAGGTTTTGGTCGTACTGCTGGAGGATCCACAGCTCGTTCTGCACGGCGGCCAGTTCGGCCGGGTCGCCGTGGCCGGACAGGCGGGTGAGGCGGCCGGTGATGTCGCGGATGCGGCGCTCGACGGCCCGGCGGCGGACCGTGACGAGCTGGGCGCCCGCGTAGACCTCGTCGACGCCCTTGACGCCGCGGTGCAGCATGATCGCCTCGACCGCGAGTTCGGTGACCATGGCGCGGACGGCGTCGTCGGGGGCGGCCTCGCGGACCCGGACCAGGTAGTCCTGCGGGTCCTGGACGCCGAACTCGGCGCCGCCCGCCTCCATGATCGCCTCGCGTACGGCGGCGTAGGGCGGGGCGGTGAACTCGTCGACGCCGTACGCGTCGAAGGCCGGGGAGACCAGCTCGGGGCGCTGGAGGGCGAGCTTGAGCAGCTCACGCTCGGTGGCGAAGACCGGGTTGCGGAGGTTGAGGGCGGGGCCCCGGGGGGCGGTCCGGGCGGGCCCGGCCTGCTGCTGCGGGCCGCTGCCGCGCTGCCGCTGGTCGGGGGCGGGGCCCTTGCCGCCGCGGTCGCGGGCCCAGCGGGCCAGCTGGGCGATCCGCTTGACCACGAACTGGGTGTCGAGGATGCCGAGCATCCCGGCGAGCTGCACGGCGACCTCGTGCTGGGCGCCGCTGTTCTTGATCCGGGCGACGACCGGGGCGGCCTCGTCGAGCGCCGAGGCGCGGCCGGCCGGGGTGTCCAGGTCGTAGCGGGAGACGATCTGGCGCAGGGCGAACTCGAAGAGCGGGGTGCGCGGCTCGACCAGGTCGGCGACCGCGTCGTCGCCCTTGGCCAGGCGCAGGTCACAGGGGTCCATGCCGTCGGGGGCGATGGCGATGTACGTCTCGGCGGCGAACTTCTGGTCGTCCTCGAAGGCGCGCAGGGCCGCCTTCTGTCCGGCCGCGTCGCCGTCGAAGGTGAAGATCACGCGGGCCGAGCCGTTGTCCATCAGCAGCCGGCGCAGGATCTTGATGTGGTCGCCGCCGAAGGCGGTGCCGCAGGTGGCGATGGCGGTGGTGACCCCGGCGAGGTGGCAGGCCATGACGTCGGTGTAGCCCTCGACGACCACGGCGCGGGACGCCTTCGCGATGTCCTTCTTGGCGAGGTCGATGCCGTAGAGGACCTGGGACTTCTTGTAGATCGCGGTGTCGGGGGTGTTCAGGTACTTCGGGCCGTTGTCCGACTCGTAGAGCTTGCGGGCGCCGAAGCCGACGACGTCGCCGCCGATGTCGCGGATGGGCCACATCAGCCGGCCGCGGAAGCGGTCGATGGGGCCGCGGCGGCCTTCCTGGGCAAGGCCGGAGAGCAGCAGCTCCTTGTCGCTGAAGCCCTTGCCGCGCAGGTAGCGGGTGAGGTGGTCCCAGCCCTGGGGGCTGTAGCCGACGCCGAAGTGCTCGGCGGCGGCCTGGTCGAAGCCGCGGTCGGCGAGGAAGGCGCGGCCGGTGTCCGCCTCGGGGCCGGTCGCCAGCTGCTCCGCGTACCACTGGGCGGCGATCTTGTGGGCCTCGACCAGGCGGATGCGCTCGCCGCGCTGGTGCGCCGGGTTGTACCCGCCCTCCTCGTACCGCAGGGTGATGCCGGCCTGGCCGGCCAGGCGCTCGACCGCCTCCGAGAAGGTGAGGTGGTCGATCTTCATCACGAACGTGATGGTGTCGCCGCCCTCCTGGCAGCCGAAGCAGTGGAAGAACCCCTTGCTCGGACTGACCTGGAAGGACGGCGACTTCTCGTCGTGGAAGGGGCACAGCCCCTTCAGGTTGCCGCCGCCCGCGTTGCGCAGCTGGAGGTACTCCGAGACGACGGCGTCGATCGGGACCGCGTCCCGTACCGCCTTCACGTCCTCGTCGTTGATCCGTCCTGCCACGCGTGAAGTCTACGGGGCGGCACCGACATGTCCGGGCCCGGCCGGGCGGGCTCCGCCGGCGGTGCGTCTCGCCGCGCGGCGGCTGTCCGGCGCGGTACCCCCGGGGTTCGGCCGGGGGTCCGGGGGCTGTCCCCGGGAGTCGGGGTCGGCGACGGTACGGCAGCTAGGCGACGAGGCTTTCCAGCGCTACGTGCGGGTTCGCCAGCGCCTCCGGGTCCACCCGGGTCTTCGAGCGGATCAGCTGCTGGATCGGCTCCGTGACGTCCCACACGTTGACGTTCATCCCGGCCAGCACCCGCCCCTCCTTCAGCCAGAAGGCGATGAACTCGCGCTTCGCCGCGTCCCCGCGGATCACCACCTGGTCGTACGACCCGGCCGGCGCCCAGCCGGAGTACTCCATGCCCAGGTCGTACTGGTCGGTGAAGAAGTAGGGCACGCGGTCCTGGGCGAGGCCCTTGCCGAGCATCGCGCGGGCGGCGGCCGGGCCGCCGTTCAGGGCGTTGGCCCAGTGCTCCACACGCAGGCTGGTGTCGAAGAGGGCGTGGTGGAAGGAGGCGACGTCGCCCGCCGCGTAGACGTCGGGGTCGGAGGTGCGCAGGTTCTCGTCGACGGCGATGCCGCCGCCGTGCACGCGGTCGGCGATCTCCAGACCGGCGGCCTGGGCGAGCGCGGTGCGCGGGCCGGCGCCGATCGCGGCGAGCACGTCGTGCGCGGGGTGTTCCTCGCCGTCGTCGGTGCGGGCGGCCAGCACCATGCCGTCCTGGCCGACGATCTCGGTCAGCTTCACGCCGAAGCGGAAGCGGACGCCGTGCGCCTCGTGCAGTTCGGCGAAGACGGCGCCCAGTTCGGGGCCGAGGACGCCGTGCAGCGGGGTCGGGGACGGCTCGATGACGGTGACCTCCGCGCCGTACTCACGGGCCGCGGCCGCGACCTCCAGGCCGATCCAGCCCGCGCCGGCGATCACCAGGTGCCCGTTGTCCCGCCCGAGGGAGGCGAGGACGCCCTTGAGGCGCTCGGCGTGGGCCAGGCGGCGCAGGTGGTGGACGCCCGCGAGGTCGGTGCCGGGGACGTCCAGGCGACGGGGCTCGGCGCCGGTCGCGATGAGCAGCTTGTCGTACCTGACGTGGGTGCCGTCGTCGCCGTAGTGGACGGTCTTGGCGGCGCGGTCGATCGCGACGACCGTCTGGCCGAGGTGCAGCTCGATGTCGTGCCGCGCGTACCAGGCGGGCTCGTGCACGAAGACGCTGTCCCGTTCCTCCTTGCCGAGCAGGAAGCCCTTGGACAGCGGCGGGCGCTCGTAGGGGTGGTCGCGTTCGTCGCAGACGAGGATCACCCGGCCGGTGAAGCCCTCCGTGCGGAGTGTCTCGGCCGCCTTCGCGCCCGCCAGGCCGCCTCCGACGATGACGAATGTCTGATCCGCGTCGACCACTTGTTTGCCTCCTCGTCAGGGTGCCGCCACATGCGAGCGTCCCGCACGCGGCGTGGTGCGGGAAGGGGGAACGACCCGATCAGGCCACGACCTGAAGCGTTCCGACCGCCCGAGTACCGCCTTCCGGGCGATCGTGGCGCCGCCGGGTCACACCCGTCCCGCCGCCAGTCTCATGGATGCCCCGTCAGGCGGGCGTGAAGCGAGCGGGCCGAGGCGTCGGTGAGGGAGGCGATCTGGTCGACGATCACCCGTTTGCGCGCCCGGTCGCCGTCGGCCGCGTCGAACAGGGCGCGGAACTGGGGGTCGAGTCCGTCGGGTGCGCGGGCGGTCAGCGCCTCGGCCAGCTCCGCGACGACGATCCGCTGGTCGGCGCGGAGCCGCTCCTGCTCGGTGCGCTGCATGACGTAGCGGACGGCGACCGCCTTGAGGACGGCGCACTCCATGCGGGTCCCGCGGGGCACCACCAGTTCGGCGGTGTACCGGGTGAGCCGGCCGCCGCCGTACGCCGCCCGGGTGGCGGCCTCGGCGGCCAGGCAGAAACGGCCGATGAGCTGGCTGGTGGCGTCCTTCAGCCGCGCCTGGGCGACCGCGGAGCCGTCGTAGCCGTGCGGCCACCAGTCCTGGGCGAGGAGCCGGTCGAGGGCGGCGGCGAGTTCGGCGTGGTCGGTGCCGGCCGGGACGTAGCGGCCGACGGCGGCCTCGAAGACCGCCTCGCGCTCGGGGTCGGCGAGCAGGCAGTTCGGGTCGACGTGACCGGCGTGCAGGCCGTCCTCGACGTCGTGCACGGAGTACGCCACGTCGTCGGCCCAGTCCATGACCTGGGCCTCGAAGCAGGTGCGGGCGTCGGGGGCGTCCTTGCGGAGCCATTCGAAGACGGGGCGGTCGTCGTCGTACACCCCGAACTTGGGCGAGAGCGGGTCGTGCGGGTGGGCGCCGCGCGGCCACGGGTACTTGGTCGCGGCGTCGAGCGTGGCGCGGGTGAGGTTGAGCCCGACGGAGCCGTCCTCGGTGAACCGCTTGGGCTCGATGCGGGTGAGCAGGCGGAGGGACTGGGCGTTGCCCTCGAAGCCGCCGCAGTCCTCGGCGAAGGCGTTGAGCGCCTGTTCGCCGTTGTGTCCGAAGGGCGGGTGGCCGAGGTCGTGCGCGAGGCAGGCCGCCTCCACGAGGTCCGGGTCGCAGCCGAGGGCGGCGCCCAGCTCCCGGCCGACCTGGGCGCACTCCAGGGAGTGCGTGAGGCGGGTGCGGGGGCTGGCGTCCCATACGGGGCTGCCCTCCCCCGGCGCGACGACCTGTGTCTTCCCGGCGAGGCGGCGCAGCGCGGAGGAGTGCAGGATGCGGGCGCGGTCGCGCTGGAAGGCGGTGCGGCCGGGGCGTTTGTCGGGTTCGGGGGCGTAGCGGGCCACTGATGCGGGGTCGTACGGGGTGGGGGGTGCGGTGCCTTCCATGTCATGAACAGTAAGGGGAAGGTGTGACAGTCGGGGGCCTGCTCGTCCGCCGGGTTCTGCAGTCGTGCGACCACGGGCCGTCCGTGGCTTGTCGCGCGGTTCCCCGCGCCGCTCAGGGGGCGGCCATCGCCAGGCATTCAGAAGTGCCGCGCGTCTTCCTGGTCTCTTCGTAGCGGCGCAGGAGCAGGTGGGCCATCGACGGGTGGGTGCCCAACGGGGCCGATGCGATCCACGGGGCCGCCGCCGCGCACTCGGTCGCGAAGCGGCCCGGGGCCGTGAAGCAGGAGGCGACGGCCACTCTGCGGTGGCCCCGGGCGGTCAGCGCGCGCACGGCCTCCGGGACCGTCGGGGTCGCCGCCGAGGCGTACGCGGGGACGACCGGGACGCCGAGGCGGGTGGCGAGGAGCGCCGCCGTGCGGGCCGTGTCCCTGCGGGAGGCCGGGGCGCGGGAGCCCGCCGAGGCGAGGACGACGGCGTGTTCCGGGCCCGCGTGCGCGGGCCACCCGGCCTCGGTGAGGCGGTCGTGCAGGGCGTCGACGAGCAGGGGGTGCGGGCCGAGCGGGGCGGCCACGCGGGTGCGGGCCGGTGCGGCGGCGGCCATCTCCGGGATGTCCCGTCCGACGTGGTGGCCGCGGCTGAGCAGGAGGGGGACGAGGACCGCCTCCCCGTCGCCGAGGGCGGCCAGGGTGTCGGGGAGGAGCGGGGCGTTCAGTTCAATGTGGCCGAGGTGCACCGGCAGTCCGGGGCGCAGGGCGCGGACCCGGTCCAGGAGGGCCCGTACGGTGCTGAGCGCGCGGGGGTCGCGGCTGCCGTGGGCGACGACGACCAGGGCGGGGGTGCCGCCGGTGGCCGCTCTGGTCCTGTTGCTCGTCACTGTCGTCGCCGTCATGTACCGAGAGTGGCCGCCGGACGTTGCCTCCCGGTTGCGTGGGTGTCACGGGGATTTTCCGTCGGTTCACACGGCACCGCCCCCCTCGTGTGAGCGATGCCGGGTGAACCGGACGGCCCGCCCGGACGTCCCTGGTGTCAGGGACCGACCGAGGAGGGGACCGTTCGATGCGCCGCCCGAGACTTCGCCGCCCGCGCCTGCCGCGCACCCGGAAGGGGCGGCGGCGGCTGGTACGGGCGGTCGTGGCCGGGTGCGTGCTGGCCCTGCTGCCCGCCACGTGGCTGCGCCTGGTCACGGACGACCGGCTGCGCACCGTCGCCGACGTGCCGCGCACCGAGGTCGCGGTCGTCTTCGGCGCCGGGCTGTGGGACGGGGAGCCGTCGCCGTACCTCGCGCACCGGCTGGACGCGGCGGCGCGGCTGTACCGGGCGGACCGGATCGAGGTGGTGCTGGTGACCGGGGACAACAGCCGCGAGGAGTACGACGAGCCGGACGCCATGCGCGCCTACCTGGTCAGGCACGGCGTCCCGGACGGGCGGATCGTCAGCGACTACGCGGGGTTCGACACCTGGGACTCCTGCGTCCGGGCCAAGCGGATCTTCGGCGTCGACCGGGCGGTGCTGATCAGCCAGGGCTTCCACATCCGGCGGGCGGTCGCCCTGTGCCAGGAGGCGGGGGTGACGTCGTACGGGGTCGGGGTGGCCGACGAGCACGACGTGACCTGGTACTACGGGGGTGCCCGGGAGATCCTCGCGGCGGGCAAGGCGGCGCTGGACGCGGTCTTCGAGCCGGACCCGCACTTCCTCGGTCCCCGTGAGCCGGGGGTGGCGCGGGCCCTGGCCGACGCCGGATGACGCCTGCCTCACCGCGGCCCGGCGGCGGCGGGGAGGTCGCCGTCCCGGCGGTGTAACAGAGCGCCGCCCGGTCGCGTAACACGGAAGCCGCAGGCTGGGCGGCATGCAGAACACCGGCACGCACCGCACCGCCGCCCCGGGCACCGCCACGTCCACGCCCACGCACTGCCCGTACTGCGCCCTGCAGTGCGGGATGAACCTGACGCCCGTCGAGGGCGGCACCGTCGAGGTGTCCGAGCGGGCGGACTTCCCGGTGAACCGGGGCGCGCTGTGCGGCAAGGGGCGTACCGCGCCGGAGCTGCTCGCGCCGGGGGCGCGGCTGACCTCGCCGCTGGTGCGGTCGGACGACGGCGCGCTGGTGCCGGCCGGCTGGGACGAGGCGCTGGACCGGATCGCCGGGAACCTGGAGCGGACGCGGGCGCGGTACGGCGCGGACGCGCTCGGGGTGTTCGGCGGGGGCGGGCTGACCAACGAGAAGGCGTACGCGCTCGGCAAGTTCGCCCGGGTGGCACTGGGCACCTCGCAGATCGACTACAACGGACGGTTCTGCATGTCGTCGGCCGCGGCGGCCGGGACCAGGGCGTTCGGACTCGACCGGGGGCTGCCGTTCCCGCTGGAGGACATCCCGAGGACCGGGTGCGTGATCCTCGTCGGGTCCAACCCGGCGGAGACGATGCCGCCGTCCCTGCGCTACTTCACCGAGCTGCGGGAAAACGGCGGCACGCTGATCGTCGTCGACCCGCGCCGCACGAAGACCGCCGAGCAGGCCGACCTGCACCTCGCGCCCCGGCCCGGGACCGACCTCGCCCTCGCGCTGGGCATGCTGCACCTGGTCGTCGCCGAGGGCCGCGTCGACGCGGACTACGTCGAGGAGCGCACCTCGGGCTGGGAGGAGGCGCGGGCGGCGGCGATGGCGCACTGGCCGGAGTACGTGGAGCGGATCACGGGGGTGTCCGTCCCCGAACTGCGGGAGGCGGTACGGCTGTTCTGCGCGCCCGAGGCTGCGATGGTGCTCACCGCGCGCGGGCCCGAGCAGCAGTCCAAGGGCACGGACACGGTGGGCGCGTGGATCAACCTGTGCCTGGCGACCGGGCGGGCCGGGCGGCCGCTGTCCGGGTACGGCTGTCTGACCGGGCAGGGCAACGGGCAGGGCGGGCGCGAACACGGCCAGAAGGCCGACCAGTTGCCGGGCTACCGCAAGCTGACCGACCCGGCGGCGCGGCGGCACGTCGCCGAGGTGTGGGGCGTGGACCCCGACTCGCTTCCGGGGCCGGGGCGCAGCGCGTACGAACTGCTGGACGCGCTGGGCACCGACATCAGGTCGCTGCTGGTGATGGGGTCCAACCCGGTCGTCTCCGCGCCCCGCGCCGCGCACGTCGAGGAGCGGCTGCGCTCGCTGGACTTCCTCGCCGTCTGCGACGTGGTGCTCTCCGAGACGGCCGAACTGGCGGACGTGGTGCTGCCGGTGACGCAGTGGGCGGAGGAGACGGGGACCACGACGAGCCTGGAGGGGCGGGTGCTGCTGCGGCGGCGCGCGATCACCCCGCCGGACGGGGTCCGCAGCGATCTTGAGGTGCTGCACGGGCTGGCCGGGCGGCTCGGCGTGGAGAAGGGCTTCCCGACCGAGCCCGAGGAGGTCTTCGAGGAGCTGCGGCGGGCGAGCGCGGGCGGCCCGGCGGACTACTCCGGGATCGGCTACCGCCGGCTGGCGGAGGAGAACGGTGTCTTCTGGCCCTGCCCGGCGCCGGCCGCGGACTCCGCCGACGCCGACGCCGTGCCCCACCCGGGCAGCCCGCGCCTCTTCCTGGACCGCTTCGCCACCGACGACGGCCGGGCCCGCTTCGTGCCCGTGGCGCACCGGCCGAGCGCCGAGGAACCGGACGACGAGTACCCCGTGCTGCTCACCACGGGCCGGGTCGTGGCGCAGTACCAGTCCGGCGCGCAGACCCGGCGGGTGGCCGAGCTGAACGCCGCCGCGCCCGGCCCGTTCGTGGAGCTGCACCCGCGGCTCGCGGCGCGGCTGGGGGCAGCGGAGGGCGACGAGCTGGCGGTCGTGTCCCGGCGGGGGCGAGCGGTGGCACCGGCCCGCATCACCACCGGCATCCGGCCCGACACCGTGTTCATGCCCTTCCACTGGCCGGGCGCGGGCCGCGCCAACACGCTGACCAACCCGGCCCTGGACCCGACCTCGCGGATGCCGGAGTTCAAGGTGTGCGCGGTGCGGGTGGAGACGGTGGCGCGGTAGCAGCCGTCAGCGCACCGCCCAGTCCCCGCCCTCGACGCGGCGGCCGCGCGCCCTGAGCCGGCCGGCGACCGCGGGCGCGGCGACGTACACCCAGGCCCGGACGGACGCCCCGTCGCCGTCCCTGACGACCGTCCTGGCCACGCGGTCGTAGAGGTTGCGCGGGTCGCCCGGCGCGTACTCCTCCAGCCGGTCCAGTTCGGCGAGCAGCGCGTCGTACTCCGCCGGCCGGGCGGTGACGATCTCCCCGCGCACGGTCCCCTCGCCCGCCTCGACGGCGTAGGGGTATCCGGGCCCCTCGTAGAGCACGGCTCCGTGCAGCCGTGCGGGTTCCTCGGCGCGGACGCGTCCGCGCAGCAGGGCGTCGTGATTGCGGCCGCCGGGGCGCAGCGTGCCGTAGACGAAGAACGGAAGTCGCGCGGTGTCCACGGAGGGTCATTCTCTCCCCCCATGCCTCCCGCGATCTTCACCGGAGGACCTATGGACATGACATGTCATGGACCTTTAAACCTGAGTCGACATCACCCCCTCCCCCCTCTCCCCCAACTCCCCCTCCCCCACGCGCCCTGGAGCGCTCCTCCCCACAAGGAGTCCGATGAGCCGAATACGGCACGTCAGAGGCCCCCGTCTCGTCCTGGCCGGTACCGCCGCCACCACCGCGGCCCTGCTGATCGCCGCCCTCGCGCCCGGCGCCACGGCCGCCGGCCGCCCGTCCCGGGCCGTCGCCCTCGGCCACGCGGCGGCGGCCCTGTCGGACCACGCCGCGGCCCTGGACCTGACGGACGCCCAGGACACCGCGGTCCGCGACGTCATCGTCGACGCGGACGGCACCCAGCACGTCCGCTACGACCGCACCTACCGCCACCTCCCCGTGCTCGGCGGCGACTTCGTCGTCCACCTCGCTCCCGACGGCGACTTCCGCGGCGCCGACCGCGCGACGGACACCCCGCTCTCCCCGCCCACCGTCACCCCGAGGCTGTCGGCGCCCAGGGCCGCCGGCCTGGCCGCGAACGCGCTGCGCGCCGCCAACCCGGGCGAGCTGCTGAGGAAGCTCACCGCCGAGCCCGAGCTGGTCGTCGACGCCCTGCACGGCGCCCCGAAGCTGGCCTGGCGGACCGACGCCGCGGCACTGGACTCCCTCGGCAACCCGGTCGCGCGCACCGTGCTGACCGACGCGGGCACCGGCGCCCGCATCGACGCCTGGGACAGCATCGAGTCGGCGTCCGGCGACGGGAAGTCGCTGTACGGAGGCACGGTGCCGCTGGAGACGACGCCGTCGGGGTCGTCGTACCGGCTCACGGACCCGACGCGCGGCGGCACGTACACGGGTGACGCGGAGAACCGGACCGACCTGTGCTTCCTCACCCTCTGCCTGGTCCGGGCGCCCGCCACGCCGTTCACCGACGCCGACAACCACTGGGGCACGGGGAACGCGGACGACCGCGTCTCGGCGGCGGTGGACGCGCAGTACGGCACCGACGCCACCTGGGACTACTACGAGGACGTCCACGGGCGCCGCGGCATCGCGGGCGACGGCAAGGGCTCGTACAACCGCGTGCACTACGGCACCCGGTACAACAACGCCTTCTGGGACGACGGCTGCTTCTGCATGACCTACGGCGACGGTGACGGGACGGCCTTCGGGCCGCTGGTCTCGCTGGACGTCGCCGGGCACGAGATGTCGCACGGGGTGACGTCGAAGACGGCCGCCCTGACGTACTCGGGCGAGTCCGGCGGCCTCAACGAGGCGACCTCGGACATCTTCGGCGCCCTCGTGGAATGGCACGCGGACAGCTCCGCCGACCCCGGGGACTACCTGATCGGCGAGAAGGTCGTCCGGGACGGTTTCGGCCGGGACGCCCTGCGCTACCTGGACCGGCCGAGCCGGGACGGCAGCTCGGCCGACTGCTGGAGCACCTCGCTGGGCGACCTGGACGTCCACTACTCCTCCGGCGTCGCCAACCACTTCGCCTACCTGCTGGCCGAGGGCAGCGGTGCGCGGACCGTGGGCGGCGTGGCCTACGACTCGCCGACCTGCGACGGCTCCACGGTCTCCGGTATCGGCCGGGACAAGCTCGGCGACATCTGGTACCGGGCGCTCACGGTCTACATGACCTCGTCCACCGACTACGCGGGCGCCCGCGCCGCCACCCTGAGCGCGGCCGGTGACCTGTACGGCACCGGCAGCGCCGAGTACGCCGCGGTCGGCGCGGCGTGGAGCGCGGTGGACGTCGGCTGACGGCGACGGCGCCGTCCCGCGCTCGCTTACCCTTGCGGCGAGACCACAAGCGAGGGGTGACGGCCGCGATGAGCCTGAGGCAGTTCGAGTACGCCCTGGCCGTCGCCGAGGAGGGCTCGGTGACGGCCGCGGCCGAGGCGCTGCGCGTCGCCCAGCCCTCGGTGTCCCAGCAGATCCGCGGCCTGGAGCGGGACCTCGGCGTGGAGCTGTTCTCCCGCACCCCGACCGGGCTGGTGCCCACCGTGGCCGGCCGCGCCTTCCTGCGGGAGGCGGAGGTCGCGGTGAACGCGGCGCGCCGGGCGCGTGCGACGGCGCGGGCCGGCGCCGAGGAGCTGGCGGGCGAGCTGGTGGTCGCGGTGCAGATGGGCCTGGGCACGCGGCAGCTGCCGGGCGCCCTGAGCGCGCTGCGCCGCCGCTTCCCGCGGCTCGAGATCACCGTCTTCGAGGAGCCGAACCCCACCGAGCTGGAGCGGCTGGCCCGCGGCGGCGTGCTGGACCTCGCCATCATGGCCGGACCGTGCGACGAGGGCCTGTACGACGGCCACCACCTCGGCGACGAGGAGTTCGTCGTGGTGCTGGCGGCCGGGCACCCGCAGCTCGCCGCGGACCGGGTCGCGCTGCGGGACCTGGAGCGGGAGCCGTGGGTGCGGTTCGACCCCGCCAGCGCCCTCGACGGCGTACTGGTGGACGTGCTCCGGGAGAACGGGCTCTCCCCGACCACCGTCGCCCGGGTCTCCCAGACGGCGACGGCCGTGCGCTGGGCCGCCCACGGCCTCGGGGTGACGTTCGTCCCGGCCTCCGCGGTGCCCCCCGGCCACGAGCACCTGGTGCGGCCGGTGTCCCCGGCCGTGTCCCAGCCCGTCGTCGCCGCGGTCCGGCCCGGCGCGGGCCCGGCGGAGACGGCGCTGCTGGAGTTCCTGCGGCAGGAGACCTGGTACCGGTTCGCTCAGAGCTGGGTGGCGCCGCCGTCCACGGCCAGCTCGGCGCCGGTCGTGTAGGTGGCGTCGAAGGCGAGGAAGGCGGCGGCCCGGGCGATCTCCTCGGGGGTGCCGAAGCGCCGCATGGGGTTGTCCGCGACCCGTTCCGCCTTGAACCGCTCGGCCTCCTCGGCGGTCATCGTCGCGTCCAGGGCTCCCGTGTCGACGGGTCCCGGACTGACCGCGTTGACCCGGATGCCGCGGGGCAGCAGCTCGCGGGAGAAGCTGCGGGCCATCGAGCGCAGCGCCGCCTTCCCGGCCGCGTAGACGCTGGTGTCCGCCATGCCGACGACGTTCGCGACCGAGGTGGTGAGGACGACTCCGGCGCCCGTGCTCAGCAGCGGGGCGAGCTTCTGCACGGTGAACCAGGCACCCTTGACGTTGATCGCGAACAGCTCGTCGTACGCCTCCTCGGTCGTCGAGTCGAGCGGCGTGAGGGCCGCGACGCCGGCGTTGACGAACAGGGCGTCCACCGTGCCCAGTTCGGCCTTCACGCGGTCGGCGAGGGCGTCCAGGTCCGGCAGTGAGGCCACGTCGCCGCGGACGGCCACGGCGTTGTCGCCGAGCCGGTCCCGCGCGGCGTCGAGCGTGGCCTGCGAACGGCCGGTGATCACGACGCGGGCTCCGCCGGCCACCAGCAGTTCCGCCATCGCGAGACCCATTCCACTGCCGCCACCCGTGATCACGGCATTCTTGTTGCTGTACATTCCCATTTCCGGGTCCCTTTTCGCAGACTTTTGCAGCTTCGTTTTTTCGGAGGGTGCACCCCTGGAATGTCAGCCCCGGGGATATTCCCCGCCGTCCACGGCGAGGCCGGCCCCGGTCACCCAGCCCGCCCGGTCGGACACGAGGAACAGCACCGCGTGGGCGATGTCGTCGGGCAGGCCGTCGCGCCCCAGCGGTGCGGTGCCGCTCGCGGCCGGTCCGGCGTCCAGGCTCGCCCAGTGCTCCCGGGTCTCCTCCCCGCCGGGGGTGGAGGTCCGGCCGGGACTGACGGTGTTGACCCGGACACCGAAGGGGGCCAGCGTCGCGGCCAGTCCGGCGCTGTAGTTGTCCAGCGCCGCCTTCGCCGCCTGGTAGTGCAGGAACGGGGGCGCCGGGGGCGCGACCGCGGCCGAGGAGATGTGCACGATCGCCCCCGAGCGCCGTTCCCGCATGCCCGGCACCAGAAGCGAGTTCAGCCGGACCGACGCGAGGAGGTTCAGGTTCAGCGTGTCCAGCCACTCCTCGTCGGGGATGACCAGGCCGTCCCTGTGGGGCCGCGCGCCGCCCGCGTTGTGGACCAGGATGTCGACCCCGCCGAGCCGCTCCCGCGCGGCCGTGGCGAGCGCCTCGGTCCCGGCGGGCGTCCGCACGTCCGCCTGCACGAAGCCCGCCCCCTCCGGTGCCGGGTCCGTCGCCGACCTGGCGGTCGTGATCACCTCGGCGCCGGCGTCCAGCAGGCGGCGGACGATCGCCGCCCCGATTCCCCGAGTGCCGCCGGTGACGAGGGCCCGCTTTCCGGCGAGTTCCCGATTTTCCGCCGCGTTTTCGTTCGTGGTCATTCCACTGGCCTTTCCGGAATCTCGTGATGACGCACTCACGGTAGTTCCGGGAAATATCCGGGGGCAAAGACGAAATTGCAGCGGCTGCCATAGGAAGCTCCTATGGCGTCTCACGCGCCGTCGTAGGGCCGCCTCTCCCTCGCCTCCCGCAGGGCCCGTCCCCACCACACCAGCTGGTCGAGCATCGTCTTGGCGGCCGCGTCCGGACCGGCCGGGTCCCTGAGCCTGCCCCCGTCGTCGAAGGACGCGCCCGCGTTGTGGAAGGAGACGGTGTCGCGGACGGTGACGGCGTGCAGTTCGGCGAAGACCTGACGCAGGTGCTCCGCGGCCCGCAGGCCCCCGGCCAGACCGCCGTAGGAGACCAGACCGACGGGCTTGGCCCGCCACTCGGTGTAGTGCCAGTCGATGACGTTCTTCAGACCCGCCGGGAACGAGTGGTTGTACTCGGGGGTCAGCACGACGAACGCGTCGGCGTCCGCCAGTTTCGGGGTGATCTCCGCCAGCGCGGCGGTCGCTTCCGGGGTCGGGGCGAGGGTCGTGGGCAGGTCGGTCGCGGCGACGTCCACCACGTCGGGGACCAGGTCGTCGTGGGCCCCGAGGTGGTCCAGGAGCCAGTCGGCGACGACGGGGCCGAAGCGGCCGTGGCGGTTGCTGCCGACGAGCAGGGTGACGCGGAGCGGTGCGGTAGTGGTGTCCATGCGGCAGAGCCTGGTACCTCAAGTTTGGTCGAGGTCAAGCCGTCTCGCTCCCGGGCTCGTTCGGAGGCACCGGTCACCCGTTCACCCCCGCTCGGGGGGCGGGCCGGGCCCGGTGCCACTTTCCTCGGTAGGGCAGGGGCCACCGAAGAGCTCAAAGGAGCACCGATGCGACGTACCGCCCGCCTGCTGACCGGTACCGCGCTCGCCGCCGCGGCCGTGGGTCTGACCACCGCGGCCCCGGTGTACGCCGGGGAGACCGTCGTCACCGGCGGCCTGACGGTGTATCCGTCCTCGGTCGTGCCGGGCGACCGGGCGGTGGTGACCACCGCGGTGTGCGGAAAGGCCGGCTCGGCGGCGGGCGACGCCAGCGCGGTCGGCGCGGGCGCGTTCCCGCTGGCGCCGGGCACGGGCGAGGGCGAGGCGACGGGGCACTTCGAGGTGCCGCCGGGCGCGCAGCCGGGGACGTACGAGATCGTCGCGACCTGTGGGGACGACGAGCGGCGGGTGACGGGCGACCTGGTGGTCACGCTCACCTCGGCCGCCGAGCAGGTGTACCCCCGAGGAAGCGTGAAGACGGGGGTCGGCGGCGCTCTTGGCCCCGACCCCGTGCAGACCGCGGCCGGCGTGGCGGCTCTCGCCGTCGCCGCCGCGGGCGGTACCTGGCTCCTGCATCGCCGGGCGAGAGGCGACGGGATCTGACGGGCACCCTCCGCTGCCCGTCCGCCGGTACCGCACTTCCCCACCCCCTCCGGGTCCGACGCCCCTCGCGGCCCGGAGGGGGCAGGGGATCCCCAGGGACGCGAGGGAGAGGGGACGTCATGCGCAGGGTCAAGGACACCGCGATAGCGGCCGTCACCGCCGTCGCCCTCTGCTCGGGCGGGTGGCTGCTGATCGGCGGCGCCCGTCCCGACGCCCCGCCCCAGCCCTCGGCCGCGCAGGCCCGCACCGACCGGGCCGGGCAGGCCGACCGGGGGGCCGCCGCGCCCGCGCTGCCGCCCTCCCCGCCGGACCGCATCCGCATCCCGGCGATCGGCGTGGACGCCCCGCTGACGGGCCTGGGCCTGACCGGGACGGGCAGCCTGGACGTGCCGCCGGCCGAGAAGAAGAACCTCGCGGGCTGGTACGAGGCGGGCACCACCCCCGGTGAGAAGGGCACCGCGATCGTCGCCGGGCACGTCGACAACGCGGAGGGCCCCGCCGTCTTCTACCGCCTCGGCGCGCTGGCGAAGGGCGCGGCGATCGAGGTCGACCGGCGCGACGGCGGCGTCGCCGTGTTCACGGTGGACGCGGTGGAGGTCTACGCCGCCGACGCCTTCCCCGACGAGAAGGTCTACGGCGCCGCCGGCCGTCCCGAACTGCGGGTCATCACCTGCGGCGGCCCCTACTCACGCGGTACCGGGTACCAGGGCAACGTGGTCGTCTTCGCCCACCTCACGGGGAGCCGCTGAGCCACCCGGGACACCCCGCGCCCGCTCTAGGCCACCCACTGTTCGTACGCCAGGTTCGCCACCAGCGCGAAGACCACCGTCAGCAGGACGACGCGGACGAAGCCGCTGCCCTTCTTGAGGGCCGTGTGGGCGCCGAACATGCCGCCGGCCAGGTTGAAGACGGCCATCAGGACGGCCAGCTGCCACAGCACCGCGCCCTGCCAGGCGAAGGTGGCGAGGGCGCCCGCGTTGGTGCAGCAGTTGACGATCTTGGCGGTGGCGGAGGCGGTCACCAGGTCCAGGTGGAGCAGCGCGGTGAGGGCCAGGACCAGGAAGGTCCCGGTGCCGGGGCCGATGAGGCCGTCGTAGAAGCCGATGCCGAGACCGGCGAGCCCGATCGCGGCGAGGATCTGGCGGCGGGTGGCCGGTCCGGTGGCGGGCGCGGTGCCGAAGGCGGGGCGCAGGATCACGAAGGCCGCCACCGCGAGCAGCACCACCATGATCACCGGCTTGAGCACCTCGGTGCTCATCCCGGCCGCGAAGAACGCCCCGCCGGACGATCCGGCCAGCGCCGCCAGGCCGATGCGTACGGCGGTGCGCACGTCCACCGGCGCCTTGCGGGCGTACGTCACCGCCGCGCCCGTGGTGCCGACGATGGCGACCGCCTTGTTGGTGCCCAGCGCGTGCGCGGCCGGGGTGCCGGAGGGCAGGCCGAGCAGCAGCGCGGGCAGCAGCAGGAGGCCCCCGCCGCCGACCACGGCGTCGATCCAGCCGGCCGCGAGCGCGGCGAGGCAGAGCAGGACGACCGTGGTCAGCGATATGTCGGGCATGATCGCGACCCTATGGACGGGATGGATGTGCCGTCCATCGAGATGAGGGACTTCTGAGGTTCCCGCGCGCTGGGCCGCCGCCCTCACACCCCTGCCCCGCTGCCGCTGAGGGCAGCGTTCCCCGTGGGAAACAGAAGGGATGCGGCCGGGTAACACCCGCACCGCAGGCTCGACGGCATGACCTCGAAAACGCGTGTGGTGGTGATCGGCGCCGGACTCGCGGGCGTGACGCTCGCCCGGCGGCTCGGTGAACTGGGCACGCCCGCGCTGCTGCTCGGCGACGAGGAGCACCGCCCGTACAACCGGGTGCTGCTCGCCGAGGTGCTGGCCGGACGGTACAGCCCCGAGGTGATCGCGCTGCCGGCGCCCGCCGGGCTGCTGCGCGGCCGGGTCACCGCCATCGACCGGGCCGGGCGGACCGTGCGGTGCGCCGACGGGTCCGTGACCGCCTACGACACGCTGGTCCTGGCCACCGGCTCCAACGCCGTGCTGCCGCCCCTGCGCGGGCTGTTCACCCCGGACCACGAGCTGCCCGAGGGCGTGCACGCGTTCCGGACGATGGACGACTGCCTGGGGCTGTCCAAGGCGGTGCGGCCGGGGGCGAGGGCCGTGGTCGTCGGCGGCGGGCTGCTCGGTGTGTCCGCCGCCCGTGCGCTGGCCGAGCGCGGCGCCCAGGTCGTCCTGGCCCAGCAGTCCGAGCGGCTGATGGAGCGGCAGCTCGACCCGGCGGCCTCCGCGCTGGTGCGGCGGCACCTGGAGGGCCTCGGCGTCGAGGTCCACACCGAGAGCCGGGTACGGGACGTGCGCAGCGTCGGCGGAGCGGTGCGGTCCGTGGAGATGGGCGACGGGTACGCCCTCGGCGCCGACCTGGTGGTGCTCGCGTGCGGGGTCCGGCCGCGGGTCGGGCTCGCCCGGGAGGCGGGACTCGACGTCGGCAAGGGCGTCCTCGTCGACGACGAGCTGCGCACCTCGGACCCGCACATCCGCGCCGTCGGCGACTGCGCCGAGCACGCGGGACACGTGTACGGGCTGGCCGCGCCCGCCCTCGAACAGGCGCAGGTGCTGGCCGAGCTGCTCGCCGACGACGGCACCGCCCGCTACACCGGCACCCGCTCGCTGACCCGGCTCACCCTCACCGGGCCCGCCGGCCCCCGGCCCGGCGGCCCCTTCGACGGGCCGGACAGCCCTCTCGACCTCGCCGCGTTCGGCGAGACCGACCCCCGCCCCGGCGACGACGTCGTGCAGCTCGCCGACGCCACCCGGGGCACCTACCGCAAGGTCGTCGTCCGCGACGACCGGCTGGTCGGCGGGGTCCTGGTCGGCGAACTCGGCACCGTCGGCGCGCTGGCACGCGCCTGGGAGGGAGCAGAGCCGCTCCCCTCCGACGGCGGCCCCCTGCTCCACCTGCTCACCCAAGACGGAGGCTCCTGATGACCGCCACCCCGGGGCACACCCCCACGATCGTGCTGGTCGGCCACGGCATGGTCGGCCAGCGCTTCCTGGAGGCCCTCGCCGAGCGCGGCCTGACCGGCACGCACCGCGTCGTCGTCCTGTGCGAGGAGCCGCGCCCCGCCTACGACCGCGTCCAGCTCACCTCGTACTTCTCGGGGAAGACCCCCGAGGACCTGTCGATGACCGACCCGGCGTTCATCGCCGAGCACGGCATCGAGCTGCGCGTCGGGGACCCGGCCGAGACCGTCGACCGCGAGGCCCGCCGGGTGACCGCCCGCTCGGGCCTGACCGTCGACTACGACGTCCTGGTGCTGGCCACCGGTTCCTACCCCTTCGTCCCGCCGGTGCCCGGCAAGGACGCCGAGGGCTGCTTCGTCTACCGGACGATCGAGGACCTCCTCGCCATCGAGGAGTACGCGAAGAACGTGACGACCGGCGCGGTGGTCGGCGGCGGGCTGCTCGGCCTGGAGGCGGCCGGCGCGCTCCAGGGCCTCGGACTCACCTCGCACATCGTGGAGTTCGCGCCGCGCCTGATGCCGGTGCAGGTCGACGAGGGCGGCGGCGCGGCGCTGCTGCGCACCATCGAGGACATGGGCCTGTCCGTCCACACGGGCGTCGGCACGCAGGAGGTCGTGACCGGCGAGGACGGCGCGGTCACCGGCATGAAGCTGTCCGACGGCTCCGAACTCGCCACCGGCCTGGTGGTGTTCAGCGCCGGTGTCCGCCCCCGCGACCAGCTGGCCCGCGACTGCGGCCTCGCGGTCGGCGAGCGCGGCGGCATCAGCGTGGACGAGCAGTGCCGCACGGTCACCGACCCGCACGTGTTCGCGATCGGCGAGTGCGCGCTGGCCGCCGACGGCCGGGTGTACGGCCTGGTGGCCCCCGGGTACGAGCAGGCCGAGACGGCAGCCGCGACCATCGCCCGGGACGAGGCCGCGTTCACCGGCGCCGACCTGTCCACCAAGCTGAAGCTGCTCGGCGTGGACGTGGCGTCCTTCGGCGACGCGCACGGCGCCACCGCCGACTGCCTGGACGTCGTCTACTCCGACTCCCGCGCGGGCCTGTACAAGAAGCTGGTCGTCGGCCGCGACGGCACGCTGCTCGGCGGCATCCTGGTCGGCGACGCGGAGGCGTACGGCACCCTGCGCGCCTTCACCGGCTCGGTCCCGCCGGTCTCCCCCGAGTCCCTGGTGCTGCCCGCCGGTGCCGGTGCCCCGGCCCAGCTGGGCCCGGCCGCGCTGCCCGACGACGCGGTGATCTGCTCCTGCCACAACGTCACCAAGGGCACCATCCGCGGCGCGGTGACGGAGCACTCCTGCACGACCGTGCCCGAGGTGAAGAAGTGCACCCGGGCCGGTACCGGCTGCGGCTCCTGCGTCAAGGTGCTCGGCCAGCTGGTCACCGCGGAGCTGGAGGCGAGCGGCGTCGAGGTCGACAAGGGCCTGTGCGGCTGCTTCGCGCAGACCCGCGAGGAGCTGTACGAGATCGTCCGCGCCCTGCGGATCACCTCCTACCGGGAGCTGCTCGACCGGCACGGCCGGGACGGCGCGCGGGGCGGTGAGGGCTGCGAGGTGTGCAAGCCGGCGGTCGGCTCGATCATCGCCTCCCTCGCCCCGGCGATCGGCGCGAGCGGCTACGTCCTGGAGGGCGAGCAGGCGGCCCTCCAGGACACCAACGACCACTTCCTGGCCAACCTCCAGAAGAACGGCTCGTACTCCGTCGTCCCGCGCATCCCCGGCGGTGAGATCGCGCCGGAGAAGCTGATCGTGATCGGCGAGATCGCCCGGGACTTCGGGCTCTACACGAAGATCACCGGCGGCCAGCGCATCGACATGTTCGGCGCCCGCGTCGAGCAGCTGCCGCTGATCTGGGCGCGGCTGGTGGACGCCGGCTTCGAGTCGGGGCACGCGTACGGGAAGTCGCTGCGCACGGTGAAGTCCTGCGTGGGGCAGACCTGGTGCCGCTACGGCGTCCAGGACTCGGTGCGCATGGCGATCGACCTGGAGCTTCGCTACCGGGGCCTGAGGTCCCCGCACAAGCTGAAGTCGGCGGTCTCCGGGTGCGCCCGCGAGTGCGCGGAGGCCCAGTCGAAGGACTTCGGGGTGATCGCCACCTCCAACGGCTGGAACCTGTACGTCGGCGGCAACGGCGGCGCCACCCCGCGCCACGCGGACCTGCTCGCGCAGGACCTCTCCGACGCCGAACTGGTCCGCCTCATCGACCGGTTCCTGATGTTCTACATCCGCACCGCCGACAAGCTGGAGCGCACCTCCACCTGGCTGGATCGCATCCCCGGCGGCCTGGACCACGTACGGGACGTGGTGGTGCACGACTCGCTCGGCATCTGCGACGAGCTGGAGTCCCTGATGCGGGGGCACGTGTCCCACTACCGCGACGAGTGGGCCGAGACCATCAACGACCCCGAGAAGCTGGCCCGGTTCGTGTCGTTCGTCAACGCGCCCGACACCCCGGACCCGGTCGTGGGCTTCGTGCCCGAGCGCGACCAGATCAAGCCCGACCTGCCGCTGCTGAACATCGGCCTGCGGCGCCCCTCGGAAGACGACCTCCTGGAAGGAAGCACCCGGCGATGACCCTGGCACCCGAGCCCCTGGCCACCGAGGCCCCGGCCACCGAGACGACCGACCTGAAGGTCCGGCTCCGGCTGACCGACGACTGGTTCACGGCCTGCGACCTGGGCGTCCTGCTCCCGGGCCGGGGCGTGGCGGCGCTGCTCCCGGACGGCGGCCAGGTCGCCCTGTTCCGCGACCGGGACGGCGGCCTGTACGCCATCGACAACCGGGACCCGTTCACCGGCGCGGCGGTCCTCTCCCGCGGCCTGACCGGCACCCACCGGGGCCGCCCGTTCGTCGCCTCCCCGCTGCTCAAGCAGCGCTTCGACCTCACGACCGGCGAGTGCCTGGACGACGAGGCGATGCGCGTGGAGACGTACCAGGTGCAGGCCGTGAAGGCCGCCTGACCCAGCCCTCCTCAGGGCAGCAGCGCGTCGTAGACGACGCCCGTCAGCCGCTCGGAGGCGGCCCACAGCCGCTCCCCCAGCGCGTCGTCGGTGGTCCAGGACGCCCGCCAGGACGGTGCGGGCGCCCCGCGCCACATCGCGAAGGACGGGCCGGTGAAGGAGTCGGAGGGCACGCCGGGCGCGGTCGCGGCGTACAGGACGGGCAGCGCGCCCGCCTCCGGGGACTGGGCGACGACCCGGTTCCCGAGCCGCGCCAGCCGCTCGGCGAGGCGGCGCCCCTCGGCGCGGGGCCCGGCGGTCGCCAGTCCGGTCTCCGCGTACCCGGGGTGGGCGGCGACCGCGCGTACGTCCGAGGCGTCCTCCCGTGCCGCGAGCCGGCGCGCCAGTTCGTGGGTGAAGAGCAGGTTGGCGGACTTCGAGCGGGCGTAGGCGGTCCAGCGCCCGTACCGGCGCACGTTGTTGAGGTCGCGCGGATCGACGTTGGCCAGCACGTGCAGGAAGCTGGAGACGGTCACGATCCGGGCGCCGGGTGCGGCCAGCAGGGAGGGCAGCAGCAGCCCGGTGAGCGCGAAGTGCCCCAGGTGGTTGACGCCGAACTGGGTCTCGAAGCCGTCCACCGTCGTGCTGTGCGGCAGCGCCATCACCCCGGCGTTGTTGACCAGGAGGTCCACCCGCTCGTACGGCAGTCCGTAGGCGAACTCCCGGACCGAGGCGAGGTCCCCGAGGTCCAGCCGCGCCTGCTCCACGGCGGCGGAGGGCACCTCGCCGAGAAGGCGCTCCACGGCCGCGCGCCCCCGCTCCCCGCTGCGGCAGGCGAGCACGACACACGCCCCCTTGCGCGCCAGCTCCCGGGCGATCACGTAGCCGAGGCCGCCGTTGGCCCCGGTGACGACGGCGACGCGCCCGTCCAGGTCGGGGATGTCGCCCGTGCTCCAGCCGGTCATCCGCGGCTCCTTCGCTGGTCCGGACCTCTCTCACCGTACGCGCCCGGCGGGCCTGAGCGGAGAGCTACCGTCCGGTCACGTCACGTTCCCATCACGAGTCCTTCATAACCCCACCACATGTTGGTCACCTCAATAGCTTCGTCACCTCAGGTCCGCTCTTCCACACCATTCCCGGGACTCTCGATGAAGCTGCTCCGCAAGCCCGCCGCCGTGACCGTCGCCGCACTGGCCCTGGCCGCCCTGCCGGCCGCCGCCCAGGCGCACGACGGCACCCACCCGTTCAAGAACTGCACCGAGGCGTACGAGAACGGCTACTCCAACATCAAGCAGGGTGACGAGCACTACGGCGGGCACCTGGACCGCGACAAGGACGGCGTCGGCTGCGACAAGCCGCCGGCCGGCTTCGTGCCCGCCGACGACGCGGCGGGCGCCGGGAGCGGCGAGGACTCCGGGAGCGAGCAGAGCGGCGGGGAAGAGGCCGCCGGGCAGCAGGGCACCGACCTGGCCGAGACCGGCGGCGGCGACAGCACGCCCTACCTCGCGGCGGGCGGCGCGCTCGTCGTGCTCGCGGGCGGCGGGCTGATGCTGGCCGCGCGCAGGCGCCGGGGCGACGGCGCGGCCTGACCCGGCCCCGGCGCACTCCTGGAGTCCCGACCGTTCAGCGGCGGGGCTCCGGCGCTTTGAGGCTGAAGGCGGCGCTGCTGAGCCAGCGCCGCGCGGCCCGGGCCACCGGGCGCTCCACGAACCGCTGCACGACGTAGGAGAGCGCGACCAGGGCGGCGACGGTGACGCAGACCACGACCCACGGGTGGGCCCGGTCGCCGAAGCGGTGCAGGACGTTGACGCCGATGGCGTCGTGCAGCAGGTACAGCGGGAAGGTCAGCGTGCCCGCGACGGTCAGGCCGCGCCAGCGGATGCGGCTGGTCCAGCCGAGGGCGACGGCGGCGATCAGCAGGAAGAACACCGTGACGATCAGGACCAGCCAGGCGCGGTCCGGCTGCCAGGAGTCCCAGTTGAGGCGGCCCCCGTCGGGCGTCAGCAGGTAGTGCAGCGCCACCAGCCACGACATCGCGACGATGCCCCACAGCAGCGGGGTCGGCCGGTAGCGGTACATGAGGTAGAAGGCCATGCCGGCGATGAAGTACGGCGCGGACGGCGGGTTCGCCAGCAGCGTGAGCAGGTGGATGTCGGCGCTGGGGGCCAGCACGGCGGCGACCGTCCACAGGCCGCAGTAGATCACCACGCGCTGGTAGGTCAGGCCCTTCCACACCACCACCGCGAAGGTGAGGTAGAAGCACAGCTCGGGCCAGAGCGTCCAGTAGACGGAGTCGAGGTGTTCCACCCCGAGCGGGGTCTGCAGCATCGTCAGGTTGGCGAAGAGCACGCGCGGGTGCGGGTGTCCGAACGGGTTGTCGGCGAAGTAGATCACGCAGGCCGTGATCGCGATGGCCGCCCAGTACATCGGGTACAACCGGGTGACGCGGGAGATGAAGAAGTCGCGCGGGGTGCGGCCCCACGCGCTCATGCAGATGACGAAACCGCTGATCAGGAAGAAGAGTTCGACGCCGAGGCGGCCGTAGGCGAAGTAGCCGTGGGCCTCGGGGAAGACGGTGTCGACGGGGCGGTCCCAGATGGTCTGCATCGTGGAGGGCACCTGGCCGACGAAGTGGAAGAAGACGACGGACAGGGCGGCCAGGAAACGCAGCCCGTCCAGGGCCGCGAGCCGGTTCCTGCGGACGGGGGGCCCTGCCTCGGGGACCCGCTCCCGCGCCACGGTCCGGGGACTGGGCACCGCGTCGGCGGTTGTGTCCCCGGTCCCGTCCCGGGTGGTCGTGCCGGCCGGTTCCCTGTGATCCGTCTGCGTCATCCAACCACCGTTCCGGGTGTCGGCCGCTGTCCGCTGCCAGGGCCCTCCAACACTGCTGACAGCTTGCTGCTGCTCAGCACACAGGGATTCACACCGTTGAACGTGTCACAAAAAACGCGTCACGAAAGGCGGCACCCCCGCACGGGTGCCGCCTTTCTCGTGGACCGGAGCCGCCGCCGATCGGTGAGGGTGGTCGGGTGACAGACGGCGGCTCCGGGGTCTTCGGCCCCTTCCGGGTTACCGGTGGTCGCTGCCCTTCGACCGCGACGCCGCCCGGCCCGCCTCCAGGCGGGCCACCGGGATCCGGAACGGGGAGCAGGAGACGTAGTCCAGGCCCACCTCGTGGAAGAAGTGCACCGACTCCGGGTCGCCGCCGTGCTCGCCGCAGACGCCGAGCTTCAGGTCGGGACGCGTGGCGCGGCCGGCCTTCGCGGCGGCGGCGACGAGGGAGCCGACGCCGTCCTTGTCGATGGTCTCGAACGGGGAGACGCCGAAGATGCCCTTCTCCAGGTAGGCCGTGAAGAAGCTGGCCTCGACGTCGTCGCGGCTGAAGCCCCACACGGTCTGGGTCAGGTCGTTGGTGCCGAAGGAGAAGAACTCCGCGGCCTCGGCGATCTGACCGGCGGTCAGCGCGGCGCGCGGCAGCTCGATCATCGTGCCGATCGACAGCTTGAGCTTGGCGCCGGTGGCCGCCTCGACCTCGGCGATGACCTGGTCGGCCTCCTCGCGGACGATCTCCAGCTCCTGGACGGTGCCGACCAGCGGGATCATGATCTCGGCGCGCGGGTCGCCCTTGGCCGCCTTGCGTTCGGCGGCGGCCTCCGCGATGGCGCGGACCTGCATGGTGAACAGGCCGGGGATGACCAGGCCGAGGCGGACGCCGCGCAGGCCCAGCATCGGGTTCTGCTCGTGCAGCCGGTGCACGGCCTGGAGCAGGCGCAGCTCGTTCTCGTGCGGCTCCTGGCGGGACTCGGCGAGCGCCACGCGCACCGACAGCTCGGTGATGTCGGGCAGGAACTCGTGCAGCGGCGGGTCGAGCAGGCGGACGGTGACCGGCAGGCCGTCCATCGCCTCGAACAGCTCGACGAAGTCCTGCTTCTGGAGCGGGAGCAGTTCCTTCAGGGACTCCTCGCGCTCGGCCTCGGTGTCGGCCAGGATCAGCCGCTCCACCAGCTCGCGCCGGTCGCCGAGGAACATGTGCTCGGTGCGGCACAGGCCGATGCCCTGGGCGCCGAACCGGCGGGCGCGCAGGGCGTCCTCGGCGTTGTCGGCGTTGGCGCGCACCCGCAGCCGGCGCTTGCGGTCGGCGAAGGCCATGATCCGGTGCACGGCCTCGACCAGCTCGTCGGCGTCCTCGGCGCCGGCGTGCATGCGGCCCTCGAAGTACTCGACGACCGGGGAGGGCACCACCGGCACCTCGCCGAGGTAGACCTTGCCGGAGGAGCCGTCGATGGAGATGACGTCGCCCTCCTCGACGACGTGCCCGCCGGGCACGGTCATCCGGCGGCGCTTGGTGTCGACCTCCAGCTCCTCGGCGCCGCAGACACAGGTCTTGCCCATGCCGCGCGCGACCACGGCCGCGTGGGAGGTCTTGCCGCCGCGCGAGGTCAGGATGCCCTCGGCGGCGATCATGCCGTCCAGGTCGTCGGGGTTGGTCTCGCGGCGCACCAGGATGACCTTCTCGCCGGAGCGGGACCACTTGACGGCGGTGTACGAGTCGAAGACCGCCTTGCCGACCGCCGCGCCCGGCGAGGCGGCGATGCCCCGGCCGACCTTCTCGACCTTGGCGTCCTCGTCGAAGCGGGGGAACATCAGCTGGGCGAGCTGGGCGCCGTTGACCCGCTGGAGTGCCTCGGCCTCGTCGATCAGGCCCTGGTCGACGAGCTGGGTGGCGATGCGGAAGGCGGCGCCCGCCGTGCGCTTGCCGACGCGGGTCTGGAGCATCCACAGCTGGCCGCGCTCGATGGTGAACTCGATGTCGCACAGGTCCAGGTAGTGGTTCTCCAGCGTCTCCATGATCTGCATCAGCTGGTCGTACGACTTCTTGTCGATCTGCTCCAGGTCCGCCAGCGCGACGGTGTTGCGGATGCCCGCGACGACGTCCTCGCCCTGGGCGTTCTGCAGGTAGTCGCCGTAGACGCCCTGGTGTCCCGAGGCGGGGTCGCGGGTGAAGGCGACGCCGGTGCCGGAGTCGGGGCCGAGGTTGCCGAAGACCATGGAGCAGACGTTGACGGCGGTGCCGAGGTCGTGCGGGATGCGCTCCTGGCGGCGGTAGAGCTTGGCGCGCTCGCCGTTCCAGGAGTCGAAGACCGCCTTGATGGCGAGGTCCATCTGCTCGCGCGGGTCCTGCGGGAAGTCCCGTCCCGCCTCGGTCTTGACGATCTTCTTGAACTTGGTGACGAGCTTCTTGAGGTCGGCGGCCTCCAGCTCGGTGTCGACCGCGACCTTCTTGGCCGCCTTCGCCGCCTCCAGCGCCTCCTCGAAGAGGTCCCCGTCGACGCCGAGGACGGTCTTGCCGAACATCTGGATCAGGCGGCGGTAGGAGTCCCACGCGAAGCGGTCGTCGCCGGCCTGCTTGGCCAGGCCCTGCACCGACTTGTCGGAGAGGCCGATGTTGAGGACGGTGTCCATCATGCCGGGCATGGAGAACTTGGCCCCGGAGCGCACCGACACGAGGAGGGGGTCGTCGGCCTGCCCGAGCTTCTTGCCCATCTTCGCTTCAAGGGCGTCGAGGTGCGCACTCACCTCGTCACGCAGTGCCGCGGGCTCCTCGCCGCTGTCGAGGTAGGTCTTGCAGGCCTCGGTGGTGATCGTGAAGCCCGGAGGGACCGGGAGACCCAGGTTGGTCATCTCGGCGAGGTTGGCGCCCTTGCCGCCGAGGAGGTCCTTGAGGTCCTTGTTGCCCTCGGTGAAGTCGTAAACGAACTTGGGTGCGTTCGCTACCTGGGGATCTTTGTTTTCCGACACGGGTCTCGACTCCTCGAGGACGCGGTGGCTGCCCTGACGGCGAGGAATGTACCCAGATCAAAGGCGTCTGGGTACGTCCACTTGCGTGTCGTGCGCCCGTAACCGTTCGTCCGCCAGCGGATCGAAAGTCAAGGCTTGGCAAGCGACCGGCCGCTTGTGTTTTCACTTCTTGAACGCGGGAACTCTCGAACGCCCGACTCCTCGCTCACATGAGCGGCATTCGCCACGTTTGAGTTCGCTCGATGAACGATCAGCGCATGGCACTCAGTGCCACTCTTTGAGAAGTGGAGTCGCTCAAGATCCGCTCATCTGAGCGCCCCTCATATCAGAGGTGGCGAGAATCACGCTGCCACAGTCCTCGGGATTTCACCATGCGGACCGGTGAACGGACCGCCGGTGGCGGACGTACGAGAGTCCGGCGGGTCCCGGCCCCCTCGCCGGGGCCCGTCGTCCACCGGGTTTCGCACGGAAGGACCTTCGGGTGCCCGTCATCACGCCTTTCCGCCGGCCGTCGCGGCCCTCCGGCAACGCTCCCGACGACCCCGACACCCCCGAATCCGGCCCGCTCAAGGCCCTCGCGGCCCTCCAAGCCCTTCGGGCCCGTCTGGCCCACCGGTGGGCCTGGCGCGCCCGGCACCCGCGCGCCGCCCTGGCCGTCCGCCGGGTCACCACGGCCCTTTCGGCCATTCTGGTGCTCGGGGCGCTCCTGCTGCCCAACACCCTGGTCGCCCTGGAGCCCAGCCGCTTCGCGCGGATCCCGGCGGAGGCGGTCGTCGCGGCGGTGCTGCTGCTCTGCCTGCCCCGCGTGCCGCGCCTGGTGGCGGCGGCGCTGTTCGGGGCGGCCCTCGGGGCGCTGACCGTGCTGAACCTGCTCGACATGGGCTTCACCGCGTACCTGGGCCGGAGCTTCAACCTCGTGCTGGACTGGGGCCTGCTCGACGACGCGCAGTCGTTCGTGGCGGACTCGATGGGCGGGGCGGCGGCAGCCTGGGCCGCGGTGGGCGCCGTCGTGCTGGCCCTCGCGCTGCTGGTGCTCACGGCGCTGGCGGCGGTCCGGCTCGGCGAGCTGCTGGCCGCGCACCGGGAGCGGGCGGCACGGGGCGCGCTGATGGCGGCCACCGTGTGGATGACCTGCGTGGCGCTGGGCGTGCAGACCTTCGGTGTGCCGGTCGCCACCACGAGCGCGTCCCGCGCCGCCGAGGCGCAGGCGCACCGGGTCGTGGACACGCTGCGGGACGAGGCGGCCTTCGCGAAGGAGGCGAAGGCGGACCGCTTCGGCGCCACACCCGGCGCGCAGTTGGTCCCGGACCTGCGCGGCAAGGACATGATCTTCACGTTCATCGAGAGCTACGGCCGCAGCGCGATCGAGGACCCGGTGATGGCACCGGGTGTCGACCGGACGCTGGACGCGAGCACCGAGGCGCTGGCGAAGGCGGGCTTCCACGCCCGCAGCGGCTGGCTCACCTCGGCGACGTACGGCGGCAGCAGCTGGCTCGGCCACTCCACCTTCCTGTCCGGCCTGTGGGTGGACAACCAGCAGCGCTACCGCACCGTCACGGCCGGCGACCACCTCACCCTCACCAAGGCGTTCCGCAAGACCGGCGACTGGGACACCGTCGGGGTCATGCCGGGGGTGCAGAAGGCCTGGCCGGAGGCGGACTGGTACGGCCTGGACAAGGTGTACGACGCCTCCGACGTGGGCTACCAGGGGCCGAAGTTCAGCTGGTCGACGATGCCCGACCAGTACGCGCTGGAGGCCTTCCAGCGCCTGGAGCACGGCAGGAAGCGCGACAAGCCGCTGATGGCGGAGGTCATCCTCACCTCCAGCCACCAGCCCTGGGCGCCGGTCCCGAGGATGGTCGGCTGGGACGAGGTCGGCGACGGGTCGGTGTACGACGGCATCGAGGCCTCGGGCGTGAAGGCGTCCGACGTCATCACCGACTCCGCCCGCTCGAAGGAGGAGTACGGCAAGTCGATCCAGTACTCGGTCACCAGCCTCACCCAGTGGCTGGAGCGCTACGGCACCGACGACACCGTCCTCGTCTTCCTCGGCGACCACCAGCCGCTCGCCCGCGTCAGCGGGAACAAGGCCAGCCGGGACGTGCCCGTGTCGGTCGTCGCCAAGGACCCGAAGGTGCTCGACGCGATCGGCGACTGGAACTGGACGGAGGGCCTGAAACCGGCCCACGACGCCCCGGTGTGGAAGATGAGCGCCTTCCGCGACCGCTTCCTGACGGCGTACGGCTCGGTCCCGCACCCCACCGGGGCCGGGGGCTGATCAGCCGCCGGAGGTGTCCAGCTCCGCGTCCTCGCCGATGCCCGCGCAGTCGTACGGGTCCTTCAGCCAGCCGTCCGGCAGGACCACCCGGTTGTTGCCGGACGTCCGGCCGCGGGGACCGTCGGCACCGGCCGGCCAGGGCTGGTCGAGGTCCAGCTCGTCCAGCCCGGCGCGCAGCGCCTGGAGGGAGGAGGTGATCGCGAGCCGCTTGCGCATCTCGGAGCCGACGGCGAAGCCCTTGAGGTACCAGGCGACGTGCTTGCGGAAGTCGATGACGCCCCGCGCCTCGTCCCCGATCCACTCCCCCAGCAGCGTGGCGTGCCGCACCATCACGTCGGCGACCTCGCGCAGGGTGGGCCGCACGAAGGCGTCGGTGCGCCCCTCGAAGGCGGCGACCAGGTCGGCGAAGAGCCACGGCCGCCCCAGGCAGCCGCGCCCGACCACGACGCCGTCGCAGCCGGTCTCCCGCACCATGCGCAGCGCGTCCTCGGCGGACCAGATGTCGCCGTTGCCGAGGACGGGGATCTCCGGGACGTGCTCCTTGAGGCGGGCGATGGCGTCCCAGTCGGCGGTGCCGCCGTAGTGCTGGGCGGTGGTGCGGCCGTGCAGGGCGATGGCGCTGACGCCCTCCTCGACGGCGATCCGGCCGGCGTCGAGACAGGTGAGGTGGTCGTCGTCGATACCCTTGCGCATCTTCATGGTGACGGGCAGGTCACCGGCGCCGGTGACGGCCTCGCGGACGATGGCGCGCAGCAGGTTCCGCTTGTACGGCAGCGCCGAGCCGCCGCCCTTGCGGGTCACCTTCGGCACCGGGCAGCCGAAGTTCAGGTCGATGTGGTCGGCGAGGTCCTCCTCCGCGATCATGCGGACGGCCTTGCCGACGGTCACCGGGTCGACGCCGTACAGCTGGATCGAGCGCGGGGTCTCGGTCGCGTCGAAGCGGATCAGCTGCATGGTCTTCTCGTTGCGCTCGACCAGCGCCCGGGTGGTGATCATCTCGCTCACGAACAGGCCCTTGCCCCCGCTGAACTCACGGCACAGCGTGCGGAACGGCGCGTTGGTGATACCGGCCATCGGCGCCAGCACCACGGGCGGCGCGACGGTGTGCGGGCCGATCCGCAGGGGTGCGGCGGTGGTGTCGGGGGCGGGCGTGGTGAGCGTGGACATTCCCCCATTGTCACGCACGCGGGACCGTGCCGTCGTGCCCCGTGGACGAAGACCATGCATCGGTCATTAGTTAGACGCACTATCGAAGTCGGCGTAGGCTGGAGTCCATGCCCGAGCTCACCCATCGCCGCCGCATGCTCGTGCTCGCGATCTGCTGCATGAGCCTGCTGATCGTGAGTATCGACAACACGATCCTCAACGTCGCCCTCCCCTCCATGCAGCGCGACCTGCACGCGAGCACGTCCGGCCTGCAGTGGGCGGTCGACGCGTACACGCTGGTGCTGGCCGCCCTGCTGATGCTGTCCGGTTCCACCGCCGACCGGATCGGCCGCAAGCGGGTCTTCATGACCGGTCTGGTGATCTTCACCCTCGGCTCGCTGCTGTGCTCGCTGGCCCCGGACCTGTCCTCGCTGATCGTCTTCCGGATGATGCAGGCGGTGGGCGGTTCGATGCTCAACCCGGTCGCGATGTCCATCATCACCAACACCTTCACCGACCCGCGCGAGCGGGCCCGTGCGATCGGCGTCTGGGGTGCGGTGGTCGGCATATCCATGGCCGCCGGTCCGCTGGTGGGCGGTGTGCTGGTGGAATCGGTCGGCTGGCGCTCGATCTTCTGGGTCAACCTTCCGGTGGGCCTGGCCGCCCTCCTGCTCACCCTCCGCTTCGTCCCCGAGTCCCGCGCGCCGAAGGCCCGCCGCCCCGACCCGCTGGGCCAGCTGATGGTGATCGTGCTGTTCGGCTCTCTGACGTACGCGATCATCGAGGCGCCGAACGCCGGGTTCACGACGGTCCTGCCCTTCGCGGTGCTGGCCCTCGCCGCGCTGATCGGCCTGCTCGTCCACGAGCCCCGTCGCACCGACCCCCTCATCGAGCTGCGCTTCTTCCGGTCGGCGCCGTTCAGCGGGGCCACCGTGATCGCGATCAGCGCGTTCGCGGCGCTGGGCGGCTTCCTGTTCCTGTCCACGCTGTATCTCCAGAACGTGCGCGGTCTGAGCGCCCTGGAGGCCGGCCTGTGGATGCTGCCGATGGCCGTCCCGACCTTCCTGTGCGCCCCGCTCGCCGGCCGGCTGGTCGGCAGCCGGGGGCCGCGCCTGCCCCTGCTGATCGCGGGCGGCGCGCTGACCGCGAGCGGCACGCTGTTCGCCGCCTTCGAGGCCGAGACCTCCGACGTCACGCTCTTCCTCGGCTACGTCCTGTTCGGCATCGGCTTCGGCTTCGTCAACGCGCCCATCACCAACACCGCGGTCTCCGGCATGCCCCGCGCGCAGGCCGGGGTCGCCGCGGCCGTCGCCTCCACCAGCCGCCAGCTGGGCCAGACGCTCGGCGTGGCGGTGATCGGCGCGGTGCTGGCGGCGGGCGTGAGCGGATCGTCGTACCGCGACACCTTCGTCTCCGCCGCCCGCCCCGGCTGGTGGATCCTGGCCGCCTGCGGCCTCTCGGTCCTCGTCCTGGGCGCCGTCACGAGCGGCCGCTGGGCCCACCGGACTGCGGAGCGCACGGCCGAGCGCCTGGCGTCGCCGGAGGTGCGGGAGGCGGCGCGGGCCGGGGCCTGACGGTGCCTCAGACGTAGTCGAAGTACCGGTCGGCCCTGACCGGCAGCACTTCCTCGCCGTCCTCGCCGTCCTCGCTGTCGTGGCCGTCGCGGCTGTCGTGGCTGTCGTGGCCGAGCGCCGCGAGTGTCCGGGCGAAGGCCCGGTCCTCGTCCACCAGGGTCGGCGTCGGGCCGTCGTACGGCTCCAGCAGCACGTCGAGCGGGACGAAGACGCACCCCGCCGCCGTGCACACCTCGTCCAGCCAGGTCACGAACTCCCCGCTCAGTCCCGCCGCGGAGTCCGCGGTCCAGTCGGTGCCCGTCCCGGCGGTGACGAAGCCGCCGAAGTTGCTCAGCTCGACCCACAGACCCCCGGCGGGACCGGCGCCGTCGGTGGAGGCCCAGAACCGTCCGCACGCGCTGGAGTCCTGGTACAGCCCCGCCCGGCCGGACGGCCCGAGACGCCGCTCGAGCGCGCCCGTGAGCAGGGCCAAGCGGCGCGCCGCGACCTCCGGGTCGAAGTCCCGGGGCCGTTCCCGGTGACGCGGGTCGTCGTGTTCCCTCAGCAGCGTCCGGATCTCGTCCAGGGGGAGCACGGACACGCCTTTCGGTCAGCGACGGCGGACCCGCGCATCATCCCTCCGCGCCCCGCGGCGCCGCACCGGATTTCGCCACCGGCAGCCGCTGCGCCACCTTCGGCCAGTACTTCACGATCGCGTCCTCCACGCCCGGCAGCGCCCGCTGCCCCGCCAGCGCCAGCGCGATCGCCGCGGCCACGCCCGTCCACGCGACCGGGCCCAGCGGGGTGCAGCCGAAGAGGCGGCTGGCGCCCGGGGTCTGCACGAGGACGACCAGGGCGGCGGCGGAGCCGAGGGAGGTGACCTGGACCAGGCGGCTGTCGCGGCGGTCGGCGAGGGTCTGGGCGAGCTGGGTGCCGACGACGGCGCACAGGGCCATGGTCGTCGAGCGGCGCCGGGTGCCCGGCGTGAAGCGGCCCAGCAGCCAGGCCGCGGTGGCCCCGAGCGCGGTGGTCAGGGCCCGGTGCCTGATCTGCCTGAGCAGGGGCTCGCCCAGCACCGCCGTACCGAGCGGCGCGCCCGCATCTGCGGCCTCCTGCTCGGGGTCCCCCGTCTTCGTCACCGCGACCGCCATCGCGGGGAACAGGTCGGTGAAGAGGTTGACCAGCAGCATCTGGCGGGTGGACAGCGGGGCGGCGCCGCCCAGCACCGTGCCGAGGATGCCGAAGCCGACCTCGCCCGCGTTGCCGCCGATCAGGATGGCGATGGCGTCGGCGACGCTGTGCCACAGCGCCCGGCCCTCCCGCACCGCCTCCACCAGGACCAGCAGGTCGTCGCCGGTGACGACCAGGTCGGCGGCGTTGCGGGCGGCGGCCGAGCCCCGGGCGCTGATCCCGACGCCGATGTCCGCGGCCCGGATCGCGGCGGCGTCGTTGGCGCCGTCGCCGACCATGCCGACGACCCGTCCGGCGTCCCGCAGGGACTCGACGACCAGGAGCTTCTGCTCGGGCGCCACCCGGGCCACCACGTCCGCGTCGCGCAGCATCCGGGAGCGGGCGGTGCGGTCGGCGGCGGCGAGTTCGTCGCCGGTGACCACGACCGCGTCCTCGGGCCAGCCCAGGTCGACGGCGATGGCGTGGGCGGTCTGCGGATGGTCGCCGGTCAGCACCACGGGCCGTACGCCCGCCTCGCGCAGCCCGCGCACCAGCGCCGGGGAGGTCTCGCGGGCCACGTCGGCCAGCGCGAGCAGTCCGGTGAACTCCAGCTCGGAGGGCTGCTGTTCGAGGACGTCGGACGCCTCCTCGCCCTCGGCCAGGGTCCGCCGCGCCACCGCGATGATGCGCAGTCCGTCGCGGGCGAGGCGCTGTGCCACCTCGGCGGTGTGCGCGGGCAGGCCGGCGCAGGCGGGCAGCACCGTCTCGGGGGCGCCCTTGACCACCAGTACGGCGGGGCCTGCCCCGTCCTCGCGTCCGACGGCGGCGGCGTAGCCCCGGGAGGTCTCGAAGGGCAGGCCCTCCTCCTGCGTCCACCCGGGGTCGTCCCCGGCCGCGTCAAGGACCGCCTCGTCGGTGGCGTGGGTGGGCCGGGCGCCGTCGCCGTTCAGCCGGGGGCAGGCCCGCGCGGCGACCCGTACGGTGCCGGCGGTCTCCGGGTCGCCCACCCGGCGGACCGTGCCGTCGGTGCCCGCGACCCGCGACAGCCGCAGCCTGTTCTCGGTGAGGGTGCCCGTCTTGTCGAAGCAGACGGTGTCCATCCGGCCGAGCGCCTCCAGCGTGCGCGGGGTGCGCACCAGGACGCCCCGGCGGCTGAGCCGGCGGGCCGCCGCGAGCTGGGCCACCGTCGCCACCAGCGGCAGTCCCTCGGGCACGGCGGCCACCGCCACCGACACGCCGCCGGCGACGGCCTGCCGGATCGGCGCCCCGCGCAGCAGCGAGAGCCCGGTCACCGCGGCGCCGCCCGCCAGGGTGAGCGGCAGCGCCTTGCGGGTCAGCTCCTGGAGCCGGGCCTGCACTCCGGCCGCCGACGGCGTACGGGCCGCCAGCGCGACCGCCCGCGCCGCCTCGGTGTGGTCGCCGGTGTCGACGACGACGGCCCGGGCCCGCCCGGCCACCACGGTCGTGCCCTCGAAGACCATGCAGTACCGCTCCGCCACGGGAGCGCGGGGGGCCGGGTCCACGCACTTGTCCACCGGCAGCGACTCACCGGTCAGCGCGGACTCGTCCACTTCCAAGCCGTCCTCCCACAGGAGCCGGGCGTCGGCGGGCACCACGTCGTCCGCCTTCAGCTCGATCACGTGACCGGGGTGCAACCTGGCCGCGTCCACGATCCGCGGCTCGCCGCCCCGGGCGGCGAACTCCCCGCCGTCCCGGGCCCGCTGCTCTCCCTCCGCCCCGAACCGGCCACCGTCCCGCGCGGGTTGCCCCTCCCCCGCGGGCTCCTCGGTGACGCGGGCCTTCTGCTTCTGCTCGGCCAGCAGCCCGGACAGCGCCCGCTCGGCACGCAGCCGTTGGAAGCCGCCGACCAGCGCGTTCAGGTCGAGGGCGCCGACGACGAGCAGCGCGTCGACGACCGACCCGAGGATCGCGGAGGCGGCCGAGCCGACCGCCAGCACCGGGGTGAGCGGGTCGTCCAGCTCCCCGCGTACGGCGCGGGCCAGCTGCCACGACCAGCGGACCGGGGCCAGCACGGGCACCCGGCCGGCCCGGTCGGCGGCGGCGCGCAGCCGGGCGGCGGCCTGCTCCACGGCGGTAGGCCGCGGCTCGCGCTCCCGCGCCAGCCGCTCCCGTACGTCGTCCGGGTCCAGCGCGTGCCACGCCACCCGGGCCCGGGGACGCGGGGCGCGGGCCATCGCCACGCCGATCGCGGCCCGCGTCCCGGACAGCAGGGCCACCGCCGCGCTCGCGTCCACCGGCGCGTGCCGCATCCCCAGCAGCGACGACACGCCGCCCCGGTTCCTGCCGCGTGCCTCGCCGACCGCCACCAGCAGCCCGGACAGCGCGGCCCCGGACCGGGCCAGCGTCTGCGAGCGGCTGCCGACCGCCCGGGACACCGGCACCGCCCGCAGCACCCGCCACACGTCGGCCAGCCCCTGCGGCGCGAGCACGTCCGCGCCCCAGGCCACCGGGCAGCCCGCGTCGGCCAGCGCGACGGCCACGTCCCCGGCGAGCAGTCCGGCCGACACCGACCCGTCGTCACCGGGCAGCGGCCGTACGACGGTGATGACGCCGCCCTCGGCGCGCAGTTCGGCCACGACGTCCGCGAGCGGGCGCCCGGCGCCGACGACCTGGTCGGCGAGGCCGGTGAAGTCGGCCAGCGCCGGGTCCTCGACCATGACCACGCGCAGCCCCGCGCGCCGCGCCGCGTCCAGCACGTCCTCGGTCCACGGGTCGGCGCCCGCGCCCGGCACCCGCAGGGCGCTGGGGTGCAGCACGACCGTGCGGGCCATCTCCAGCTGCCGCAGCCGCCCGGGATCGCGCACCAGCACACCCGTGCGGGACAGCGCGGCGCTCAGTACGGCGTGGAAAGCGGCGGGCCCGTAGCGCGCGGCCTTCGGCGAACCGGCGAGCACCGCCTCCGCCGCCTCGGCCACGTCGTGCTTGACCAGCAGGGTCGCGGCGGCGCCCGCCACGCTGCCCGCCGAGGCGTGGGCGGCGTAGTCCTGGGCCGGGGAGGTGCGCGGCGGCGGACGCAGGGCGGGTGCGGCGGGCAGGCTGTCCCGGCCGGGGACGCACAGCTGGTCGTGCACGACCTCGAAGGCGGCCCCGCGCGCCACCGCCTCCGTCAACTGGCACACGCGCAGCGCT
This sequence comes from Streptomyces sp. NPDC042336, assembly GCF_055581985.1. Classification (NCBI taxonomy): domain Bacteria; kingdom Bacillati; phylum Actinomycetota; class Actinomycetes; order Kitasatosporales; family Streptomycetaceae; genus Streptomyces; species Streptomyces sp. NPDC042336. Next base: position 646,215 of record NZ_JBVJEA010000001.1, on the reverse strand, counting down.
CCGTCGAGCACCAGCGAGGTGGGGCTCTGCCCGGCGCCGTGGACGACGGCGTTGGCGGCGGCCAGGGCCACGTCCATCCGGTGGTCGCCGAGCCGCTCGCGCAGCCAGGCGCGGAAGGCCGGGTTCTCGCGCAGCAGTGTCGCCACGGCGGTGACCAGCCGGGGCGAGGGCGGCAGCCGCAGCCGGGCGCCGGTCACGGCGGCGGCGATGCCCAGCACGTCGGCGCCGAGCGCGGTCGCCGCGACCCGCACCGGGGCCGGGTCGCCGGGGTGGTCCGGCTCGTCCGCCGGGTCGTCCGGGCCGGCGGGGGCGGCCTGGTCCGCCCGGGTGAGTCCGTGGCGTTCGGCGAGTTCGGTGGCGTGGTCCACGACGCGGTCGGTGAGCGTGTCCTCGGTCGCGGTCACCACCAGTCTGGCGAGGCCGGTGTCCCAGTAGGCGAGCAGGACGTCCGGGTGCTCGGCCAGTGCCGCCGCCACCCGCCGCCCCACCCGCTCCGTACCGCCCGCGCGGCGCACCCGGTCCGTCGCGGCCGGCCGCAGCGCGAGGTGCGCCCGGGGTCCGGCCCGCCAGTCCCGTGACCCGCCGGGCAGCGCGGCGCGGGCCACCCGCGCGGCCCGCGCGGCGAAGTCGGCGCCGCGCACACCCGCGCGTGCGGTGCCCGCCGCTGCTCCGGCGGCGGCGCCCACGGCGGGCGCGGTGCCGCGCGCGAGCAGCCGGGGTCCGGCCAGCACCAGCCCCGTGACGGCGTCCTGGGAACGGGTCAGCAGTCCGCCGGCCATCGCTCTCCCTCAGCCTCCCTCAGCCGGACGTGCGGGTGCGCGACGCGGTGGCCGTCTTGCGGCTGCGGCCCCCGCGGGCGGCGGAGGGCCGGCTGGAGGACGCCTTGGTCCCCGACTGGCTCTTGGCCCGAGCGGGGGAGGCGGTCTTCTTGGCGGAGGTCTTCTTCGCGGCGGCGGACTTGGCCGCGGTGGACTTGCTCGCGGCGGACTTGCTCGCCGTGGACCTGGCCGCCGTGGACTTGGCGGCGGCCTTCTTGGCGCCGGTGGTCCGCTTCGCCGCGGCCGTCTTCGCCGTCCTGCCCGCGGTGGTCTTCGCCGCTGCCGCCTTCGTCCCACCCGTCTCGGCCGTACCCGTGGCCGTCGTACCCGTCTTCTTCGCAGCCGTCTTCGCCGTATCCGCCCGGGCGGTGGTCTTCCGGGCCTGCGTCCGGGCGCTCTTCGTGTCCGCGGTGCCCCGGGTCTCCCCGGCGTCGCCGCCCTTGCCCGCGGTCCCGTTCCGGTTCTGCCCGCGCGGCTGCGTCAGCCAGGCCACCGCGGCTCCGGTGACCGCCACCGGCCACTCCACCAGTCCGGCGACGCCCAGCACCCCGGCGCCCGTGTAGACGAGCACGCGCCGCCCGCGCGGCGACACCGCCCCGATCCTGTCCAGCGTGCCCTCGGCGGCCCTGCCCACCGTCCCGGCACCCGGCACCTTCCGCACCGCCGAAACGGCCGCGTGCAACGGCCGCGGAAGCGTCCGCGCCGACTTCTGCTCAGCCATGACTCTTCGTCCTCGCCCTGTCCGTGCTGTGGGAACCCCGGCCCCCGGGCCGTGGAAACCCTGGGAACATCACCTTCCGCACATCTGCGGGTTCCCGCACTTCGGGCACTCACCCGGACGATGTCGGCCCGCGCTCCAGAGCGATCGCGTGCAGCTTCTCCAGCCGCTCCCGGGAGACCTCGTCGGCCGGTGCGTACGTCACCATCCGGGGCCCCGGTTCCGGTCCGAGCCACAGGTCGGCGTGGTCGACGCGGATCCGGCCGACGTGCCGGTTGAGGAACTCCTTGCGCTTGCCGCGCTGCGCGTCGACCTCGTACCGCTCCCAGGCCTCGCGGAAGTCCGGCGACTGGGTGCGCAGCCGCTTGAGCAGCATCTTCCAGGCGGGCTCGGCGAGATGACCGGCCATCGTGGCGCGGAACCGCGCCGCCATCAGCCGCTGGGTCTCCTCCAGGTGGGGGATCGAGGACCGCCACTCCTGGTTGGTGAAGCAGAGGATCATGCAGTTGCGGTCCTCGGGCGGCACCGCCTCCAGGTCGCACAGCAGCAGCCCGTAGGTCCGGTTGTACGCGAGGATGTCGTACCGGCTGTTCTGCACACAGGCGGGGTACGGCTCGAACTGCTCCAGCAGGGCGCGCACCGCCGGTGTGATGGCCGGGCACACCCTCGCGGGCGTCGGGTCGACGGCCCCGGCCAGCTGGAAGAGGTGGGCGCGCTCGGTGGGGTCGAGCAGCAGGGCGCGGGCGAGGGCGTCGAGGACCTGCACGGAGACCTGGATGTCCCGGGCCTGCTCCAGCCAGGTGTACCAGGTGACGCCGACGGCCGAGAGCTGGGCGACCTCCTCGCGCCGCAGCCCCGGGGTCCGGCGTCGGCGGCCGCGGGGCAGCCCGACCTGCTCGGGGGCGATGCGCTCGCGGCGGCTGCGCAGGAAGGCGGCGAGTTCGTGCCGCCGGATCTCCGAGCCGGTGTCCCGGGGCGGGGACTGCGCCGCCGTCTCCTGACCCGTCATCGTCGTCATGCCTCCAGGGTGCCGCGTCCCGGACCCTGTTGCCAGGTACTCCTGCTACCAGGATAAGGAGACTCTGGTACCACCCTGGAAACGGTCGCAGGCTCGACGGCGTGACCGAAACCATCACTTCACGTCCCGTCCGTACGGCCACCCCGCAAGCGCCGACCGCGCTCGGCGGTCTCGGACTCTTCACGGTGCTGCTGGCCGCGGCACTCCCGCTCGTCGACTTCTTCATCGTCAACGTCGCCCTGCCCACCATCGGCGCGGACCTGTCCGCGAGCGAGGCGGTCCTGGAACTCGTCGTCGCCGGATACGGGGTGGCGTACGCCGTCCTGCTGGTCCTCGGCGGCCGGCTCGGCGACCTCTTCGGCCGACGCCGCCTGTTCCTGGGCGGCATGGCGGCCTTCGGGCTGACCTCGCTGGCCTGCGGCCTCGCGCCGGACGCCTGGTCGCTGGTGGCGGCCCGGGTGGCGCAGGGGGCCTCGGCCGCCGCGATGCTGCCGCAGGTGCTGGCGACCATCCAGGCGACCACTTCCGGTCCCCGGCGCGCGAAGGCCATGGGCCTGTACGGGGCGACGGCCGGCCTGTCGATGGTGGCCGGGCAGATCCTGGGCGGCGTCCTGGTGGCGGCGGACATCGCGGGCACCGGCTGGCGTTCCGTCTTCCTGGTGAACGTCCCGGTCGTCCTCGTGGGTCTCTTCCTCGCCGCCCGCGCGGTCCCGGAGACCCGCTCCGCGCACCCCGAGCCGGTGGACGTCCCCGGCACCTTCCTGCTGGCCGCCTCGATCCTGACCCTGCTGGTCCCGCTCACCGAGGGCCGGGCGGCGGGCTGGCCGCTGTGGACGTGGCTGTCGCTGGCGGCGTTCCCGTTCGCGGTGGCGGCTTTCTTCGCTGTGGAGCGCCGGGCCGACCGCGCGGGCCGTACGCCCCTGGTGCCGCCGAGCCTGTTCGCGATCGTGTCGCTGCGCCGCGGCCTCATGCTCATCGTGCCGTTCTCGATCTGCTTCAGCGGCTTCATGTTCGTCATCGCGGTGGCCTTGCAGCAGGGCGCGGGCCTGGGACCGGTGGCCGCGGGCCTGACCCTCGCCCCCCTCGCGGCGGTGTACTTCCTCTTCTCGCTCGCCGGTCCCCGGCTGGTCGCCCGCTACGGCACCCGCGTCGTGCCCACCGGCGCCGCCCTCCAGGGGGTGGGCCTGGCCCTGATGACGCTGGCCGCGTGGCGCTCCTGGCCCGACCTGGGCCTGGTCGAACTCCTGCCGGGCGCGGCGGTCGCGGGGGCGGGCCAGGCGCTCCAGCTCCCGGTCATCCTGCGGGTGGTCCTGTCGGAGGTGCCCGCCGTACGGGCCGGTGTGGGCGGTGGCGTCATGGTCACCACCCAGCAGGCGTCCCTGGCCCTGGGCGTGGCCACCCTGGGCACGCTGTTCCTGTCGCTGGTCCCGGGGATGGGCATGCGGGACGCCCTGGTGACGACGCTGCTGGTCCAGCTGGCGGGGGTGGCGCTGACCGGCCTGCTGAGCCTGCGCCTGCCCCGGACGATCGACTGACGGCCGACCGAACCGCCCCCTTCTTGGTCCAGACCTCTTGACGAAAGGTCTGGACCACAGCACTGTCATGCCTACGACACAAACGACTCTCCCTCACCGACCCCCACCGGGAGGCCCGGCATGATCCGCCGCACGTTCCGCCTACTGGCCGCCGCACTGGCGGCCACCGTCCTCGTCCCCCTGGGCGTGGCCACCGCGTCCGCCGCACCCACCGGCGCTTCCGCCGACACCTGCGCCGTGAAGTCGAAGCCCGCAGGCAAGGTCCTCCAGGGCTACTGGGAGAACTGGGACGGAGCCGCCAACGGCGTCCACCCGCCCTTCGGCTGGACCCCGATCACCAACCCCCAGATCGCCGCCCACGGCTACAACGTCCTCAACGCGGCCTTCCCGGTGATCCTCTCCGACGGGACGGCGCTGTGGGAGGACGGCATGGACGCGGGCGTGAAGGTCGCGACGCCCGCCGAGATGTGCGCGGCCAAGGCGTCCGGGCAGACGCTCCTGCTCTCCATCGGCGGCGCGACGGCCGGCATCGACCTCAACTCGGCCGCGGTCGCGGACCGTTTCGTCGACACGATCGTCCCGATCCTGAAGAAGTACAACTTCGACGGCATCGACATCGACATCGAGACCGGCCTGACCGGCAGCGGCAACATCAACCAGCTCTCCGCCTCCCAGTCCAACCTGATCCGCATCATCGACGGCGTCCTGGCCCGCATGCCCGCCAACTTCGGCCTCACGATGGCCCCGGAGACGGCGTACGTGACCGGCGGCAGCGTCGTCTACGGCTCGATCTGGGGCGCGTACCTGCCGGTCATCAAGAAGTACGCGGACAACGGCCGCCTGTGGTGGCTGAACATGCAGTACTACAACGGCAGCATGTACGGCTGTTCCGGCGACTCCTACTCGGCCGGCACCGTGCAAGGCTTCACCGCCCAGACCGACTGCCTGAACAAGGGCCTGGTCATCCAGGGCACGACGATCCGGGTGCCCTACGACAAGCAGGTCCCGGGCCTGCCCGCCCAGCCCGGCGCGGGCGGCGGTCACATGTCACCGTCCCTGGTCTCCCAGGCCTGGAACCACTACAACGGCTCCCTCAAGGGCCTGATGACCTGGTCCCTCAACTGGGACGGCTCGAAGAACTGGACCTTCGGCGACAACGTGAAGGCCCTCCAGGGCCGCTGAGCCGGGCTGAACGTGTAATCCAGGCCCCCGAAACGCCGAAACGCCCACCCCCCTCCCGACCGAGTCGGGTGGTGGGTGGGCTCAGGCCGGGGGTCCAGGGGGCGGAGCCCTCTGGTACCTCAACGCAAACGGACGTTCAGCAGCCGACGAGCCGAGAAGCGAGGTACCCCTCGATCTGGTCCAGCGACACACGCTCCTGCTTCATCGTGTCCCGCTCCCGCACGGTCACCGCGTTGTCGTCCAGCGTGTCGAAGTCGACCGTCACGCAGAACGGCGTCCCGATCTCGTCCTGACGCCGGTACCGCCGCCCGATCGCACCCGCGTCGTCGAACTCGATGTTCCAGTGCTGCCGCAGCGCCTGCGCCAGCCCCTTCGCCTTCGGCGACAGCTCCGGGTTGCGCGACAGCGGCAGCACGGCGACCTTCACCGGGGACAGCCGCGGGTCGAGGCGGAGCACGGTGCGCTTCTCCAGCTTGCCCTTGGCGTTCGGCGCCTCGTCCTCGATGTACGCGTCGAGCAGGAAGGCGAGCATGGCCCGGCCGACACCGGCCGCCGGCTCGATGACGTACGGCGTCCAGCGCTCCTGGGCCTCCTGGTCGTAGTAGGAGAGGTCCTGGCCGGAGGCCTTGGCGTGCGAGGAGAGGTCGTAGTCGGTCCGGTTGGCGACACCCTCCAGCTCACCCCACTCGCTGCCGCCGAAGGAGAAGCGGTACTCGATGTCGGCGGTGCGCTTGGAGTAGTGGGAGAGCTTCTCGGCCGGGTGCTCGTACCAGCGCATGTTCTCCTCGCGGAGACCGAGGCCCGTGTACCAGTTCCAGCGCTGCTCCATCCAGTACTCCTGCCACTTCTCGTCCTCGCCCGGCTTGACGAAGAACTCCATCTCCATCTGCTCGAACTCGCGGGTGCGGAAGATGAAGTTGCCGGGCGTGATCTCGTTGCGGAAGGACTTGCCCATCTGGGCGATGCCGAACGGCGGCTTGCGGCGCGAAGTGGTCTGCACCTGGGCGAAGTTGGTGAAGATGCCCTGGGCGGTCTCGGGCCGCAGGTAGGCGACCGAGCCGCTGTCCTGGGTCGGGCCGAGGTGGGTGGAGAGCAGGCCGGAGAACTGCTTGGGCTCGGTGAAGGTGCCCTTGTTGCCGCAGTTGGGGCAGTTGAGGTCGGCCAGACCGTTCTCCGGGGCGTGGCCCTTCTTCTCCTCGTACGCCTCCTCCAGGTGGTCCGCGCGGAACCGCTTGTGGCAGGAGGTGCACTCGGTCAGCGGGTCCGTGAAGGTCGCGACGTGACCGGAGGCCACCCAGACCTCGGGGGCCAGGATCACGGAGGAGTCGAGACCGACGACGTCCTCGCGCGAGGTGACCATGTAGCGCCACCACTGGCGCTTGAGGTTCTCCTTGAGCTCGACACCCAGCGGACCGTAGTCCCAGGCGGCGCGCTGACCGCCGTAGATCTCACTGCAGGGGAATACGAAGCCACGGCGCTTGCTCAGGCTGACGATGGTGTCGATCTTGTCGGCGGCCACGGTGCTCTCTTCATTACGACGACGGGCGACGAAGCGAGATGCTTCCAGAGAATGCTTCAGGTTACCGGCGTGGGCCGCCCCACGGCCAAATCGGGGCTTCCCATCTGCGGAATCGGGTGCTTGTTGACAACCGTTTCCATATTTGTTGAAAATGAGTGTCATGAACGTACGACGACGCCGCATATCCGGCATAGCAGTCACCGCGGCCACCGCGCTCGGCCTCGGCACCCTCTCCGCCTGCGCCGGCGACAGCTCGGCGGCGGGCAATACCGACAAGTTCGACGTCGTCGCGTCGTTCTACCCCATGGAGTACCTCGCCGAGCAGATCGGCGGGGACCACGTGAACGTCACCACGCTCACCGAGCCCGGCCAGGAGCCGCACGACCTGGAGCTGAGCGCCAAGCAGACCGCCCAGATGGGCGAGGCGGACGCGGTGCTCTACCTGAAGTCCCTCCAGCCCGCCGTGGACGAGGCCATCGCCCAGTCCGACGTGAAGACCAAGATCGACGCGGCCACGCTGACGAAGCTGGAAGACCACGGGAACGTGGAGCACGACCACGGCGGCGAGGAGCACACGGACGAGCACGCCGAGGAGGAGCACTCCGAGGGCGGTGAGCACGCGCTCGACCCGCACGTGTGGCTGGACCCGGTGAAGTACGCCGAGATCGCCGAGGGCGTCGCCCAGGCCTTCGAGAAGGCCGACCCGGACCACGCCGCCGACTACCGCGAGAACGCCGAGGCGCTGGCGAAGAAGCTGGGCGGCCTGGACACGGCGTTCAAGAACGGCCTGGCGAAGACCGACACCAAGGTCTTCTTCACCAACCACGCGGCCTTCGGCTACCTCGCCGAGCGCTACGGACTCACCCAGGAGGCCATCAACGGCCTGGACCCGGAGAGCGAGCCCAGCCCCGCCCGGATCAAGGAGCTCCAGCAGGAGGCCAGGGCCGACGGTGTCACCACCGTCTTCTACGAGACACTGGTGTCCGACAAGACCGCGAAGACCCTCGCCAAGGACGCGGGCCTGAAGACGGACGTCCTCGATCCGCTGGAGGGCATCACCGACAAGTCCAAGGGCGAGGACTACGTCGGGGTCATGGAGTCCAACCTCAAGGCGCTCGAAACCGCCCTCGGCGCCAAGTAAGCAGTACCACCCGCAGTTCGATCGTTACGGAGGACATCGTGAGCGACGAGTCCGTCATATCCCTGCGCGGCGTCCGCGCCGAGCTGGGCTCACGCCCCGTCCTGCGCGGCATCGACCTCACCGTGCGGCGCGGCCAGGTGGTCGCGCTGCTCGGCGCCAACGGCTCGGGCAAGTCCACGGCCGTGCGCACGATCATCGGCCAGGTGCCGGTCACCGCCGGGGAGATCGAACTGTTCGGCACCCCCAGGCGCCGCTTCCGCGACTGGGCGCGCCTGGGCTACGTCCCGCAGCGCACCACGGCCGCGGGCGGCGTCCCCGCCACCGTGACCGAGGTGGTCGCCTCGGGCCGGCTCTCCCGGGCCCGCTTCGGCGTCCTGCGCAAGGCGGACCACGAGGCCGTACGCCGCGCCCTCGACCTGGTCGGCATGGCGGACCGCGCCAAGGACTCGGTGAACGCCCTCTCCGGCGGCCAGCACCAGCGCGTGCTGATCGCCCGCGCGCTCGCCGCCGAACCCGAACTGCTGATCATGGACGAGCCGATGGCCGGCGTCGACCTGGCCAGCCAGGAGGTGCTGGCGGCGACCCTGCGCAAACAGGTCGCGGCCGGCGCCACCGTCCTGCTCGTCCTGCACGAGCTGGGCCCGCTGGAGCCGCTGATCGACCGGGCCGTGGTGCTCCGCGACGGCTGCGTGCTGCACGACGGCCCGCCGCCCGAGGCGGTCGGCCAGCACGCGCTGCCCGGCCACGACCACGTCCACCCGCACGCACCGTCCGGCGCCGAGCCGGTCCGCACCGGACTGCTGAGCTGAGAAGGCACCCATGGAAATCCTGAACTACGCCTTCATGCAGCGGGCGCTGCTCGCCGCCGTCCTGGTCGGCATCACCGCCCCGGCCATCGGCATCTATCTGGTCCAGCGCCGCCAGGCCCTCATGGGCGACGGCATCGGCCACGTGGCGATGACCGGCGTCGGCCTCGGCTTCCTGCTCTCCTGGTCCCCCGTCTGGATGGCGACCCTGGTCTCCGTCCTCGGCGCGGTCCTCATGGAGCTGATCCGCTGGTACGGCAAGACCCGCGGCGACATCGCCCTCGCCATGCTCTTCTACGGCGGCATGGCGGGCGGCGTGATGTTCATCAACCTCGCGCCGGGCGGCTCCAACGCCAACCTCACCTCGTACCTCTTCGGCTCCCTGTCGACGGTCTCCGAGTCCGACGTCACCGCGATCTGCGTGCTGGCCGCCCTCGTGGTCCTCGTCACCGTCGGCCTGCGCCGCCAGCTGTTCGCCGTCAGCCAGGACGAGGAGTTCGCCCGGGTCACCGGGCTGCCGGTGCGCGCGCTGAACCTGCTGACGGCCGTCACGGCGGCGGTCACCGTGACCGTCGCGATGCGCGTCGTCGGGCTGCTGCTCGTGTCGGCGCTGATGGTGGTCCCGGTGGCCGCCGCGCAGCAGCTCACCCGCAGCTTCGCCGCCACCTTCGCGATCGCCGTCGCGCTCGGCGTGACCGTGACGCTCGGCGGCACGGTGACCTCGTACTACCAGGACGTACCGCCCGGCGCGACGATCGTGCTGCTCACCATCGGCGCGTTCATCGTGCTGAGCGTGCTGGCCGCCCCGCTGGCCAGGCGACGCGCGCGGGCGCTCGCCGCCACCGAGCCCGCCGCGGATCCGGCGGAGTGCAAGATTCCGGCCACCAGGGGGGCCGCCGACGAGGTCGGCGTCTGACCGCGGGCGAACCGGGCTGGCACAATGGCCCGGCAAGCCGCGAAGACGTGAGGAGGAACCAGTGACCACCGCTGGACCGCCCGTGAAGGGCCGCGCCACCCGGCAGCGGGCTGCCGTGTCGGCCGCCCTTCAGGAGGTCGAGGAGTTCCGCAGCGCGCAGGAGCTCCACGACATGCTCAAGCACAAGGGCGACGCGGTCGGGCTCACCACGGTCTACCGCACCCTGCAGTCCCTCGCCGACGCCGGCGAGGTCGACGTCCTGCGCACCGCCGAGGGCGAGTCGGTCTATCGCCGCTGCTCCACCGGCGACCATCACCACCACCTGGTCTGCCGCGCCTGCGGCAAGGCCGTCGAGGTGGAGGGCCCCGCGGTGGAGAAGTGGGCCGAGGCCATCGCCGCGGAGCACGGCTACGTCAACGTGGCGCACACGGTGGAGATCTTCGGCACCTGCGCCGACTGCGCGGGGGCCTCCGGCGGTTGAGCGGGGCGGGGCCGGGGCTGCGCCCCGGGCCCCTGTATCGGCCTGAACGGCCTCGTCCTCAAGCGCCGGACGGGCTGATTTTGCCGCCCGGGGCTCACTGGGTACTGCGGCCCTCCATGGCGAGGAGCTCCTCGTTGGGGATGGCGCCGCCGAAGCGGCGGTCGCGGGAGGCGAACTCCAGGCAGGCCCGCCACAGGTCGCGTCGGTCGAAGTCCGGCCACAGCACGTCCTGGAAGACCATCTCCGCGTACGCGCTCTGCCAGATCAGGTAGTTCGACGTCCGCTGCTCCCCGCTCGGCCGCAGGAACAGGTCCACGTCCGGCATGTCCGGGTAGTACAGGTACTTCGCGAGCGTCTTCTCGTTCACCTTCGACGGGTCGAGCCTCCCGGCCCGTACGTCCTCGGCGAGGGCCTGCGCCGCGTCGGCGATCTCGGCCCGGCCGCCGTAGTTCATGCAGAAGTACAGCGTGAGCCGGTCGTTCTCCTTGGTCTGCTCCTGCGCGACCTGGAGCTCCTTGGCCACCGACTTCCACAGTTTGGGCATCCGCCCCGCCCAGCGCACCCGCACCCCCAGCTCGTCGAGGGTGTCGCGGGACTTGCGGATGAAGTCGCGGTTGAAGTTCATCAGGAAGCGCACCTCCTCCGGCGAGCGCTTCCAGTTCTCGGTGGAGAAGGCGTACAGGGAGATGTTCCCCACGCCCATCTCGATCGCGCCCTGGAGCACGTCCATGACCTGCTCGGCACCGACCTTGTGCCCCTCGGTGCGCGGCAGCCCGCGCTCCTTGGCCCAGCGTCCGTTGCCGTCCATGACGATCGCCACGTGCTCCGGGACCAGCTCACCGAGCTTCGGCGGCCGCGCGCCGGACGGGTGCGGCTCCGGCGTCCTGTACTCCCGGCGCTGCCGCCCCAGAATCCCGCGTACGGCCATATCGGTTCTCTCCTACTTCTCGACGTACCGCAGGGAGCGCAGTCCCCGCTCCAGGTGCCAGTGCAGATAGGCGGAGACCAGTCCGCTCCCCTCCCTCACGTACCGCGGCTCGGCCGCGTCCGCCGTGCCCCAGTCTCCCGCAAGCAGCGCTCCGAGCAGTTCCAGGGCCTGCGGCGAGGGTACGACGCTGCCGGGCACCCGGCAGTCCACGCAGACGGAGCCGCCGGAGCCGACCGAGAAGAACCGGTTCGGACCGGGCAGGCCGCACTTCGCGCAGTCCCCGAAGGTCGGGGCGTACCCGTTCACGGCCAGCGAGCGCAGCAGGAACGCGTCGAGCACCAGGTTGGGCGCGTGCTCGCCCCGGGCGAGGGTCCTGAGCGCGCCGACCAGCAGCAGGTACTGCTGCACCGCCGGCTCGCCCTCGTGGTCGGTGAACCGCTCGGCCGTCTCCAGCATGGCGGTCCCCGCGGTGTACCGCGCGTAGTCGGTGACGATCCCGCCACCGTAGGGCGCGATCGTCTCGCTCTGCGTGCACAGCGGCAGCCCGCGCCCGACCAGCTCGCTGTTCTTCGAGAAGAACTGCACGTCCACGTGCGAGAACGGCTCCAGCCGGGCGCCGAACTTCGACTTCGTGCGCCGCACCCCGCGCGCCACGGCGCGTACGCGCCCGTGACCGCGCGTGAGCAACGTGATGATCCGGTCCGCCTCACCCAGCTTCTGGGTGCGCAGCACGATGCCGTCGTCGCGGAACAGACTCATGCGGCCCATTCTCGCGCATCCTTCAAGGCACCTCGCCACGGCTTCGCGCGTTGGTGTACGCCGTCGCCGCGCTGAGCCGCTCGGACGGGGTGGCGTGGCGTACGTCACCCGGCTCGGCGTCCCACTCCCGCCCACCGCCGTACGGCCGCAACTGCACGTACGGCCCCTCGTGCCCCATGACGATCCCGACCCGGCCACTACGGGTGTCCACGGCGTGGACCCCGACGGGCAGCGTCGTCGTCATCGCAGCGCCGCCGCGAGGCGCCGCGCGGTCTCCACGGAACACCGGCCCAATTCGACGAGTGGACAGGGTGCCTCCCGCGCGAGACTCACCGGGTCGAGCCCGAGTGAGGGCAGAACAATTCCTGCCTCCGCGAGCACCGCGCGCAATTCTTCCACCGTGTCCTCCGCTCCTTCGACGCAGAGCGCCGAGTGCCGTGCCTCCATCGCTTTCCCTTCGCTTTACGGTTTCACTCTTCGTGCCCCCAGAATGCCGCGAGGTGCCTACACTCGGCAGGAGTACATGCACTACAAGTACAGGTCAGCGCAGGGGGGTTGGTTATGGCCAATGGTTCACGGCAGGCCGCGTGGGAGTTCTTCGGAACGGAACTGAAACGACGGCGGGAGGACGCCGGAATCACCCAAGTCGAGCTGGGAGCAAGGGTATTCGTCTCGGGCGGCTACATCGACCAGTTCGAACAGGCAATTCGGAAACCGCAGTTGGATGTGGCCCAGCGGATCGACGAGGCGCTGCAAACCGACGGTATTTTCGAGCGACTGTGGAAGAAGCTCATCAAGGACCAGCCGTATACGGAGTACTTCGCGCACGCGGCGGAACTGGAACGGCTGGCGACGAGTATCTGCGAGTGGGCGCCCTCAGTGGTTCCAGGACTGTTGCAGACGCCTGGGTACGCCCGCGCGCTCTACCTGGCCAGCAACCCGCTGTCGGCGGACGAGTGGATCGAGGAGATGGTCGGTCTCCGCATGGACCGCACCCGGCTGCTCAAGGACGTCACGCGCCCCGTCTATTGGGCTCTGCTGCACGAAGCCGTACTGCGCGTCCCGGTCGGCTCTCCCGCTGTGATGGCCCAGCAACTGGAGCATGTCGCGGATCTGGTGCGTGACCGCAAGATCCTGGTCCAGGTACTCCCGTTCTCCGCCGGAGCCCATCCCCAGATGGGCAAGGCAATGAAGCTCATGGGGTTCGACGACGCCCCGCCGACCGTCTATACAGAGGGCGTGCTGTCGGGCAGTCTGCTGGACGATCCGGCAGTAGTGAAGCGGGTACAGGCGGATTACGATCTTCTCAGGGTCACGGCTCTGCCCCTGGAGGCGTCCCTGGACATGATCGAGGCGGCGGCGGAGGGCTACAGACAATGCGCGGGTACGACCTGACCAACGCTTGCTGGCGCAAGAGCAGCTACAGCGGCGGAAGCGGCGGCGAGGACTGCGTCGAGGTCGCCCACGGTGTCCCGGGGGTCATACCCGTCCGGGACAGCAAGGTGGCCGGCGGTCCCGTGATCGTCGTGGGGTCGGCGGCCTGGGCGGAGTTCGTGCGGACTGTTGTTCAGTCCTGCGCACCGGGTGTCTGAACAACTCGTCCGGCGCTTGAGTGATCCGGGACTCAGCACCCTCGCCTCCCTGGCCTGGCTCACCTCCGAGACCAAGTGAGCGACTTCTGACCCCGCACCGCCTTCTCCTTAGGGGGAGAACCCCCGTAAATATCGGGCTGCTGCCCGGATGTGACGGGCCATCGGCTTGCGCGAGGCTCCTCGCATGACGCAGCGCAAGCGAAGCAGAAGCATCCGCAACGCCGCCATCGTCGGCGTGTCCACCGCCCTCCTCGGCGTCACCGCACCGGTGACCGCCTACGCGGCGGGCGGGAGCACACCCGAAGCCCTCACCTGGTCCGCATGCGAGGGCACCGGCCTCGACCCCCGGCAGGAGTGCGCCACCCTCGACGTGCCGATGGACTACGCCGACCCCGACGGCCCCCGCATCGAGATGGCCGTCTCCCGCATCCCCGCCGAGAAGCCGGACGCCCGGCGCGGGGCCCTGCTGCTCATCCCCGGCGGACCCGGCGGGTCGAGTCTGAACGACCCCTCGGGGAAGGGGCAGAAGCTCCCCCAGGACGTGCGGGACGGCCACGACCTCATCGGATTCGCGCCGCGCGGGCTCGCGCCGTCCACCTCGGTCAGCTGCGGGCTGGAATACGGCGACCTCGCCACCTCCAAGCTCCGCCCCTGGCCCGCCCCCGACGGCTCGGTGGACGGGAACATGGCCACCGCCCGGCGCATGGCCGACGCCTGCGCACACAACGGCGGTGAGCTGATCAAGCACCTGAGCACCGCCAACGAGGCCCGCGACATCGACCGCCTCCGGGCCGCGCTGGGCGAGCGGAGGATCTCCGCGTGGGGCGTGTCGTACGGGACGTACGTCGGGGCCGTGTACGCGCAGCTGTTCCCGCACCGCACCGACCGGATCGTGCTGGACAGCAACGACGATCCCGATCCCACCCGCGTCGCACGCGCCTGGCTGGCCGGCCACGAACAGGGTGTCGAGGACACCTTCCCGGAGTTCGCCGCATGGGCCTCCCGGCCCGACAACCCCGACCGGGTGGCGCAACGGGCCGCCGACGTCAGGCCGCTGTTCCTGCGGCTGGCCGCCCGGCTGGACCGGGAACCGATCCCGTGGCCCGGCGCCAATCCGGCGGAACTGAACGGCAATGTGCTGCGGCAGACCATGCTGGACAGCTTCTATGCCCCCAGCAGGTTCCCGACGCTCGCCAAGCTGATGCTGGCCGCCCAGCGGGGCACCGTGCCGCCCGCCCCGCAGGCGCCGCCCGAGGCGGTGCTGCAGAACGTCGCCGCCGTCGGAGCGGGTGTGCTGTGCAACGACGTCGCCTGGCCCCGCTCGGCGGCCTCGTACGAGAAGGACGTCGCCGGGAGCCGGGCCGCGTACCCGCTCACGGCGGGCATGCCGCGCAACGCGATGCTGTGCGCCGCGTGGCCGTACCCGCCCCGTGAGGCCCCCGTGCGGATCACCGACCGCGGGCCGTCCAACGTGCTGCTCGTCCAGAACGAGCGGGACGTCGCCACCCCGCTCACCGGGGCGCGGAAGCTGCGCGAGGCGCTCGGTCGCCGCGCCGTCATGGTGACCGTGGACTCCACCGGGCACGACGCCTACCTGGCCAACGGCAACGCATGCGGGGACGCCACGGTCTCCCGGTTCCTGGCGACCGGGCAGCGGCCGGACTCGGACGTCTACTGCGGCTGACCCGCGCCCGGCGTGACCAGGCCCGACTCGTAGGCCACGATCACCAGTTGGGCCCGGTCCCTCGCCCCTAGCTTGCCCATGATGCGGCTGACGTGGGTCTTCGCGGTGAGCGGGCTCAGGCCCAGGGTCTCGGCGATCTCCGTGTTGTTGAGGCCCCGGGCCACCAGGGCGAGGACCTGGCGTTCCCGGTCCGACAGGCAGTCCGGGCCCGATCCGGCCGCCTGGAGGGCCGACGGGCTGCGCAGGAAGCGCTCGATCAGGCGGGCCGTCGGGCCGGGTGAGAGGAGGGCGTCGCCCGCGGTCACCGTGCGGATGGCGTCCAGGAGTTCGGCGGGCCTGGTGTCCTTGACCAGGAATCCGGAGGCGCCCGCGCGCAGCGCCTCCACGATGTTCTCGTCGGTGTCGTAGGTGGTGAGGACCAGCACGCGGACCCCGGCGAGGTCCTCGTCGGCGGCGATCAGCCGGGTCGCCTCGATGCCGTCCAGGTCGGGCATGCGTACGTCCATGACGACGAGGTCGGCGCGTTCGGTGCGGGCCAGCTCCACGGCCTGGCGGCCGGTGCCGGCCTCGCCGACGACCTCCATGTCGGGGGCCGACGCCACCAGCAGGGCGAACGCCGCACGGACGAGGTTCTGGTCGTCCGCCAGCAGCACGCGTATCGTCATGCGGTTCTCTCCGGGGTCAGGGTTGTCCGGGTGGTGGCGGGGGTCGGCAGTACGGCCGTCACCTCGAAGCCGTCGGCGTCCTCGCGCGGTCCGGCGTCGAGTGTGCCGCCCACGCTGCGGGCCCGCTCCCGCATGCCGACCAGGCCGAAGCCGGGGGTGCCCGCCGGGTCGGGTCCGGTGCCGTCGTCCGTGACGGACAGGCGCAGGGCGCCCGGCTCGGCGTGCACCTCGACGCGGACCGACGGCTTGGGCCCGGCGTGGCGTACGACGTTGGTCAGCGCCTCCTGCGTGATGCGGTAGACGGCGGCCCCGACCGCGGGCGGAACGTCGTCGGCGGTCACCGACAGGTCCACGTGTGCTCCGGCGAGCCGGGCGCTCTGAGCGAGGTCGGGCAGGCCGCGCAGCCCGGGCAGCGGGCCGCGGGCGTCGGGGACGGCGGCGGCGTCCTGTGCCCTGAGCACTTCGAGGGTGGTGCGCAGTTCCGCGCGAGCGGAGCGGCAGGTCTCGGCGATCTCGTCGAGGGCCTTGGCGACCGCCGCCCGGTCCAGGCGCTCGGGGTCGGCGGTCAGGACGTGGGCGGCGACCGAGGTCTGCACGCCGATGAGGGTGATGCTGTGCGCCAGCAGGTCGTGCAGGTCCCGGGCGACCCGCAGGCGTTCCTCGGCGACCCGGCGCCGGGCCTCCTCCTCGCGGGTGCGTTCGGCGCGTTCGGCGCGCTCGACGATGGAGGCGACGTACTGGCGGTAGTAGCGGACGTCGATGCCGCAGAAGAGGATGGCGATGACCCAGCCGGAGATGCGGATCAGTTCGAGGGCCTGGTGGGTGTTGACGGTGAGCATGATGCTCACGGACACGGTGAGGACGGCGATGCCGGTCAGGACGGTGCGCAGGGGGCGGCCGGTGACGGCCAGCGTGTAGAGCGCCACGTAGGAGGCGGGGCTTACGGCGGTGTGGTTGTTCTCCATCGCGTGGTAGGGCACGACCAGGACCATCAACGCCGCGAGGACCAGCAGCGGACGGCGCCGCCGCCACACGATCGGCACGTGCACGGCGACCAGCAGCGTCCAGCCGAGCGCGTCCGGGCGACGGCCCTCGTCGGTGAAGAGCGCCAGGCAGACGGCGCCGAGGAGGAGGACTCCCGCCAGCACGGCGTCGTTGCGGGTGCCGTGCGGGGCGGTGCGCGGGTCGCGGTTGACCGCGGCGATGATCCGCTCGCCCCGCCGGGGCCCGGCGGTCGGTCCCCGGGTCGTCGCTGTCGTGGTGATCGGCTGCACGCGTCCATCCTCCGTGGCGGGTGCGCCCCTCCGGGAGGGGAGGGGCGCACTCCGGTTGTTCGGCGGTTCAGACTCCGACGGCTTCGCGCTCCCCGGTCGGCGCCGGTTCCCGCGGCTCCCGCGACAGCCGCCCCGGCCACCACACCCGGCGCCGCAGGGCGACGCTCGCGCTGGTGACCAGGTAGGTGCGGACGAGGAAGGTGTCGAGCAGGACGCCGACCGCGATGACGAAGCCCAGCTCGACCAGCTGCACCATCGGCATGCTGGTGAGCACGGCGAAGGTGGCCGCGAGGACCAGCCCGGCCGAGGCGATGACGCCGCCGGTGGTGCGCAGCGCGGACAGGGCGGCCTCGGTGGGTTCGGCGCCGTTCAGGGACTCCTCGCGCATCCGGTGCATCAGGAAGATGCCGTAGTCGACGCCGAGGGCGACCAGGAAGACGAAGGAGAGCAGGCCCAGGCCCGGGTCGGTGCCCTCGAAGCCGAAGAGGGGCCCGAAGACGAGTCCGCCGATGCCGAGGGCCGCGCCCCACACGGCGACGACGGCGGCGACCAGGATCAGCGGCGCGACCAGCGAGCGCAGCAGCACCGTGAGGATCAGCAGGACCGAGAGCAGCACGATCGGTACGACGATGGCGGTGTCCCGGGAGTTGGTGTCCTCCAGGTCGATCTGCTCGGCGCTGGGGCCGCCGACGTAGGAGCCGTCGAGCTTGTCGCGCAGGGACTCGATGGTGGCGGTCTCGGCGGCCGACTGGGGCGGCGCGGAGGCCAGTACGGTCAGCTCCGTCCAGCCGCCGCCACTGCGCCCCGCCTCGACGCTCTCGACGCCCTCGGTGGCGCGGATCTCGGTGAGCACGGCCTCGGCACGGCCGGTGGGGCTGATGACACTGATCGGCTGGGTGCCGGACTCCGGGTAGGCGTCGGCGAGGGTCTCCATCGCGGCGATCGCGTCGGGGCGGGTGGTGAAGGAGTCCTCCTGCTTGAGGTTGCCGGGCAGGGCGAAGGCGCCCAGCGCCAGCGCACCGAGCAGGACCGCGCCGCCCACCAGGACGGTGCGGGGCCGGCGTTCGGCGGAGTTGCCCATCGCCGAGAACAGCGAGCGGCGGGGCTTGGGGGTGCTGCCGTAGCGGGGCACCAGCGGCCAGAAGACGCGGCGGCCGAGCAGGACGAGCAGCGCGGGCAGCAGGGTCAGCATGGCGGCCAGCGCGCACAGCACGCCGACGGTGCCGAGCGGACCCATGCCGCGGCTGGAGTTGAGGTCGGCGGCGAGCAGGCACAGCAGTCCGGCGGCGACGGTGCCGGAGGAGGCGAGCACGGCGGGGCCGCAGCCGCGCAGGGCGGCGAGCATCGCGTCGTACGGCCGCTCGATACGGCGCAGTTCCTCGCGGTAGCGGGAGACCAGCAGCAGTGCGTAGTCGGTGCCGACGCCGAAGACGAGGATGGTCATGATGCCGCTGCTCTGGCCGGAGACGGCGGTGCCGAACGTCTGGTTGAGACCGTAGGCGACGCCCATGGAGAGGTAGTCGGCGAGTCCGGCGACGGCGAGCGGCACCAGCCACAGGAAGGGGCTGCGGTAGATGAGGATCAGGAGCAGGGCGACCACGGCGGCGGTGGTGTAGAGCAGCGGGCCGTCGAGGGAGTTGTAGACCTCGGAGGCGTCGGTGGCGAGCGCTCCGGAGCCGCCGACCTCGACGCCGAGTCCGTCGCCCCCTCGGGCGATGTCCCGTACGTCGTTGACGAGCGCGTCGCGGGCCTTCTCGTCCGTGCCGGGCTCGGTGGAGGCCACCGGGTACATGAGGGTGGTGCCGTCCTCGGACGGGATGCCCGCCGGGCGGCCGGTGAGTTCGTGCGCGCCCGCGATCTCGGCGACCTGCCCGGCGGCGGTGGCCCGGTCGGCGGCGGTCAGTCCGCCCTCGCGGTGGTAGACGAGGACCATCTCGGTGGCCTCGCCGCCCGGCAGCCGCTCCTGGATCTTGGCGACCTGCGTCGAGTCGGCGCTCGCCGGCAGGTAGTCGACGGCCCGGTCGCGCTGCACGTCCCCGAGTTTCGCCGCGAACGGCGAGGCGATCGCCAGCACGGCGATCCACAGTCCGAGCACCAGCCAGGGCACCGCCCGCCGCCGCCCCGCGCCTGTCGTTGTGGCCCCCATCTGACGGGCCTCCCTCCGGTGGGTGTCTGGGTAGGTCTCCAGACTTCCGGCGGCGGGGTGCCGACGCGTCGGGCGTGAGGGCGAGCCCGCGGCTACTGCCCGGGGAGACGCGGGGCCGTCGTTACTCCCCGGGGAGTACGGCGGCGCCTCAGGCCCGGTCGACCATCCAGTTGCCGTCCTCCTCGTCGTCGACGCGTACCTCGAGTTCGCGCAGGCCCATGCCCGCGTCCCAGAGCTCCCTGAAGCGCTTGAGCCGGTCCCGTACGTAGTCCTGGCGCGCGGTGAGCCGGGTGCGGACGTTGACGTCCCGCAGGTCCTGCTCGATCTCGAACGACACCTCCTCGTCGTAGAGGATGAAGTCGTTGGTGGTGCCGCGCTGGAGGTGCGGGGGCAGTTCCGGCAGGACCGCCACGCGGACGTCGATGCGGCGCAGCTCCTGCTCCTCGCACAGGCGCAGCAGCCGGTCGTCGAGTTCGCGGGCGCTCTCCAGCAGGAACAGGCGGCGCACCGCGACGCCCTGTTCGTCGATGGCCGCCTGCTGGGCGTCGAGGTAGCGCCCGGCGGGCTCGCTGGTCCAGAACTCCCGGTCGACGGAGGTGCTGGTGGCGAGAATGGACTGCTCGGCCGCCTTGGTGAGGGTGAGCATCCAGTCGTGGTTCTCGCCGGGGCACTCGGCGCTCAGGTTGGTGAGATCCGCCATGTGACCGACCACCCGGTTCATCTCCATGTGGACGAAGGTGTGCAGGATGGACGGGCTGGGCAGCAGGACGTCGGCGAAGCCCTTGGCCAGGTCGGGCACGCTGTCGATACGGACCGGGTCCAGTGTGCGCGCGGCCTCGGCGGTCCGGTGGTCGGCCTGGGTGACATGGGTCTCGACCAGCTGCTTGACGTCCTCGGTGTGCCGGGTCAGGCCCGACTTCAGCTCGGTGTCGTACCGGCTGAGACCGTCGCGCACGGCGGCGGTGTTCTCGGCCAGCGCGTCCTCCACCCGCCGGGTGTGCTCCTCCAGCCGGTCCGGAGCCGGGCGCGGGGCCAGGCCGAGGACGTACTGGACGGCCAGCGCGGCGGCGGCGCAGAGCACGGCGGCCAGGAACTGCCGCAGGGTGCCGTCGTCCGGGTCCAGCAGGGCCGCGACACTCCAGAAGAGACCGCCGACGACCAGGGCGACCAGCAGCATGCGGGCCCAGGGGGACTCCCCCCTCGGGTCGATCGGGTTGGTCGTGCGGGGTGTGTCGTCGGGCCGGGGTGACTGTGCCGTGCTCATCTCGCTCTCTCCCCCCGTTGGGATACGCGTCGGATCGTGCGGGGATGTGCGTGCGGTGACGGGCCTGCGGTGGTGCGCGTGCCGGACCGGCGAGGCTCGGTCAGGGAGCCGGTTCCACCTCCCGGTGCGCCGCGGGAATGGCGTGCAGGGTGAGCTGGTCGCGGATGCGCTGCACCAGGGCCTGCCACTGCCGGGTGAAGCCGGGCCGCTCCTCCAGGGGGTCCCACAGCGCGGCCAGTTCACGGCCGGCCCGGGCGCCGGGCATCCACAGGTGGAGCAGGTGGTCGACGGCCGGGCGCAGCGTCCGTACGACGGCGCCGGCGTCCTGGGCGGCTCCGGCGCCGAGGCGGAGGCCGTCGAGCATCCGGACGACGGTGGTGAGCAGCCAGTCGTGCAGGGCGAGGTCGTCGCAGAGGGCGGCGAGTTCGGCGCCGGTGGTGCCCTCGGGCACCCGCAGGCGTACGGTGCGCAGCTCGTCCTCGGCGAGGGTGAACCGCTCCAGCGAGGGGCCTTCGCCGGGTGCCGCGGGCAGGGCCGCCCAGCGCAGCCGGGTGGGGCGGGAGCGGAAGGGCGGGCGCTGGTCGAGCAGGGGGTGGCGCAGCACTCGGGTGAGCAGGCCGTCGGCGATGAGTCCGACGTCCAGGTCGCCGTGGCGCGGGCCGCCCAGGACGCCCTGCGCGACCGCCTCGTGGGGGAGCTTGCCGAGCGGTTCGACGACTCCGGGCCGCACCAGGTACTCGCCCCAGGGCCGCCGCTGGTCGGGTCCGGTGCCGGGCAGGCGGCAGTGCGCGGAGGTCTGCAGGACGCGGCCCTCGGTGAGCGAGGCGTGCGCGGTGACGGTGCCGACGGCGCGGACGCGGGCCCCGTTGGCGCTGGGCAGGGGGCAGTCGACGCCGGTGAGGGTCTCGGGGGAACGCGCGTAGAGGCCGGGACGCTCGGAGAGCAGGACGCGTTCGTCGGCGCGCAGGCCGAGGAGCTGGGCGGCGGAACGGATGTCGAGGGCCTGCCGGGCGGGCAGCAGGCAGGTGCGGATCTCGCCGCAGGCGAGGACGGCGGGCGGGGTGCTCTGCCGCGGCGCCATGTCAGGGCCCCGCGTAGTACACGTAGGAGATGCGGTCGGCGACCGAGTCGGGGACGGCCATGCGTTCCTTCCCGGAGCGGTCGGCGACCTGTGCCAGCGCTCCCGGGTCGACCTCGATCTGGTCGAGGATCACGCGGACGGCGTGCTCGACGGGGAGGAAGCGGGTGGGCAGGACGGAGCACGTGCGGTAGGCGGCGAAGGGGTCGGCGCGTTCGTTGAGCTTGAGCAGGGTGGGCAGCTCGTCCCACTTGTCGGGGAAGCCGGTGGCGGTGTGCGGCTGGGGGGCGAGGACGGCCTCGCCCTCGTTGCGCAGGAGTCCGAGGCGGGCGAGCTGCCACACGGCGGCGAGGAAGGGGCAGGACCAGGTGCGCTGCCCGTCGGCGTCGTCGCTCCACAGCTCGACGTCGAGGAAGACGGAGTGGCGGCGGGCGGCGGTCTCGTGCGGGGGCTGCCAGGCCACGGCCCGCTTCATGGCCTGCGGGGCGCGGGCTACGGGGCTGCGTTCGCCGTTGGCGAGCCAGCCGGTCTGCGCGGCGGGCGGGCGCAGACCGTAGCTGCCGGGCGGCGGCGACTCGACGATGCGGGCGGCGACCGCCTCGGCGACGGGCACCTTGCCGGTGACGGCGCAGCCGGACTCGCGGGCCAGGTAGTCGACGGTCAGTCCGGCCCGCTCGGCCTCGGCGAGGAGCATCGGGACGACCTCGGCGGGGGTGGAGAAGCGGGTGAAGTAGTCGTCGATCAGGAAGCAGGTGCTGATCCGGGCCCGCTTGCCGCCGGCCCGGGCGGTGGCGGCGGTGCGGGCCGCCTCCACCCAGGGCCGTACTTCGGCGAAGTGCGCGCGCAGCCGTTCGGGACCGGCCTCGAAGTCCTCCATGTAGAGGTGGCCCAGCTCCACGGAGAGGTGGGCCAGCGGCACGGACTGGGTGCGCGGCTCGGCGGCCGTCTCGCGGAACACGGGCTCCGTCACAGCCGCCCCCAGTGGGTGTCGTCCGTCAGGCGCCGGGCGATCTCCTCCAGCGCCTCCAGGGTCTCCTTGTTGGCTATCTGGGTGGAGAGGACGTCTTCCTCAGTGATCAGCTGCTCCTGCCACTGGAGGATGGGTTCCAGCGGCACGATGCCGAGGACGACGCTGTCGCCGATGCGCTGTTCGGCGGCGAGCCGGCGCAGCGCCTCGTCGCACGCCTGCATCCAGGTGGCCTGGGCGGTGGAGCCGTGGGACCACAGGGGCGACTCCGGGTCGGGCACGGCGGCCCGTACGAAGCGGATCGCGGCGCGCAGGGCGTCCTCGTCGTGGCCGCGCTCGACGCCGCCGCCGATGATGCCGTGCTCGCCGTGGACGAGTCCGGAGGCCGCGATCACGTGCTGGCGGGTCCAGCGGTGGAACACCAGCCAGCGGAAGGGGATGTTGCGCATCCGGGGGTGGGCGGTGGCGTCGAGGACCATGTCGACGGCGTAGCTGCGGCCGGCGCTGAGGTCGACGAAGGTGACGTCGAACTCGCCGTTGAGCTTGAGCAGCAGGTCGACGCAGCGCTCCAGGGCCTCCTCGCCGGTGGCGAACTCGCCGCCGCCGGCGTCGCCGGGGAAGAGGACCAGGCGGCCGGACTGGTTGGGGCGGGCGCGCAGCAGGGGGTGCTCGGTCTGCCGCCAGACGTCGATCCGGACCGGTTCGGCGGTCTCGCCCTCCAGGTAGGAGTGCAGGCCGTGCTCCTCGGTGCCGCGCATGGCGCTGGGCACGTCGAAGACGGCGGCGGCGGTGGGCGAGCCGAAGTCGAAGTCGACGTAGGCCACGTGGTCACCGGTGAGGGCCCGCTGGTAGGCCAGGTTGGCGCTGGTCACCGAGCGTCCGGTGCCTCCCTTGTCGGAGGCGGCGAAGACCAGCACGCTCACACCTCCTGGGCGGCGGCGCCCCTGGCCTGGGCCAGGGTGTCGAGTTCCTGGAGCACGGGCAGGGCCAGGGCGAAGGCGGTCGCGGGCCGTTCGTCGACGAGGCTGCGGGCGTGGTCGAGGCGGCTCTCGATGCTCCGCATGGCCCTGGCTCTGCTCCCGTCGGCCGCGGTGGACGCCTCCAGTTGCTCCCTGCCGAACAGGTGGGTGGCCTCGCTGAGCAGTTCCCGGGCCAGTTCGGCGAGTTCGGGGCTGCGGATGGGCTCCTGCTCGTAGAGGATGCGGGCGGCGACGAGGCATTCGGTGACGCGCTCGGTGATGCTCCAGGACATGCGCAGTCCGGCGTCCTGGGCCTCGGGGTAGACGGCCCGGATGTTGTCCCAGAGGCCGGCGCCCTCGTCCTCGTCGATGCGCCGCTTCCACAGGTGTTCGAAGGACTGCTCGGCGAGGCGGAGCAGTCGGTCCTGGGCGCCGATGTTCCTGGAGAGTTCGGCGAGCTGGATGATCCGCTTGAGGAGCTGGGCGGAGAAGTCGGTCATCCGCCACAGGAGTTGGCCGCCGGCGCGCTCGGACCCGGCGAGCGGCATGGTGACGCCGGGGGTGTGCAGCAGGAGGGTCGGGTCGTTCTTGGTCATGCGGCTGGTGACCCGGCCCCGGTCGGCGAGGCGCTCCATGATGGCGACGGTGCGGGTGAGGTCGTCGTCGGTCGCCTTCCGGCGGACCAGGTCGTGGACCAGGATGGCCGCGACGGTCAGGGAGAAGTACTCGGACTCCAGGCGCAGGCCGGTGGTCTGCCAGGGCAGGTCCTCCAGGGGCCAGCGCTCGCCGCCGAAGCGGGCGATCGCGGACCAGTACTGCTGGCTCAGCTCCCAGCGCAGGCGGAGCATCTCGGCGAGTTTCTGCTGGTCCTCGTCGAGCAGGCCGAGGGTGAGGGTGCGGTCGGAGAACAGGTCCTGGATGCCGTCGAGGGCGACGACGGTGAAGTACACGTAGGGCAGCCGGTCGGCGATGCCGTCGGGCTGGCCGGGGACGTCCACGGTCAGGTCGGTGATCTTCGGGGCGTCCTTGACGATGCCCCAGGCCCAGCCGCACTCGAAGAGCTGGCTCTCGTCGCGGATGCCCTCGTCGACCTGGATGCCCCGCGACAGGCTCTCGATGATGGTGGCGCGCAGCGGGCGTAACCGGCGGGAGAACTGCTGGAGGACGATCCGGTCGGACTGTCCGCCCTGGCCGATGACCTGGATCAGGCGCTTGCCCTGCTCCGACTCGGCGTCGAAGACGTTCACGGAGAAGGACCGCAGCAGGCTGACCATCGCGGAGGTCAGCCGGGCGTTGGTGGCCTCCCGCAGTTCGGCGATGGCCTTGAGGACCTCGGGCCGGGTGGTGGTGCCCTCGTAGACCTTGAGGAAGCCGAGGGTGGCCAGGCAGAGCGTGACGGACATGGAGTAGGAGTCGACCACGCCCAGCTGGCGCTGTTCGTGGCTGACCGTGCCGCCGGGCTCGGAGGGGCGGAAGTAGTGGCCGCCGGAGAAGGTGGGGCTGTCGTCGGTGCCGGTGTGGGTGCGCATGAACTGGGTCAGCGCGGCGATCAGGTTGGGCGGGATCTCCAGCCGGCTGCCGACCCGTTCGAGGGCGCGCAGGACGTCACGTTCGGTGGTGTCCGGCTGGTCGAGACGGAAGGCGGGGACCTCGGTGGCCGGATACAGCAGGCAGAGCAGGCGCTCGGCGTCCGCGACGCTGCTCATTCCGTCGGTGTCCCCCCGGACGAGCTTGCCGTCGTCGAACGAATGACGGGCCATGGCCTGCCAGATGTCCAGCAGGTGCTGGCGTGGCTTGATCTGCATCCCCGCACCCCTCGTACAGACCTCGTTGCCCTGTGTTCGGCATGTCCCCGTTGCGATGGTCCCCGTTGAGCATGTCCCCGTTCCTACGGGGCGGCAATCGCCGAATTGCGCCGTCCCAGGGCGAGGAGCATTCCCTCGTGCCCCGGCCGCACCGAGTGGTGCAGATCGTGGATCTCCAGCTCCCCGGTGAACGGCTCCAGGCTCAGTGCGACCGTTTCCTCGTTCACCCGGTAGGCCGGGTAGTCGTGTGCGCCGACGCGGTAGCCGACGGACTCCTTCATGAAGGCGGCGGCGAACGGCGCCCCCTCGCCGAGCGCGCTCATGAAGCAGCGCACGCCCCGGTGGAACTCCTCGGGCGCCTCGGACATGGAGTCGGCGACGAAGAACATGGTCCCCAGCGACCAGCGCCGGTCCCCGCCCTCCAGGTCGAACAGGTTGCCCCGCTCCACGCGGACGACCTCGCCGACCCGTGGCCTGGGCTCCACGGCGGCGTAGGCCGGGGCCTCGCGCAGCACGTCCCAGAAGGGGTCCCAGGCGATGTCGTAACCGGCCGGGGAGATCTGCTTCTCCAGGTATTCGACGTTCGGACGCGCGTACTCCAGCAGGAGCAGCTTCTCGCACCAGGGCAGCATGGACAGGGCGGGGTACAGGTTCGCGCCTGCGCCGACGTCGATGCCGCGCACCGAGCGCGGAGGGGTTCCCTCGAAGCAGCGGGTGAAGTAGTCGCGCATCAACCGGACGATCAGCAAGTCGACTTCGAGCGGCGTCCGGTAGTTGTTGTCGACGTACACCTCTGGATCGAACTTCGACCAAGGCGCGTCGGCGTTGCGATCCATAGTCACCCTGCCACGTTCCATTCGAATTCGGACAAACCCCCACTACCGTTCACGGTAAGTGACCCGGCCACTACGAAACAGTGGGTGAATACGCCATCCTCATCCGCCCGGCGCACGTCGGGCGCATGGTCGCACACCCGAACTCGCCCTTGCATGAGGGAAGTTGGACGCTCACTCTAGCCAGAAGCCGACACCGGCCGCCACATGAGTCCGTCACTCGATCGTGAGCGGGGCGGGTGTCCACGAGTTGACGCAGTCTGACCAGGGGGTTGCATGACCGCCGAACCGCTGGAACGTTCCCTCGACCACCACGACCGGCTCACCCGCCCCGGCCTGCCACCGGACGACCTGTCACTGGACCTGCGCACGGCACGGGAGTCGGACCTGCCGGAGCTGCGGCGGCTGGACGAGGAGGTCTTCCAGGACTTCGCCTATCCCGGCTTCCTGCTGCGCCAGCTCTTCGACATGTACGAGGAGCACTTCCTGGTCCTCGACGACGGCACGGGCCGGCTGCGCGGCTACGTGCTGGCCGCCACCCGGACGCTCGGCGCGGACAGCTGGGTACTCGGGCTGTGCGTGACCCAGGACCGGCGCCGCCACGGGCTGGGCCGGGAGCTGATGCGGGAGGTCCTGAGCCGGTTGCGCCGCGACGGCATACAGGTGGTCCGCCTCACCGTGGAACCCGCCAACCTCGCCGCCATCTTCCTCTACCGCTCCCTGGGCTTCCGCCCCGAGGAACCCGACGGCGGCCTGCGTCCGGACTACTTCGGCCCGGGCATGCACCGCCAGATCATGCGGCTGGACCTCCCCGGGGGTCCTTGATCCGCTCTAGGAGGGCGTGCCCGCCGACTCCAGGAGGCGGGCCACGTCGTCGGAGCAGATGGTCAGGGCCGCGCCGACGGTGGCCAGCGCGTCGCGTTCGGCGGGGGTGTAGGGGCCGTCGGCCAGGGCGATGCGGGCACCCTGGAGCAGGATCGACTCGCGGCCGACGGCCGCGAGGTGCGGTGCCAGCGGGTCGAGCGCCTCGTGCAGTTCTATCGCCAGGCCCGGCACGCACGGCTCGCCCCGGACCCGCCCGGTGTCCGCCTCCAGCGCCTCGACGAGCGCGTTCAGCTGGTCCTCGGTGCAGTCCTCGAAGCCGGCCGCGCGCACCGCGACGGTCGCGGTCTCCAGCGAGGTGCGGGAGCAGGTGCCGCCCGCGGTGAGGACCGCGAGGGCGACGGTGTGGACGGCGTCGCGGAGCATCGCGGAGAAGCGGGTGGTGGTCGGGTGGTCGAGGACGTCGGTGCCGTAGTGGCGGCGGCAGGCCGCGCACTCCACGGTGGGCGCGGACTCGCCGCGGGGCAGCACGGGCACGCCGAGCAGGGTGAACCGGCGGCGGCCGGTGAGCCGCGTGTAGTTGCGGTCGCCGCCGCAGCCGGGGCAGAAGAACTCGCCGTCGCCGACGGGCGTCCACGCGGTGCGGGTGCCCAGGATGCGTGGCAGCCGGACAGCTCGGCTGGTTCGTTCCCGTCCAGGCAGCACGTCGCACCTCCGTAACGGCGCGACAGCATCGTCGCGCTGGCGTGATGTTAGCCACATCACCGACGTGGAGTCAGTACCCAGGACGAGACCTTTCCGTGACCATCACAGATATATGGCCGGTATATGACGGGGTCCCGCCCACCGGTTTCCGGCGGACGGGACCTCAAACCGCTGATTCGGCTGGTCAGCGGGCCGCGCGGTTGACGGCGGAGACGATGGCCTTCAGCGAGGCGCGCGTGGTGTTCGCGTCGATTCCGATGCCCCACAGCACCTTGTCGCCGATGGCGCACTCGATGTAGGAGGCGGCCTGCGCGGAGGCGCCCTCGCTCATCGTGTGCTCCTGGTAGTCCAGCAGCCGTACGTCGATGCCGACGCCCTGCAGCGCGTGGAAGAACGCCGAGATCGGGCCGTTGCCGGTGCCGACCAGGGTGGTCTCGGTGCCGTCGACCGTGGCCTCGACGGTGAGGGTGTCGACGCCGTCGCGGTCGGTCGTGGTCTGCCCGTTGGCCACCTGGATGCGGCCCCAGGGGTTGTCCGGGTTGGGCAGGTACTCGTCCTGGAAGACCTCCCAGATCGCCGTCGGCGTGATCTCGCCGCCCTCGGCGTCGGTCTTGGCCTGGATGAGCTTGGAGAACTCGATCTGCATCCGGCGCGGCAGGTCCAGGCTGTGGTCGTTCTTCAGGACGTAGGCGATGCCGCCCTTGCCCGACTGCGAGTTGACCCGGATGACCGCCTCGTAGGAGCGGCCGACGTCCTTGGGGTCGATCGGCAGGTAGGGGACCGCCCACTCGATGTCGTCGACGGTGACGCCCTTGGCCTTCGCGTCGGCCTCCATGGCGTCGAAGCCCTTCTTGATGGCGTCCTGGTGGGAGCCGGAGAAGGACGTGTAGACCAGGTCGCCCACGTACGGGTGGCGCGGGTGGACCTCCATCTGGTTGCAGTACTCCCACGTGCGACGGATCTCGTCGATGTCGGAGAAGTCGATCTGCGGGTCGACGCCCTGGGAGAACAGGTTCATGCCCAGGGTGACCAGGTCGACGTTGCCGGTGCGCTCGCCCTGCCCGAACAGGCAGCCCTCGATGCGGTCGGCGCCGGCCATCAGCGCCAGTTCGGCCGCAGCCACCGCCGTGCCGCGGTCGTTGTGCGGGTGGACGGACAGGCAGACGTGCTCGCGGCGGGACAGGTTGCGGCCCATCCACTCGAAGCGGTCGGCGTGCGTGGACGGCGTGGAACGCTCCACCGTGGCGGGCAGGTTGAGGATGATCTCGCGGCCGGGACCGGGCTGGTAGGTGTCCATCACCGCCTCGCAGACCTCCAGCGCGAAGTCCAGCTCGGTGTCGGTGAAGATCTCCGGCGAGTACTGGTAGCCGAACTCCGTCTCCGGGCCCAGCAGTTTCTCGGCGTACTCCATGACCAGGCGGGTGCCGTCGACCGCGATCTGCTTGATGTCGTCGCGGGAGCCGCGGAAGACGACCCGGCGGAAGACCGGGGCGGTCGCGTTGTACAGGTGGACGGTGGCCCGCCTGGCACCCTTCAGGGACTCCACCGTGCGCTCGATCAGGTCCTCGCGGGCCTGGGTCAGTACGGAGATGGTGACGTCGTCCGGGATGGCGTCCGGGTCCTCGATGATGGACCGTACGAAGTCGAAGTCGGTCTGGCCGGAGGCCGGGAAGCCGACCTCGATCTCCTTGTAGCCCATCTTGACCAGCAGGTCGAACATGGCGCGCTTGCGGACCGGCGACATGGGGTCGATCAGGGCCTGGTTGCCGTCGCGCAGGTCGGTGGAGAGCCAGCGGGGGGCGGTGGTGATCCGCTGGTCCGGCCAGGTGCGGTCGGCGATGTCGACCTGTTCGTAGCCTCGGTACTTGGCGGTCGGCATGGGGCTGGGCTGCTGGCGGTTGGCCATGATGGCGTGGGCTCCTCGTGATGTCCGCGGTCTTGGCGGTGTCCGCGACGTCCGCGTGTCCGGAAGGACGGCCGACGGCACCACCAAGCTCCGCGGGGAGGGAGTCGGCCTCTACAGGCCCTCGCCGCGGCAGCTAAGGAGAAGCAGCCCGAATCGCATGATGCCCAGCACCTTAGCCGAGTCACGCGGGTCACGCGGGTCCGTATCAGTATGCGGGACCGAGGGGAGAACCGGGACAAAAAGTGCCGTATACCACTCCCGGCGGGGCCACGGGGGCACCTTGGCCCCGCTTTGCACCAATCGTGGTTGCGAGGGGTGACAGCCCGATCACACAGTGCGAAAGTGCCGGACATGACGACATACGGGGGCTTCCAGCCCGTCTTCTGCACCATCGTGCCGCCCCACGTCCTCGACCGGCTCGCCCGGAACGAGGACCCGGTGGTGGCCGGGCCCGCCCGCCGCACCCTCCAGCGCGACGCCGCCGAACGCACCCGCCGCGGCCTGACCACGGTCATCGGCGCCGCCGCCGTGGCCCCGCCCGCCGGCGCCGACGCCGAGCAGCCGCACCGCACGGTCTACGACGCCCGGCACGGCACCGACCTGCCCGGCCGCAAGGTGCGCGGCGAGGGCGAGGAGCCCGGCCAGGACGCCACCGTGAACCGCGCCTACGCGGGCCTGGGCGCCACCTTCGAGCACTTCCTCAAGGCGTACCGGCGCAGCTCCGTCGACGGCGCCGGCCTGCCCCTGACCGCGACCGTGCACTACGACCGCGAGTACAACAACGCGTTCTGGAACGGCGAGCAGATGGTCTTCGGCGACGGGGACGGGGAGATCTTCCTCGACTTCACCGTCGCCCTCGACGTGATCGGCCACGAGCTGACCCACGGCGTCACCCAGTACACCGCCAACCTGACCTACTACGGCCAGCCCGGCGCCCTCAACGAGTCGGTGTCCGACGTCTTCGGCTCCCTCGTCAAGCAGTACGCGCAGGGCCAGACCGCCGCCGAGGCCGACTGGCTGATCGGCGCCGGGCTGCTCGCCCCGCGCGTGACGGGCGAGGCGCTGCGCTCCATGAAGGCACCCGGCACGGCCTACGACGACGACGTGCTCGGCAAGGACCCGCAGCCCGCGACGATGGACGGCTTCGTGCGCACCGGCCGCGACAACGGCGGCGTGCACATCAACTCCGGCATTCCCAACCACGCCTTCTACCTGCTCGCCACCGCGCTCGGCGGACATGCCTGGGAGCGGGCCGGGCAGATCTGGTACGACGTGCTGACCGGCGGCGAGCTGGCCGAGGACGCCCTGTTCACGGACTTCGCGACGCTGACGCTGAAGGCCGCCCGGGAGCGCTACGGCGACGCGGACGAGCTGGAGGCGGTGCGCAAGGCCTGGGAGCAGGTGGGGGTGCGGACGCTGTAGTTCCGTACTAGACACGGGTCCATGCGGATTCAGGTGAGGCGCACAGGAGGCTTCGCGGGCATCGAACGCCACGCGGAGGTCGAGACCGCGGGACGCCCCGACGCGGACGAGTGGCACGCCCTGGCCGAGCGGGCGGTCGCCGGCGGCCGGAGCACCCCGCCGGTCGGGGTGCCGGACGGGTTCAGCTACCAGCTCACCGTGGACGGGAGGACGGTGTACGCGGCCGATCCGCGGCTGACGGACGAGCAGCGCGCGCTGATCTCCCGGGTGCTGAAGGAGGGGGCGTAACACCGCACGTGCGCGCGGGCGTTGACTTCCCTTACCCGGGGTACGGATGATCCGCGCATGGCCACTGACGCGATGCCGCGGTTCCCGGACGGCTTCCTGTGGGGCGTGTCCACGTCCGCGCACCAGATCGAGGGCGCGGCCGAGCTGCGGGGACCGTCCGTGTGGGACGCCTTCACGGCGGAGCCCGGCCGGGTGAAGGACGGCTCGACGGCGGCGGTGGCCTGCGACCACTACCACCGCTACCGCGAGGACGTCGCCCTGCTCGCGGGCCTCGGCGTGGACGCGTACCGCTTCTCGGTCTCCTGGCCCCGGGTGGACTCCCCCGGCGGCCTGGACTTCTACGACCGCCTGGTGGACGAGCTGTGCGCGGCGGGCGTGCGCCCGGTCCCGACGCTCTTCCACTGGGACCTGCCGGCGGGCCTGGACTGGCTGGAGCGGGACACGGCCGCCCGGTTCGCCGAGTACGTGTCCCTCGTCGCGGGGCGCCTCGGCGACCGGGTCGGCAAGTGGATCACCCTGAACGAGCCCGCCGAGCACACCCTGCTCGGCCACGCCCT
Source organism: Streptomyces sp. NPDC042336 (assembly GCF_055581985.1). NCBI lineage: Bacteria > Bacillati > Actinomycetota > Actinomycetes > Kitasatosporales > Streptomycetaceae > Streptomyces > Streptomyces sp. NPDC042336. Next base: position 614,427 of record NZ_JBVJEA010000001.1, on the reverse strand, counting down.
GGGCGTCCACGCGCCCGGCCGCAAGCTGCTGTTCGACGCCCTGCCGGCCGCCCACCACCAGCTGCTCGCCCACGGCCTGGCCGTACGGGCCCTGCGCGCGTCCGGCGCCACGGACGTCGGGATCGCCAACTCGCACGGGCCGGCCTGGTCCGCCTCCGACGACCCGGCCGACCGGGAGGCGGCGGACTTCTACGACCTCCTGCTGAACCGCCTGTTCGCCGACCCGGTCCTCACCGGGCGGTACCCGGAGGGCGTCGGGGAGCTGATGCCCGGCTCGCCGGAAGCCGTCGCCGCCGACCTGGAGATCATCGCCGAGCCGCTGGACTGGTACGGGATGAACTACTACGCGCCGACCCGGGTGGGTGCCCCGCAGGGCGCGGAGATCGAGTTCGGCGGGGTGACGCTCCCGGCGGAACTGCCCTTCTCGGTGCGCGGGATCGAGGGCAGGCCGCTGACGGACTTCGGCTGGCCCGTGGTCCCGGAGGGGCTGACGGAGCTGCTCACCGGCTTCCGCGACCGCTACGGCGACCGGCTCCCGCCGGTCGTGATCACGGAGAACGGCTGCTCCTACGAGGGTCTCGACGACCGGGACCGGATCACCTACCTCGACGGGCACGTGCGCGCCCTGCACCGGGCCATCGAGGCGGGCGTGGACGTGCGCGGTTACTTCGTGTGGTCGCTCCTGGACAATTTCGAGTGGGCCGAGGGGTACGCCCGCCGCTTCGGACTGGTCCACGTGGACTTCACGACGCTGGCGCGCACGCCCAAGGCGTCGTACGGCTGGTTCCGGGATCTGATCTCCGGGCAGCGGCGGGTACCGGTCGGATAAACCCCTCGGTGCTGTCGGCGGGGAGTCGTACGCTGGAGTCAGCAGACACACCCGTCACGCGGCGCACGCCGCAGAGGAGGACGAGCAGGCCTAGAGCGCCGGCCCATGACTCAGACACCCTCAGGCCACGCCCCCGCACCGGGGCAGGCGAGAGCACAGATCAGCGTCCCCGCCCAGCACCCCATGGTGACCGTACTGGGCTCCGGAGACTCCCTCCTGCGCGTGATCGAGAAGGCCTTCCCGGCGGCCGACATCCACGTCCGGGGCAATGAGATCAGCGCCGTCGGCGACACCCACGAGGTCGCCCTGGTACAGCGCGTGTTCGACGAGATGATGCTGGTGCTGCGCACCGGGCAGCCGATGACGGAGGACGCAGTGGAACGCTCGATCGCCATGCTCAAGGCGAGCGAGAACGGGGAGAGCGACGGCCAGGAGACCCCGGCCGAGGTGCTCACGCAGAACATCCTGTCCTCGCGCGGCCGCACGATCCGCCCCAAGACGCTGAACCAGAAGCGCTACGTCGACGCCATCGACAAGCACACCATCGTCTTCGGCATCGGCCCGGCGGGCACCGGCAAGACCTACCTGGCGATGGCCAAGGCGGTGCAGGCCCTGCAGTCCAAGCAGGTCAACCGCATCATCCTGACCCGCCCGGCGGTCGAGGCCGGCGAGCGGCTGGGCTTCCTGCCGGGCACGCTGTACGAGAAGATCGACCCGTATCTGCGCCCGCTGTACGACGCGCTGCACGACATGCTCGACCCCGACTCGATCCCGCGGCTGATGGCGGCGGGCACGATCGAGGTCGCGCCGCTGGCCTACATGCGCGGCCGCACGCTGAACGACGCCTTCATCATCCTGGACGAGGCCCAGAACACCAGCCCCGAGCAGATGAAGATGTTCCTCACCCGGCTCGGCTTCGACTCGAAGATCGTGATCACGGGTGACGTGACCCAGGTCGACCTGCCGGGCGGCACGAAGTCGGGTCTGCGGCAGGTCCAGGAGATCCTGGAGGGCGTCGAGGACGTCCACTTCTCCCGGCTCACGTCGCACGACGTCGTCCGGCACAAGCTGGTGGGCCGTATCGTCGACGCCTACGAGCAGTACGACAGCAGGAACGGCACCGAGAACGGCGGCCACAACGGCGGCCGGACACCGAGAAACGGTGCCAAGGCCAAGGGGAAGTAGACCAGCACGACCATGTCGATCGACGTCAACAACGAGTCCGGAACCGAGGTCGACGAGCAGGCGATCCTCGACATCGCCCGCTACGCGCTCGCGCGGATGCGCATCCACCCGCTCTCCGAGCTCTCGGTGATCGTCGTGGACGCCGGCGCCATGGAGCAGCTGCACATCCAGTGGATGGACCTGCCGGGTCCCACCGACGTGATGTCCTTCCCGATGGACGAGCTGCGCCCGCCGTCCAAGGACGAGGACGAGCCGCCGCAGGGGCTGCTCGGCGACATCGTGCTCTGCCCGGAGGTCGCCGCCAAGCAGGGCACCGAGGCGCCGACGCAGCACTCCATGGACGAGGAGCTCCAGCTCCTGACCGTCCACGGGGTGCTGCACCTGCTCGGGTACGACCACGAGGAGCCGGACGAGAAGGCCGAGATGTTCGGTCTGCAGGCCGCGATCGTGGACGGCTGGCGTGCGGAGAGGGGCCTGACCGGCCCGTCCCCGGCCCCGACGGTCTCATGAGCCTCCCGCTCGTCGCCGGCGCCGTCGCCCTGGTGGTGGTCGCCTGGCTGGCCGCGTGCGCGGAGGCGGGGCTCGCGAGGGTCTCCAGCTTCCGTGCAGAGGAGGCGGTCCGGTCCGGGCGCCGGGGCGGCGAGAAGCTCGCCCAGGTCGCCGCCGACCCGACGCGCTACCTCAACGTGGCGCTGCTGGTCCGCGTCGCCTGCGAGATGGCGGCCGCCGCGCTGGTCACGTACGCCTGCCTGCGACAGTTCGACGGCACCGGCGAGGCGCTGGTCGTCGCCATCGCGGTGATGGTGCTGCTCTCCTACGTCGCCGTCGGGGTGTCCCCGCGCACCATCGGGCGCCAGCACCCGCTGAACACGGCGACCGCGGCGGCGTACGTGCTGCTGCCGCTGGCCCGGATCATGGGCCCGATCCCGTCGCTGCTCATCCTCATCGGCAACGCGCTCACCCCCGGCAAGGGCTTCCGCCGGGGCCCGTTCGCCTCGGAGGCGGAGCTGCGGGCGCTGGTGGACTACGCCGAGAAGGAGTCCCTGATCGAGGCCGAGGAGCGCCGCATGGTGCACTCGGTGTTCGAGCTGGGCGACACGCTGGTGCGGGAGGTCATGGTGCCGCGCACCGACCTCGTCGTCATCGAGCGTTACAAGACCATCCGGCAGGCCCTCACCCTCGCGCTGCGCTCCGGTTTCTCCCGGATACCGGTGACCGGCGACAGCGAGGACGACATCGTCGGCATCGTGTACCTGAAGGACCTGGTGCGCAGGACGCACATCAGCCGGGACGCGGAGAGCGACCTCGTCTCCACCGCGATGCGCCCGGCGTCCTTCGTGCCGGACACCAAGAACGCCGGTGACCTGCTGCGCGAGATGCAGAAGGAACGCAACCACGTCGCCGTCGTCATCGACGAGTACGGCGGCACGGCCGGCATCGTCACCATCGAGGACATCCTGGAGGAGATCGTCGGCGAGATCACCGACGAGTACGACCGGGAGCTGCCGCCGGTCGAGGAGCTGGGCGGCGACCGTTTCCGGGTCACCGCGCGCCTGGACATCGGCGACCTGGGCGAGCTGTACGGCCTGGAGGAGTTCGACGACGAGGACGTGGAGACGGTGGGCGGTCTGCTCGCCAAGGCGCTGGGCCGCGTCCCGATCGCCGGTGCCTCCTCGATCGTCGAGCTGCCCGACGGCCGGGAGCTGCGGCTGACGGCGGAGGCCGCCGCGGGCCGCCGGAACAAGATCGTGACGGTGCTGGTGGAGCCGGTCGCCGCGGCGAAGCCGGCCGAGGAGGCGGTCCCGGAATGACCCCCGCAGAGCTGCGCGACCTGTGTCTGTCCTTCAACGCCGCGGTGGAGGACTTCCCCTTCAACCCGGAGACCTCCGTCTTCAAGGTGCTGGGGAAGATGTTCGCGCTGACCTCGCTGGACGGGCGCCCGCTCACCGTCAACCTCAAGTGCGACCCGGACGACGCGATCCGGCTGCGGCGCGAGCACCCGGGCCTGGTCGTCCCGGGCTGGCACATGAACAAACGGCACTGGAACACGGTGACGGTGGCCGGCGGACCCGGCGGCGAGCTCCCGGACCGGGTCGTCCGGGAGCTCGTCGAGGACTCGTACGACCTGGTCGTCGCCGGGCTACCGCGCGCCGACCGGCTCCGCCTCGACCGTCCCTGAGCCCGCCCGGGCCACCCTCAGCCCCACCGCGATCAGTACGGCGGCCGCCAGCACGATCGCCGCGTCCAGGACCAGCACCGTGTGGACGCCGGAGCGCAGGTCCGTGGCGGTGGTGGCCAGCACGCCGAGGAGCGGGATGCCGACGGTGATGCCGACCTGCTGGGTCGAGGTGACCAGGCCGGTCGCCAGGCCCTGCTCCTCGTCGGGGACGCCGGAGGTGACGGTCAGGCCGTAGGAGATGATCGCGCCCAGGTGGCACATGCTGGCGAGCGACACGGCGGCCGTGGCGAGCACCACCGACCAGCGCCCCTCCCCCGTCGCCAGCAGCGGCAGCCCCAGCAGGCCCTGCCCGGCGAGCGCGCCGACCAGGGTGCGGCGGGCGCCGAACCGGCCGATGACGCGGGGGGCGCAGGAACCGGCCACCACCGAGAGCACCCCCTGCACGCCGAAGACCAGGCCGGTCTCGAAGGCGCTCAGGTGCAGGATCTCCTGGAGGTACAGGGTGAGGACGAAGACGACCGTCGACATCATCGAGAAGGTGACCAGTCCGCCCAGGTTGCCCCAGGCCACCGTGCGGCGGCGCAGCATCGGCAGCGAGACCAGCGGCGCCGGGGTGCGGGACTCCACGGCCACGAAGGCGGCCAGGAACAGCAGGCCCGCGACGAGGGCGACCAGGACGTCGGTGCGGCCGAAGCCGTGCTCGGCGGCCGTGGTCAGGGCGTAGATCAGAAAGAGCAGGCCGCCGGTGACGGTGACCGCGCCTGGGACGTCCAGGCGGGGCCGCTGCGGGGTCCGCGATTCGGGCAGCAGGCGCGGGGCCAGGGGCAGCACGATCAGGGCGAACAGGGCGAGCAGGCCCATCGTGGAGCGCCAGCTCAGCAGGTCGGTCAGGACGCCGCCGGCCACCATGCCGACGGTGAAGCCGAGCGAGAGCAGCGTGCCGGAGATGCCGAGGGCCCGGTCGCGGGCGGGGCCCTCCGGGAAGGTCGTCGTCAGCAGGGACATGCCGGTCGGGACGATGGCCGCCGCGCCGAGGCCCTGGAGGGCCCGTCCGGCGAGGAAGGAGGCCGGGTCCCAGGCGACGGTGGCCAGCACGGAGGCGGCGCCGAAGAGCGCCAGCCCGGCGAGGAAGAGCCGGCGGCGGCCGGAGAGGTCGCCCATGCGGCCGAAGAGCAGCAGGAACCCGCCGGACGGCAGCGCGAACGCGGTGACCGCCCACTGGAGGGCGGAGGTGCTCATGCCGAGGTCCGCGCCGAGCACGGGCAGCGCGACGTTCAGGACGGAGAAGTCGAGCGCGACCATGAACTGGGCCGCGCACAGCACGAACAGGACGAGCCGGTCGCGGGGCGAGAGCCGGGGAGCGGACGGCTTCGCCACGGGGGCCGGGGTGGAAGTCGGGGTGGTGTCGATCGCCATGGACATGAGCCTCGGGCCCCCGGAATAGTTGTGGGGAGACGTGGATTGTTCTGGTGGTGGCACCACCAGGCACAGGCAGGTTGGCTACGGGGGGAGTACGCACGTGCCGGACGTGATCGTGAGGGCCGGGACCGCCGGGCGGGACCGGCGCCGCAGTGAGCTGCGGGAGTTCCTGATGAGCCGCCGGGCGCGGGTGTCCCCGGCCGAGGTCGGTCTGCCGGACGGCGGGGCACGGCGCCGGACGCCGGGGCTGCGCCGCGAGGAGGTGGCCGTGCTCGCGGGGGTGGGCGCGTCCTGGTACCAGTGGCTGGAGCAGGGCCGCGACATCTCCGTCTCCCCGCAGGTCCTGGACGCGGTCGGCCGCGTGCTGCGGCTCAGCAACGCCGAGCGCCGCCACCTGTACGTGCTGGCGGGGCTGAACCCGCCCGCCGCCGAGGTGGAGCCGGCGAAGCGGGACATGTGCGAGGGGCTGCGGCGGCTGATCGACACGTGGATGCCGTATCCGGCGCACATCATGGACCGGTACTACAACTGCGTGATGTACAACGACGCGGCGGCGATGGTGCTGGGCATGCGGCCCGAGACCACGTGGAACTGCATCATCGACTACTTCACCGACCCGCTGTACCGCTCCCGCGCCCGCAACTGGGAGCGCAACGCGCGCACGGTCGTCGCCCAGTTCCGCGCGACCTGCGCGGCCAATCCGGACGACGAGGGTTTCCAGCAGGTGCTGGCGGACCTCAAGGAGGCCAGTGCCGAGTTCGCCGCGCTGTGGGAGGAGCGGGACATCGAGGACGCGGGGCAGATCCGCAAGGAGCTGGACCATCCACTGGTCGGCCTGCTGAGCCTGGAGTCGACGGCGCTCCAGGTGCCGGCGCGGCCGGATCTGACGATCGTGCTGCACACGCCGCTGGACGAGGCGAACACCGCGGCGAAGCTGGAGTGGCTGGCCTCGCCGGAGGGCCGGCGCGGGGCGATGTACCCGGTGGCGGGGTGAGCGGGCGGGTGCCCGGCGGGGCTCCGTATGCTCACCCCATGACCGAGACTCCCGACCTCGACCCCGAGGACCGCAAGATCGTCACCCTGGCCCGCTCGGCCCGCGCCCGCAACGGCGTGCCCGAGGGCGCGGCCGTACGCGACGAGACCGGCCGCACCTATGTCGCCGGCACGGTCGCCCTGGACTCCCTGCGGCTCAGCGCGCTGCGCACGGCGGTGGCGATGGCGGTGGCGTCCGGCGCGAAGTCGCTGGAGGCGGCGGCCGTGGTGACCGAGGCGGGGTCGGCGTCGGAGGAGGACCGGGCGGCGGTGCGGGACCTGGGCGGGCCCGGGACGCCGGTCCTGGTGGCCGCGCCCGACGGCACCGTCCGTGCCACGGTGAGCGCGGGCTGACGCTCGCGGGCCCGGCGGGCGACCGTGGTACGGCGGGGCTCCGGGGATCAGGGACAATGGGCGCCATGAGCGTTCGTACCCAGTCATCCGAAGAACCGGCCGAGGCTGTTCACCGGGCCGGCTTCGCCTGCTTCGTGGGCCGCCCCAACGCGGGCAAGTCCACCCTCACGAACGCTCTGGTCGGGCAGAAGGTGGCGATCACCTCCAACCGCCCGCAGACCACCCGGCACACGGTGCGGGGGATCGTGCACCGTGCGGACGCCCAGCTGATCCTGGTGGACACCCCGGGGCTGCACAAGCCGCGCACGCTGCTGGGCGAGCGGCTGAACGACGTGGTGCGCACCACGTGGGCCGAGGTGGACGTGATCGGTTTCTGCCTGCCGGCGAACGAGAAGCTGGGCCCCGGGGACCGCTTCATCGCCAAGGAGCTGGCCGGGATCAGGAAGACCCCGAAGGTCGCGATCGTCACCAAGACCGACCTGGTGGACTCCAAGACGCTGGCCGAGCAGCTGATCGCGATCGACCAGCTGGGCAAGGAGCTGGGGATCACCTGGGCGGAGATCGTCCCGGTGTCCGCCACGGGGAACCAGCAGGTGGACCTGCTGGCCGACCTTCTGACCCCGCTGCTGCCCGAGGGCCCGGCGCTCTATCCCGAGGGCGACCTGACCGACGAGCCGGAGCAGGTCATGGTCGCCGAGCTGATCCGGGAGGCCGCGCTGGAGGGCGTACGCGACGAGCTGCCGCACTCCATCGCGGTGGTGGTCGAGGAGATGCTTCCGCGCGAGGACCGCCCCGCTGACAAGCCGCTCCTGGACATCCACGCCAACGTCTACATCGAGCGGCCCAGCCAGAAGGGCATCATCATCGGCCCCAAGGGCAAGCGCCTGAAGGACGTCGGCATCAAGTCCCGCAAGCAGATCGAGGCGCTGCTCGGCACTCCGGTCTTCCTCGACCTGCACGTGAAGGTCGCCAAGGACTGGCAGCGCGACCCCAAGCAGCTGCGGCGGCTGGGGTTCTGAGCGCACCCGGGCTCCGAGCGCGCTGCGGTACCGCGCCGGGGAGCGTCAGGCGGTCGGGGGGCGGAAGCCGATGGTGGGGACCGCGCGGCGCAGGGGCCACGGGGCGGGTGTGACCAGGTCGTCCGGGACCAGACCGGCCAGGAACGCGTAGCGGCTCAGGGCCGCCGGGTCCTGGTCCTCCAGGGACTGGACCTCGCGCCACCAGGTGGCGATCTCGGACCAGCCCGGCGCCGACAGCGAGCCGCCGAACTCCTGGACGGACAGGGCGGCGGTCAGCCCGGCGAAGGCCAGGCGGTCGGCGAGCGGCCAGCCGGCCAGGGTGCCGGTGACGAACCCGGCGACGAACACGTCCCCGGCGCCGGTCGGGTCCAGGGCCTCGACCTCGATGGCCGGGACCTCGGCGCTCTCCCCCGTACGCCGGTCGACCGCGTAGGCGCCGTCCGCGCCGAGGGTGACCACGGCGAGCGGCACGTGCTCGGTCAGGGCGTGCGCGGCGGCGCGGGGGCAGGTGGCGCCGGTGTAGCGCATGGCCTCCTCCGCGTTGGGCAGGAACGCCTCGCAGTGGGCCAGGTCGGGCAGCGCGGCCAGGTCCCAGGCGCCGGTGTCGTCCCAGCCGACGTCGGCGAAGACGCGGGTGCCGCGGGCGGCGGCCCGGGCGATCCAGGGGGCGCTGACGCCGGGTGCGAGGGAGGCGACGGCGGCGCGGGCGCCGGGCGGGCAGTCGGGGGACGGTTCCTCGGGCGGCGGCTCGTGGCCGTGCGAGACCATCGTGCGCTCCCCCTCGTACGCCATGGAGACCGTCACGGGCGAGTGCCAGCCGGGCACGGTGCGCGAGGGGGTCAGGTCGATGCCCTCGCCCCGGGACAGGGCGTCCCAGCAGTAGTCGCCGTAGTGGTCGTCGCCGAACGCGGCGGCCAGCGAGGTGCGCAGGCCGAGGCGGGCCAGCGCGGTCGCCATGTTGGCGATGCCGCCCGGGCTCGACCCCATCCCCCGGGCCCAGGACTCGGTCCCGCGCACCGGGGCGGAGTCGAGCCCGGTGAAGATCACGTCGAGGAAGACGGTGCCGGTCAGATACACGTCCCAGGGCGGGTCCTGCGGTGTGCGCAGGCCGGCGAGGGGATCGGCCTGGGGGTGGCGGTGCGATCCCTCGGGCGGGACGTGCCGGTGCGTTCTCTCGTCGGCCGGCATGACGGGCACGTCGGTCACGTCGGGCCCGTCGGTGGACACGGTGGACGCTGTCACGGTGCGCTCCCTGGCATGGTGCGGACCCCGCCAGTGTGCACCACGCCGCCGACAGTGCGGTGGCGCCGGCCGCGTGGTGTCAGGCCGTGGCCGGCCCCGGGTGCGCGGTCCGGGCGGCGCCCGGGGTGGTCTCCGGTGCCGGGGCCGCCGCCGCCCCGGCCGGCCGGGTGCGCACCCGGTCGTTGCGCCCGCCGCCGCGCACCAGCAGCACGCTGAGCGCGGCCAGGAAGCCGACGACGGTCAGACCGACCAGGCCGCCCTTGGTCGAGCCGGTCGTGTCCTCGATGATGCCGAAGGCGGTGGGGGCGACGAACCCGCCGAGGTTGCCGATGGAGTTGATCAGCGCGATGCCGGGGGCGGCGGCGCGGGCGTCGAGGTAGCTCTGCGGGATGGTCCAGAAGACCGGGGAGGCCGGTTTGAAGCCCATCGCGGCCAGGCACAGCGCCCCGAGCCCGATCCAGGGCGAGACGAACACGGCCAGCAGGGTGCCGCAGCCGCCGAGCAGCAGCAGGACCACCAGCACGGGCCGGCGCCTGCCGATGCGGTCGGAGACACGGCCGCTGACGAACAGCGCGGCCAGCGCGCACAGCCACGGTACGGCGGTCAGCAGTCCCACCTGGAAGTCGCTCACCCCGCCGATGTCGTCCACGATCGACGGCAGCCAGAAGGTCACCGCGTACAGGGCCACGTTGATGGCGAAGTAGATCCAGAGGAAGAGCAGCATCTGGGGGTCGGCGAGCAGCTTCCAGCGGGAGACCTCGGCCGCCTTCCCGCCGCGCCGCGCGTCCCGTTCCTCCTGCTCGGCGTCGATGGCCGCGACGAGGCCGGTCTTCTCCTCGTCGGTCAGCCAGGTCGCCTGCTCGACGCCCGAGTCGAGGAAGCGGTAGACGACGAAGCCGAGGACGACGGAGAAGACGCCCTCGATGAAGAACATCCACTGCCAGCCCGCGTGTCCCCAGATCCCGTGCATCTCCATCAGCGCTCCCGAGACGGGGCCCACGATGACGGTGGCGGTGCCGGAACCCATCAGGAAGACCGAGGTGGCCCGGCCCCGGTGGGAGTCGGGGAGCCAGCGGCTGAAGTAGTAGATGACGGCCGGGAAGAAGCCCGCCTCGGCGACGCCGAGCAGGAAACGCAGGGCGTAGAACATCTCCACGCTGTTGACGAAGGCCATCGCGGTGGCGACGACACCCCAGCTGATCATGATGCGAGTGAGCCAGACCTTGGGCCCGAACCGCTCCATCAACACGTTGGAGGGGACCTCGAAGATGGCGTACGCGATGAAGAAGACACCGGCGCCGAGTCCGAACGCGGCGCCCGACAGGCCGACGTCGGCGCGGAGTTCGTCCTGGGCGAAGCCCAGGTTGACGCGGTCCATGTAGTTCGCCACGAACATGACGAAGAAGAGGGGGACCACGCGTCGGAAGATCTTGCGGACGGCGGACTGTACGGCGGGGGAATGCACCTCGGGACTTGCTGCGGACACGAGCGGCTCCGGTCGTGGCAGGGGAAGGGGGAGGGGGCGGTTCACCAACGGGGGACGGACGGAGTGACCCACCCCGGGTCGGCGACCCGCATCGCCGCCGCGTCGTCGCGGTCGCGGAGCGTGCCGTCGTCGTCGAGCCAGCGCCGGTGGAGGAACGCCAGGCGCTCACGGTCGAGTTCGACGCCGAGGCCGGGGGCGTCGGTGACGGCGACCTTGCCGCCGTCGAAGGTGAGCCGTCGCGTCAGCACGTCCTCGGACTGCCAGGGGTAGTGGGAGTCGCAGGCGTGGTGCAGGTTCGGCACGGTGGCCGCCACGTGGGTCATGGCGGCGAGGCTGATGCCCAGGTGGGTGTTGGAGTGCATGGAGACGCCGACGCCGAAGGTGCGGCAGACGGCGGCCAGTTGCTGCGTGTTGCGCAGTCCGCCCCAGTAGTGGTGGTCGGAGAGCACGACCTGTACGGCGCCCTTGGTGAACGCCTCCTGGATCTCGGCGAACGTCGTCACGCACATGTTGGTCGCGAGCGGCACCCCGGCCCTCGCGGCGACCTCGGCCATCGCCGGGGTGCCGAGCGCGGGGTCCTCCAGGTACTCCAGGACGTCCCCCAGCTCCGCCGCGACCTTGAGCGAGGTCTCCACGGACCAGGCGCCGTTGGGGTCCAGGCGCAGCGGGTGTCCGGGGAACGCCTCGGCGAGCGCCTTGACGGCGGCGATCTCCTCTTCGGGCGGGAAGACGCCGCCCTTGAGCTTGAAGGAGGTGAAGCCGTACCGCTCGGTGAAGCGGCGGGCCTGCTCGACCACGCCGGCCGGGTCGAGGGCGGCGCCCCAGTCGTCCTTCTCCGCGGCCACGCCCTCGGGGTGACCGGCCCACTTGTAGAAGAGGTAGGCGCTGTACTCCACGGCGTCGCGGACCTTGCCGCCGAGCAAGGCGTGCACGGGCAGGCCGAGCGCCTTGCCGAGGGCGTCGAGGCAGGCGACCTCGAAGCCGGAGAGGACGGACAGGCGCAGCTTGTCGGCGGTCTGGACGCCGCGCAGCCCGCCGACGTCCACCTGCCCGGAGACCCGGGAGGAGTCGACGGCGACCTCGTCGGCGAGGGTGAACAGGCCGTTGAGGTCCGAGACCTGACGGCCGACCAGCTTGTCGGCGAACGGGCGGGCCAGTTCCAGGTACTTGTGGTCGCCGTAGGTCTCGCCGACGCCGGTGACGCCGTCGGCGGTCTCCACCTCGACGATCAGACGGGGGGTGTACGGCTGGTGCACGCCCTGGGTGTTGAGCAGGGGCGGGTCGGCGACCAGGATCGGCGTCAGGTGGACGGCCGTGATGGTCAGGTCGCGGGTCACAGGGCGGCTCCTACGAGGTCGAGTCCGGTGGTGAGCAGGGTCTTGAGTTCGGCGAGGTCGGCGGGCGACGGGTCGGTGAGGGGGGCGCGGACGGGGCCGACGGGGCAGCCGCGCAGCCGGGCCGCCGCCTTCACCAGGGACACCGCGTATCCGGGGACGCGGTCGCGCAGTTCGACGAGCGGGACGTAGAAGCCGCGCAGCAGCTTGTCGACCGTGCCGGTGTCGCCGCCGTGCAGGGCCGCGAGGAAGGCGTTCGCGATCTCGGGGGCGAAGGCGTGCACGGCGGAGGAGTAGGCGGGGACGCCGACGGCGGCGTAGGCGCGGGCCTGGACCTCGGCGGTGGCGGCGCCGTTGAAGAAGAGGAAGTCCTCGGGGGCGGCGAGGACCGTGCGCTGGAGGCGGTCGAGGTCGCTGTGCCCGTCCTTGAGGCCGATCACACCGGGGACCCGGGCGAGGCGGCGGACGGACTCGGCGGTGTAGGCGACCTGGCCGCGCTGGTAGACGATGAGCGGGAGCCGGGTGCCGGCGGCGATCCGCTCCACCTGGGCGACGAGGCCGTCCTGCGGGGCGGCGGTGAGGTAATGCGGCATGACGAGGAGGGCATCGGCCCCGGCCTCCTCGGCGATGCGGGCGAACCGCAGGGCCTGCGCCCAGCCGTAGCCGGTCCCGGCGACGACCGGCACCCGGCCCGCGCTCTCCTCGACGGTGATGGTGACGACCTGGCGGTACTCGTCCTCGTCGAGGGAGAAGAACTCGCCGGTACCGCAGGCGGGGAAGACGGCGCCGGGGGCGGTGGCGAGCCGTTCGGCGACGTAGGCGCGGTGTCCGCCGGGGTCGAGCGAACCGTCGTCGCGGAAGCTGGTCAGCGGGAAGGACAGCACGCTCCGGGCCATTCCCTCGCGCAGCCGTCGGACCACGGCCGCCCGGGGGCCGGCGCCCGTGTCGGGGTCCCCGCTCGTGCCCACACTTGTCATCTCGACCGTCTCCTGTCTCCGTATGTAGATGTCGTCCACGTATGAAGATGGAGATTAGAGAGGTGACCCTGGAGCGTCAATGGGTCGGCGGCGTCCGATTACGATCGGCGGCATGTCGGAGACAGGTGGCGCGGCGGGCGGCGCGACAGGCGGCGTCCGCGAGGTGAAGTCCGCGGCGCGCACGGTGGAACTGCTGGAGGTACTGGCCGCCCGCGGGGACCGCCCGGCCCGGCTCCAGGAGCTGGCGGACGGGCTGGGCGTGCCGCGCAGCTCGATGTACGCGCTGCTCCAGACCCTGATCTCGCGCGGCTGGGTCCGCACCGACGTCACCGGCTCGCTCTACGGCATCGGCATCCACGCCCTGCTCACCGGCACCAGTTACCTGGACTCCGACCCCCGGGTGCGGGCGGTGCGGCCGTATCTCGACGAGGCGTCCGAGGCGCTGGGCGAGACCATCCACCTGGGGCGGCTGGACGGGCACGACGTGGCGTACCTGGCGACCCGGGAGTCGCACGAATACCTGCGCACGATCAGCCGCGTGGGCCGCCGGCTGCCCGCCCACGTGGGCGCGCTGGGCAAGGCGCTGCTGGCCGAGCGGCCGGACACCGAGCTGCCCGAGGGGCCGTACGAGGCCTTCACCCCGAACACGCACACCGGCAGGGAGGCCCTGGCGGCCGACCTCGCCCGGACCAGGGAGCGCGGCTACTCCGTCGACCGCGAGGAGGGCGTGCCCGGCATCGTCGGCTTCGGCTTCGCGCTGCGCTACGAGGTCCCGGCGCTGGACGCGATCAGCTGCTCGGTGCCGGTGGCCCGGCTGACGCCGGATCACGAGGCGCGGATCGTCGCGGTGATGCGGGAGATCAGGGCCAAACTGGAGGCGACAGTTCCGGCCGGGAGCGGCTCGGTCCACTGGCGTTAGCGCTCGCTGCTACCCGGCTTCGGGACCCCCAAACACCTATGTGATCCAGATCACAGCCACTCGCCTGTTTCGCGGCTCCCCGCGCTTGATACAAATTGCCCGCGCGCCCCTCTCGGTCGACGGTCGTCGCTCCCTCCCCTCCCACCGTCCTTTCGCATGCCCTGGGAACGCCCGTGTTCGCCCCCCGCACCACCCCCTGGCCCCTCGTCGCCCTTTTCACGGCCGGGTATCTGCCTCCCTATCTGCTGCCCACCACCGTCGGCAGACTCGACACCGGCCTCGCGCTGTCCACCACGCAGGCGGGCGCCGTCGGCAGCGCGCTGCTGCTGAGTTCGGCGACCGCGGGCTTCCTGCTGGCCTCCCGGGTGCAGCGGGTCGGCGCCCGCACGCTGGCCCGGGCCGGTCTCGCGCTGGCCGTCCTCGGCTACGGCGCCGCCGCGCTCACCACCGTCGTCCCGGCCGTCGTCCTCGGCGCGGTCGTGGGCGGTTTCGGATCGGGGACGGCCACGACGGTCGCCGCGACCCGGATCGCGGCCGAGCACGATCCGCACCGGGCCTCCACACTGGGCCTGCTGAGTGTGTCGGCGCTGGCCGGCGCGGTGTACCTGACGGTGCCCCACCTGGGCCGGGCGCACGGTCTGCCGCTGGCCGCGATCGCCCTGACCGCGCTGGCGGTGTGGCCGCTGACCGCCGGTCTGCCGGGCGGCACGGCCGCCGCCCCGGCCGCGCCCGGCACCGACACCACCGCCCCGCTCCCCCACCGCCGTTCGGGGCTGGTCCTCGCCGTCACGGTGCTGTGCTGGTCCCTGGCCCAGAACTCCCTGTGGGGGGTCAGCGGCCGGATCGGGCTGACGCAGGCCGGTCTGGGCGACGCCACCCTGGGGATCGTCTTCGCCGTCGCGCTGGGCGCGGGGCTGGTCGGGATCCTGGTGGCCGGCGCGCTCGGGCCGCGGCTCGGGCGGGCGATGCCCGTCGGCGCCGGCACGGTGCTCATCGCGGGCTGCATCGCGGTCAGCGCTTCGGCGACGACCCCGGCGACCTTCGCGGCCGGGGAGATCGCCTGGAACACCTGCTACCCGGTCGTGCTGTCGTACCTGATCGGCCTCGCCGCCTCGCTCGACCCGCGCGGCCGGTGGGCGGTGCTCGTCGGCTCGGCGTCCTCGCTGGGCACGGCGGCCGGGCCGCTGGCCGGCAGTGTCCTGTCGGCGCAGGCCGGTTTCGCGGGCATGGGGATGGTTCTGGCCGCCGGCCTGCTGCTGGTCGCCGCGCCGATGACCGCCGTCGCGCTGCACACCGCGGGCCGTCCGCTGCTGCCCGGCGCGATCCGCCGCCGCGGCGGCACCCCGGCCGCGCTGGTCGCCGCCGCCACGGGTACGCCGAGCGGTGCCGTGCCCGAGGTCGGTGCCGTGGAGCAGCCGGTCGTGGAGATCGACGTGCAGGCCCCGGCGATGGCCGTCCAGGGCGCCTACGACACGGCGGGACCCCGGCAGGCGGCGGCCACACCGGGGCCCGGGACGGGCTGAGCCCGGCGCGGGGACGCTACGCGGCCGGGAACTCGTACGCCTCGACCTCCGCGAGGTAGCGCGCCCGCAGTTCCTCCTCGTCCTCCAGGAAGGAGGCGAGGAAGGAGTTGCGGGCCAGCTCCCGCAGCCGCTCCCCGGTCAGGCCGAGGGCCTCGCGCACGGCGTCGAAGTTGTCGCCCGCGTAGCCGCCGAAGTAGGCCGGGTCGTCGGAGTTGACCGTGCACATCAGCCCGGCGTCGAGCATCGCGGGCAGCGGATGGCCGGCGAGCGTGTCGACCGTGCGCAGCCGGACGTTGGACAGCGGGCACAGGGTGAGCGGGACGCGCTCGCGCACCAGCCGCTCGACCAGCGCCGGGTCCTCCACCGAGCGCAGCCCGTGGTCGATCCGCTCGACGCCGAGGACGTCGAGGGCCTCGACGACGTACGCGGGCGGCCCCTCCTCGCCCGCGTGCGCGACCCGGCGCAGCCCGAGGGCCGCGGCGGCCTCGTACACCTCGCGGAACTTGACCGGCGGGTGGCCGACCTCGGCGGAGTCCAAGCCGACGCCGGTGATGCGGTCGAGGTAGGGCCCCGCGGCGTCCAGCGTCTCCATCGCCGACTCGGCGGACTCGTCGCGCAGGAAGCAGAGGATCAGCCGGGTGGAGACGCCGTGGTTCTCCCGGCTGCTGCCGAGCGCCCGCCACAGCCCCTCCACGACCGTGCCCATCTCCACGCCCCGGGCGAGGTGGGCCTGCGGGTCGAAGAAGATCTCGGCGTGCCGGACGCCCTGGGCGGCGGCGCGGGCGAGGTAGGCGTTGGCGAGGTCCTCGAAGTCGCGCTCGGTGCGCAGGACGGCCATCAGTTCGTAGTACAGGTTCAGGAAGGACTGGAGGTCCTCGAATCGGTACGCCTCGCGCAGCGCGTCCTCGTCCGCGTACGGCAGGGACACGCCGTTGCGGGCGGCCAGCGCGAAGGCCAGCTCGGGTTCCAGGGTGCCTTCGATGTGGAGGTGCAGTTCAGCTTTGGGCAGGGGCATCAGAGCATCGTACGGCGCTTTCACCGACGTTTCGGAACCGGTACGCGGGTGAGGTCGCGGGCCACGGTCAGCTCGCCCTGGTAACCGGCCGCGCGCGCCTGGCGCTCGAACTCCTCGGGATCGGAGTAGCGCTGGCTGAAGTGGGTGAGGACCAGGTGCCGTACACCCGCGTCCCGGGCCACCCGCGCGGCCTGGCCGGCGGTGAGGTGGCCGTGGTCGGTGGCGAGGGTCTCGTCCTCGTCGAGGAAGGTGGACTCGATCACCAGCAGGTCCGAGCCCTCGGCGAGCGCGTGCACGCCCTCGCAGAGCCGGGTGTCCATGACGAACGCGAACCGCTGACCCCGCCGG
Source organism: Streptomyces sp. NPDC042336 (assembly GCF_055581985.1). Classification (NCBI taxonomy): domain Bacteria; kingdom Bacillati; phylum Actinomycetota; class Actinomycetes; order Kitasatosporales; family Streptomycetaceae; genus Streptomyces; species Streptomyces sp. NPDC042336. The sequence continues at coordinate 597,566 of NZ_JBVJEA010000001.1, read as the reverse complement.
ACCTCGCTGACCTCGTCGAGCGCGACGCCGTCCAGCGAGCCGTCACGCTGGATGCGGCCCACGTCGGGGCCCTTGATCCCGTGCGCGGCCAGGCGGTCGGGCAGCATGCGGCGGCCGTCGGGCTCGGTGAGCCGGTAGCCGTACGACTCGACGGGGTGCGACAGCTTGCGGGCGTCCAGGGTGTAGGCGGGCGTGACCGCGAGGGCGCCGTCCGTGTCGACCGGGGCCTCGGTGAGGGCGACGGTCTCGCGGTAGGCGGTGGCGTACCGCAGGCGCTCGAAGAACCGCTGCCCGGAGCGCGGGTAGTGGGCGGTGATCTCGTGCGGGACCCGGTCCAGGTTGATGCGCTGGATCACCCCGGCGAGGCCGAGGCTGTGGTCGCCGTGGAAGTGCGTGACGCAGATCCGGTTCAGGTCGTGGGCGGCGACCCCGGCGCGCAGCATCTGTCGCTGGGTGCCCTCGCCGGGGTCGAACAGGATGCCCTCGCCGTCCCAGCGCAGCAGGTAGCCGTTGTGGTTGCGGTGCCGGGTCGGGACCTGGCTGGCGGTGCCGAGGACGACGAGTTCACGTACCGACATCGTGCGGTTCCGGTCCGGCTATCCGGGGGGCCATTCGAGGCCGCGTCCGCCGAGCACGTGGGCGTGCGCGTGCCAGACGGTCTGTCCGGCGCCGCTGCCGGTGTTGAAGACGGTGCGGTAGCTGTCCAGCTTCTCGTCGTCGGCGACGGCCTGGGTCTCGCGCAGGACGTCGGCGGCGAGCTGCGGGGCTTCGGCCGCCAGGGCGGCGGCGTCCTTGTGGTGGGCCCTGGGGATCACCAGGACGTGGGTGGGGGCCTGGGGATTGATGTCCCGGAAGGCGACGGTGGTCTCGGTCTCGCGGACGATCGTCGCGGGGATCTGCCCTGCGACGATCTTGCAGAACAGACAGTCGTCCTGTGGCTCGCCCGTCATTGGCTCTCCTCACACCGGTGATCTTTCGGGAGCATCGTATCCGCCGCCGCCCGGCCTGCGGGCAATCGTGCCTCCCCCGGTGCCTGAACGGCCCGGGAGGCACCCGGCAGGCGCGGGCAAGCGCCCCCCACCCGCCGTCAGGGCAGCGCCGGCGGCGTCTTCGCCGGGGTTTCCTCCAGTGCGGCCAGCGCCAGCGCGATCGCCTCGTCCAGCTGGGGGTCGCGGCCGGCCACGTGATCCTGCGGACGCTGCGGCACCTCCACGTCCGGATCGACGCCGTGGTTCTCCACGCCCCAGCCGTACCCCTCCAGCCAGAACGCGTACTTCGGCTGCGTGATCAGCGTGCCGTCGACCAGCCGGTAGCGGCTGTCGATGCCGATGACGCCGCCCCAGGTGCGGACGCCGACGACCGGACCGATCCCCAGCGCCTTGATCGCGGCGTTGACGATGTCGCCGTCCGAGCCGGAGAACTCGTTGGCCACGGCGACGACCGGCCCGCGGGGCGCGTCCTGCGGATAGCTGGTCGGCCGCATGCCGCGCGGCAGGTCCCAGCCGACGATGCGCCGGGCCAGCTTCTCCACCACCAGCTGGGAGGTGTGCCCGCCGCGGTTCTCCCGGACGTCGACGACCAGGCCCTCCCTGGCCACCTCGACCCTCAGGTCGCGGTGGATCTGGGCCCAGCCGGGCGCCTGCATGTCCGGGACGTGCAGGTAGCCGAGCCGCCCGCCGGACTTCTCGTGGACGTAGGCGCGCCGGTCGGCGACCCAGGCGTGGTAGCGCAGCGGCTCCTCGTCGGCGAGCGGGACGACGACGGCGTGCCGCACCTCTCCGCCGCCGGACGGGGAGACGGTCAGCTCGACCGGCTTGCCGGCCGTGCCGACGAGCAGCGGTCCGGGTCCGGTGACCGGGTCGACCGCCTGCCCGGCGACCGCGACGATCGCGTCCCCGGCGCGCACCGCGACCCCGGGCGCGGCGAGCGGGGAGCGGGCGTCGGGGTCGGAGGTCTCCGAGGGCAGGACGCGGTCGATGCGCCAGGTGCCGTCCTCGTGACGGGACAGGTCGGCACCGAGCAGGCCCTGGCGGGCGCCGGAGCCGTGGCCGCCGCGGGGGGTGACGTAGGCGTGCGAGGTGCCCAGTTCGCCGTGCACCTCCCACAGGAGGTCGACCAGGTCGTCGTGGGTGGCGACGCGGTCGAGGACGGGCCGGTAGCGGTCCAGGACGCCGTCCCAGTCGACGCCGTTCATGTCGGCCCGCCAGAAGTGGTCCCGCATGATACGGCCGGTCTCGTCGAACATCTGCCGCCACTCCGCGGCCGGTTCGACTCTCTGCCGGACCCGGCCCAGGTCGACGGTGATGTTGGTGTCGCTGTCCTCGTCGCCGGAGGCCCGCCGGTCGCTGGGCACGACCTTGAGCCGGCCGTCGGTCCACAGCAGCACCCGCTTGCCGTCGCCGCTGACCTCGAAGTGGTCGGCGTCGCCCGCGAGGTGCTCCACCCGCTGCTGGGCCAGGTCGTACCGCTCCAGCTCGGTGTTGGGGTCGGGGTCCTCCGGGGTGGCGCGGGAGGCGCCGAGGACACCGGTGAGCGGGTGGCGCAGCCACAGGACGCCGTCCTTGGCGGCGCGCAGCCGGGAGTAGCGGGCGGCCTCGACCGGGAAGGGCACGATGCGGTCGGCGAGGCCCTCGATGTCGATCCGGGTGGTGGGGGTGCCCTCGCTGTCGGGGGTCTCCTCGCGGTCCGGGGTCTCGAAGGGGCGGCCGTGGCGCTGCGGCCCGAAGGGCGAGGGGGTGGTCGCGGCGAGCGTGATCAGGTAGGGCCGGGCGCCCTCGACGAAGGCCAGGTCGAAGACGTGCTCGTCGTAGACCGGGTCGAAGGAGCGGGTGGAGAGGAAGGCGAGGTGCTTGCCGTCCAGGGTGAAGGCCGGCGAGTAGTCCTTGAAGCGCAGCGGGGTCGCCTCGCTCACCGACAGGTCGGTGGTGTTGGCGAGCTTGAGCTGGCGCAGCGGCTCCGGGCCCGGGTGCGACCAGGCGAGCCAGGCGGAGTCGGGGGAGAAGACCAGGCCGGAGGCGTCGCCGTCCTCGCTGCGGTCGACCTCGCGGACCTCGCCGCTCTCGCGCTCGACGAGCAGGACCCGTCCGTCGTGCGAGGCGACGGCGACGCGGCTGCCGTCGGGGGCCACGGCGAGGTTCAGCACCCGGCCGAGCTGTCCGGCGGCCAGGCGCCGTGCGGTGGCGCCGGGGGCGAGCCCCGTGGCGGGCGCGAACTCCAGGGCGTCGTCGCCCTCGGCGTCCGTCACCCACACCACCCACTCCTCGCCCTCGGCGCGGAAGGTGCGCGGCAGCCGGTTGCGCACACCTGGGGCGGCCGCGAGCGCGCGGGCCGGTCCGGAGCGGTGGGTGACCCAGTGCACGCCGCCGCGTACGGCGACGGCACTGCCGCGCGCGGTGTGGTCGGGCGACGCGGAGCCGAACCAGCGGGCGGCGTTGACCGGGTACGGCTGGAGGTCGACCCGGGCACCGCCGAGCCGGATGTCCAGGCGGCGCGGCTCGGCGCCGTCGAGGTCGTCCAGGGTCCACAGCTCACCGGCGGACGAGTAGACGACGCGGGTGCCGTCGGTCGCGGCGTGGCGGGCGTAGAAGCCGTCGACGGGCGTGTGCCGGCGCAGGTCGGAGCCGTCGGCGAGGGAGGAGTAGAGGGCGCCGGTGCCCTCGTGGTCGGAGAGGAAGGCGATCCGGTCGCCGACCCAGAAGGGGTACTCGATGTTGCCGTCGAGGCCGTCGTGCAGCCGGACGAACTCGCCGTCGTCCTCCCGGTCGATCCACAGCTTGCCCGCGGTGCCGCCCCGGTAGCGCTTCCACCAGGCGGCCTCGCGGCCCATTGGCGCGGACAGCAGCACGGTGTGCGGGCCCTGGGCGACGTCGCCGACGGGCCCGTACGGCAGGGTGGCCGCCGGGCCGCCGTCGAGCGGGACGGCGCGGGCCCAGCTGCGGCGCAGGCTGGCCTGGCCGTAGGTGCTGAGGGCGAGGACGCGGCCGTCGGCGGTCCAGCCGCGTACCTGGGTCCTGATGCTGCCCCAGTGGGTGAGGCGCTTGGCGGGGCCGCCGTCGACGGGCGCGACGTGCACCTCGGGGGCACCGTCCCGGGTGGAGGTCCAGGCGACCTTGGTGCCGTCGGGCGAGATGCGCGGGTGGTTCACCGGCACGTTGTCGGCGCTGACCCGCCAGGCCCGGCCGCCGTCGAGCGGGGCGAGCCACACGTCGTCCTCGGCGGTGAAGGCGACCAACTCGCCGTGCGGGTGCGGAAAGCGGAGGTAGGCAGGCGCTGCGGGCTGAGTCACCCCCATACCCTATGCAGGGGCGCCGCCCGCCGACAGAGGTTTGGATCACTTCCCGGCCGCCGGCCACCGGGCGCCGTGACCGGCCCGCGGTGGGCTACTTGCCCTCCACCGGCCGGCAGTGCGGGTCGTCCGGGCACCAGATGGTCCGGGTGACGGTCACGGTGGGCCCGGGCCCGTTGGGGGAGGGCCGGTTCGCGGGCGGGGCGCTCGTGGCGTCGCAGTCGCCCAGCCCCTTGACCCGGAACCACTCCTTGCCGTCCACCTTCGCGGTCAGGTTCCCGCGCACGCAGGCGCCGTTGACGACCCGGGTCACCTCGCCGTCGACGGTGATGTCCTGGCCGGCGTCCGTCCTGCCCTCGCAGTGGACGGAGGCGACGGTGTTCTCGGTCGCCGAGGCGGTGCCGTCCTTGTCGCCGAAGGAGGCGGTGCAGGTGAGCCAGCGCACCTCCGCCTTCTGCCGCTCCAGTTCACGGGTCACGGTCTGGTCGGTCGTGTAGGCCACCGACGCGGAGCTGAGTCCGCCCGGTTCGCACGCGACGAGACCGCCGACGGCGACGGCCGAGCCGACGACCACCGCAGCCGTGCGCCAAATCCGTCTCAAAGCCCCCATGGAGGGCAGCCTGCCACCGCACCGGGAGCGGCGGTAGGGCGCATACGGCCACTCCTCACTACCGTGGACGCCATGGGCGACGACCGCAGGCAGCGCAAGCTCGTGGTGGACGAACACACCACCTGGCTGTGGAGCCACCGGCAGAAACGGGGCCGCGACGGCGTCTGGCGGGACGCGCTGACGCTGTACCGCGACGGCGTCCGGGTGCGGTTCGTCTTCCGGCCGGGCGGCCCGGACTCCGGCCGGTACACCACCGAGGGCGACCACTGGTTCGAGGGCTGCGTGGGCGACGGCCGCGGTCACCTGCTCAACCTGCGCGAACCCGGTGTCGTCCGGGCGCTGGTCGAGGAGGCCGGGCGGCGCGGGCTGCTGCCCGGGCACGGAGGCGGGCCGGTGGAGGTGGACGGCTGGGAGCTGTTCCCGGCCGTGGTCGCCGCCGTCGACCGCTGACGGGCAGGTCAGGACCAGCGGCCGGTGCGGGCCAGGAGCACGGCGGTCGCGGCGGTGCCCGCGGTGGAGGTGCGCAGCACGCTGCGGCCCAGCCGGTAGGGCCCCGCACCGGCCTCGGCGAACAGCGCCAACTCCTCGGGGGACACGCCCCCTTCGGGGCCGACGACGAGCACGATGTCGCCGGTGGCGGGGAGTTCGACGCCGGACAGGGGTTCCTCGCCGCTCTCGTGGAGTACGGCGGCGAAGTCGGCCTCGGCCAGAAGTGAGGCAACCTGCTTGCTCGTCGCCGCGTCCGCGACCTCGGGGAAGCGGACCCGGCGGGACTGCTTGCCCGCCTCGCGGGCCGTCGCCCGCCACTTGCCGAGTGCCTTCAGGCCGCGCTCGCCCTTCCACTGCGTGATGCACCGGGACGCCGCCCAGGGCACGACGGCGTCGACCCCGACCTCGGTCATCGTCTCGACGGCCAGCTCACCGCGGTCGCCCTTGGGCAGGGCCTGGACGACGGTGATCCGGGGCTGCTCGGCGGGCTCCTCGCGCACGCCGCCGACGACGGTGACGACCAGGCGGTCCTTGCCCTCGGCGGACTTCACGACGCCCTCGGCCCAGCGGCCCCTCCCGTCGGTGAGGACGACGTCCTCGCCCGCCCGCAGGCGCTTCACGGAGACGGCGTGCCGCCCCTCCGGGCCGCCGAGGACGTACTCCCCCGCGGGCAGGTCCTCCGGCCGCAGGGAGTCGGCCACGAACACCGGTGCCGTCATCGTGCGCCGCCTCCCGCCGCATAGCCCGACAACGCTGTCCCGGCGGCGGCGAGTTCGGCCGCCAGCACCTCCACCAGCTGTCCGGCGGGCAGTTCCCGGGCCATCCGGTGGCCCTGTCCCGCCCACAGTGCCATCCCCTGCGCGTCGCCCGCCTTCGCCGCCGCCCTGCGCACCGGCGCGGTGAGGTGGTGCACCTCGGGGTAGGCGGCCGGGGCGTAGGGGCCGTGCTCGCGCAGGAAGCGGTTGACCAGGGCGCGGGCGGGGCGGCCGGAGAAGGCCCGGGTGAGTTCGGTGCGGACGAACAGCGGGTTGGTCAGCGCCTGCTTGTGCAGGTCGTGGGCGCCGGACTCCGGAGTGGCGAGGAACGCGGTGCCGAGCTGGGCCGCGCTCGCGCCGGCCGCGAGGACCGCGGCGATCTGGGTGCCGCGCATGATGCCGCCGGCGGCGACGATCGGCAGGTTCACCGCCTCCCGGACCTGGGCGACCAGCGACAGCAGGCCGGTGCCGGCGCCGCCGGTCTCCGGGTTGTCCCGGTGGGTGCCCTGGTGGCCGCCGGCCTCGACACCCTGGGCGATCACCGCGTCGGCGCCGGACTGCTCGACGGCCCGGGCCTCGTCCGCGGTGGTCGCGCCGACCAGGGCGAAGGTGCCCACGCGGTGCAGGGAGTCGACGACCTCGCGGCTCGGGACGCCGAAGTGGAAGGACACCACCGGTACGGGGTTGTCCAGCAGCACGGCGAGCTTGGTGTCGTAGCCGTCGTCCCGGCCGCAGTCGGGGTCGCCCAGCTCCGTCTCGTACCAGGCGGCCTCGCCGGCCAGCTGGTGGGCGTAGACGTCGACGGCGGCGGCGTTGAAGGGCACGGCGTCGGCCGCTCCGGCGGAGCCGGTGGCCGCGCCGGGGGTCTCCGGCTGCGGGAGGAAGAGGTTGACGCCGAACGGTCGGCTCGTCAGCCCCCGCAGCTGTTTGATCTCCTGGTACATCCCGTCCGCGGTCTTGTACCCGGCGGCCAGGAAGCCCAGCCCGCCCGCCTCGGACACCGCGGCCGCGAGCCGTGGCACGGAGACGCCGCCCGCCATGGGCGCCTGCACGATCGGGTAGGGGAAGAGATCGGTCAGTGCGGAGGACATGACGGCATGTTGTCACGTCCTCCACACAAGTCCGAATCCGGGCTTCCGTCGGCATACGCCAGAAGCATCCGCTTCCCCGGCAGGGCGTCAGCGCCCGTTGAAGGCGTCCTTCAGCCGGGAGAACAGCCCCTGCTGCCCCGGCTGACCGTGCCTGCCCGGGGGCAACCCCCGGACCCCGGCAGCCCCCGCGCCGGCACAGCCGACCCGCCCCGCCGAGCTGCGCGTCAGCGCCCGTTGAAGGCGTCCTTCAGCCGGGAGAACAGCCCCTGCTGCCCGGGCTGGAACTGCCCGGTCGGGCGTTCCTCGCCGCGGAGCTTGGCCAGCTCGCGCAGGAGGCGTTCCTGTTCGGGGTCGAGCTTGCCCGGGGTGGTGACCTCGACGTGGACGATGAGGTCGCCGCGGCCGCCGCCGCGCAGGTGGGTGACGCCCCGGCCGTGCTTCGGGATCGACTGGCCGGACTGGGTGCCCGGGCGGATGTCGACCTCCTCCATGCCGTCGAGGGTCTCCAGCGGCACCTTGGTGCCGAGGGCCGCCGCCGTCATCGGGATGGTGACCGTGCAGTGCAGGTCGTCGCCGCGGCGCTGGAAGGTGGAGTGCGGCAGCTCGTGGATCTCGACGTACAGGTCGCCGGCGGGGCCGCCGCCGGGGCCGACCTCGCCCTCGCCCGCGAGCTGGATCCGGGTGCCGTTGTCGACACCGGCCGGGATCTTCACGGTCAGGGTGCGCCGGGAGCGGACCCGGCCGTCGCCCGCGCACTCCGGGCACGGGGTCGGGACCACGGTGCCGAAGCCCTGGCACTGCGGGCAGGGGCGCGAGGTCATGACCTGGCCCAGGAAGGACCGGGTGACCTGCGAGACCTCACCGCGGCCGCGGCACATGTCACACGTCTGCGCCGACGTGCCCGGCGCCGCACCCTCGCCGTTGCAGGTGTTGCAGACGACCGCGGTGTCGACCTGGATGTCCTTGGTCGTACCGAACGCGGCCTCGTCCAGCTCCACCTCGATGCGGATCATCGCGTCCTGGCCGCGGCGGGTGCGCGAGCGCGGCCCGCGCTGCGACGCCGTACCGAAGAACGCGTCCATGATGTCCGAGAAGTTCCCGAAGCCGCCCGCGCCGAAGCCGCCCGCACCACCGCCGGCGGCCTGCGAGAGGGGGTCGCCGCCGAGGTCGTAGACCTGCTTCTTCTGCGGGTCCGACAACACCTCGTAGGCGGCGTTGATCTCCTTGAACCGCTCCTGGGTCTTCGGATCGGGGTTGACGTCCGGGTGCAGCTCGCGGGCGAGCCTCCGGAACGCCTTCTTGATCTCGTCCTGGGAAGCGTCGCGGCGCACGCCGAGTACGGCGTAGTAGTCCGTGGCCACCTACGACTCCGCCAGGATCTGTCCGACGTACCGTGCCACTGCGCGTACCGCTCCCATCGTTCCCGGGTAGTCCATGCGGGTCGGTCCGACCACGCCGAGCTTGGCAACCGCCTCGCCGCCCGAACCGTAGCCGACCGACACGACGGACGTTGAGTTGAGTCCTTCGTGGGCGTTCTCATGACCGATCCGTACGGTCACGCCCGGATCCTTCGCCTCGCCGAGCAGCTTGAGGAGCACGACCTGCTCCTCCAGCGCCTCCAGCACCGGCCGGATCACCAAGGGGAAGTCGTGCCCGAAGCGGGTCAGATTGGCGGTGCCGCCGATCATCAGCCGCTCCTCGTTCTCCTCGACCAGCGTCTCCAGGAGAGTGGAGAGCACGGTGGAGACCGTACCGCGATCCTCGGCCTCGAAGGGCTCCGCCAGATCTTCCACCAGAGCCGGCACATCCGTGAAACGGCGTCCCGCGACCCGGCTGTTGAGCCGCGCCCGCAGATCGGCCAGCGAAGCCTCGCCGAACGGCGCCGGGCAGTCCACCATCCGCTGCTCGACCCGGCCGGTGTCCGTGATCAGCACCAGCATCAGGCGCGCGGGCGCGAGCGAGAGCAGCTCCACGTGCCGCACGGTCGAGCGGGTCAGCGACGGGTACTGCACGACCGCGACCTGCCGGGTGAGCTGCGCGAGCAGCCGCACCGTGCGGGCCACCACGTCGTCGAGGTCGACGGCGCCCTCCAGGAAGTTCTGGATGGCACGCCGCTCGGGCGCGGTCATCGGCTTGACGCCGGCCAGCTTGTCGACGAAGAGCCGGTAGCCCTTGTCGGTCGGGATGCGCCCGGCGCTGGTGTGCGGCTGGGCGATGAACCCCTCGTCCTCCAGGGCCGCCATGTCATTGCGCACGGTGGCCGGGGAGACACCGAGGTTGTGCCGCTCGGTGAGGGCCTTGGAACCGACCGGCTCCTCGGTGCCGACGTAGTCCTGGACGATGGCACGCAGCACCTTCAGCCTGCGTTCACTGAGCATCGGCGCGCACCTCCAGCTGTCCGTCCGCCCGTTTCCGGCCTGTCTGTCCTGGCACTCATGGCTCGCGAGTGCCAGACTTCCCCGGCCCAGTGTACGGCCGTGGGGTACGCCCCCGGCAAGGCCGGGGCGATGCCGTTAGCGTCGTCGCCGTGACGGTGACTTGGGAAGAGCGGGGCTGGGAGCGGCTGGCGGACGGGGCGGGGCGGTGCCGGCTGCCGGGATGGGACTGCACGGCGGGGCTGGTGCTCGGCGCGGACGCGGCGCTGATGGTGGACGCGGGGTCGAGCCTCGACGAGGGCGCCCGGCTGCGCGAGGGGGCGCGGCGGCTCGCCGGCCGCCGTGTGACACATCTCGCGCTGACCCACCCGCACTTCGACCACGTCTTCGGCGCCGCGGCGTTCGAGGGCGCGGAGGTGTACGGCGCCACGGGCGCGGGCGCGCTGTTCGCGCCGGGCGGACGGGGGCGGGAGGCGCTGCGCGCGGACGCGGTGGCGGAGGGCCTGGACGCGCGCCGGGCGGCGGAAGCGGCGGACGCGCTCGTCCCCGTCCGGCACGAGGTCCGCGGCGAGTGCGGGCTCGACCTGGGCGGTGGACGGCGGGTCCTGCTGGCCGACGTGGGCCCGGGCCACACCGGGCACGACCTCGCGGTGCTGGTGCCGGGCGCCCCGGCGGTCGTCTTCTGCGGCGACCTGGTCGAGGAGTCCGGCGAGCCGCAGGCGGGCCCCGACGCCGTACCGGCGCGCTGGCCGGCCGCCCTGGACCGGCTGCTGGAGCTGGGCGGTGCCGACGCGCTGTACGTACCCGGTCACGGAGCGGTGGTGGACGCGGCCTTCGTCCGGGCCCAACGGGACGCGCTGGCCGCCCGGTTCGGCGTGTCGCGCTGATCACGGAGCGGGCGTTCCTCGTATCGTCGGGAGAATGCGCCAGTACTCCGCCGACCTGACCCCTCCGTGGAAGAAACCGCAGCCCGTCCCCGAGGTACCGGCCGATCCCGGCCTGGTGGTCGAGGAGCCCGGCACCGGGTTCTGCGGCGCCGTGATCGGCTGCGAGGCGGGCACGGTGACCCTGGAGGACCGCTTCGGCAAGCACCGGGTGTTCCCGATGGAACCGCGCGGCTTCCTGCTGGAGGGCCGCGTGGTGACGCTGGTCCGCCCGTCCTCCACCGGTCCGGCGCGCTCCGCCCCCTCCCGTACGGCGTCCGGTTCGGTCGCCGTCCCCGGCGCGCGGGCACGGGTGGCGCGCGCCGGGCGCATCTACGTCGAGGGGCGGCACGACGCCGAGCTGGTCGAGAAGGTCTGGGGCGACGACCTGCGCATCGAGGGCGTGGTCGTGGAGTACCTGGGCGGCGTGGACGACCTGCCGTCGATCGTCGCCGACTTCGCCCCGGGCCCGGACGCACGGCTCGGCGTCCTGGTGGACCACCTGGTGCCGGGTTCGAAGGAGTGGCGGATCGCGGAGGCGGTGACGAGCGAGCACGCGCTGGTCGTGGGCCACCCGTACATCGACATCTGGGAGGCCGTGAAGCCGTCGTCGGTCGGCATCGACGCCTGGCCACGCGTCCCCCACGGCCAGGACTGGAAGACGGGGGTGTGCCGGGCCCTGGGGTGGCCGTCGGAGAACACGGGCGCGGTGTGGCAGGCGATCCTGGCGCGGGTGAGGTCCTACAAGGACCTGGAGCCGGAGCTGCTGGGACGGGTGGAGGAGCTGATCGACTTCGTCACGGGTAGCGGTGGGGCCTGACTCCGGTGAACGTCCCGAATGCGCTGGTGTCGAGATCGACGCCCAGAGCCTCCAGCGGCAGTCGGTCGCCGAATTTCACGATCTCCTGAGTCAGGTAGTCGGCCTCCTCACCCTGGCCGGTGGGCTTCGTCAGCAGGACGCACTGCGCCATGATCGGGTCCAGGACGAGGTAGAGGGGGATCTTTCCCGCCGCGTAGATCGAGCGCTTGGTTACGTAGTCCTGGTGGACGCTGGACTTGGAGACGACCTCCACGACCATCGTGACCAACTGGCAGGCCAGCAGGCGACCTGATGCAGGCACAAGCTCCCGCCGCAACACAACCAGGTCCGGCACCGGCTCGCTCGCCTCGTCGAGAATGTCGACGTCCTGGGTCTGCAGACGAGACCAGCGCTGCCGTGGGATCTGGTCCTGCACATCGGCAACAATCATGTTGTGCACGATGTCAGGGCTGGCCATCATCACGATTACCCCCCGGAGAAGCTCCACTTTCACGCCCTCGGGAGGCTCAAGTTCCTGGAAGTACTTGGTCATCCCACGTTCGTCCACAGCGGTCATCTCCGTGGCCCTCCACATCCGCCGCGTCCTTTTGGCGGCAGCTTATGAATCAGACTAGGTTCCGAACCTCCATCCCGCACCGATTCACTCCCCCGAGTGATCAGTCCACCAGGTCCCGCACCACCGCGTCCGCCAGCAGCCGTCCGCGCAGCGTCAGCACCGCGCTCCCCGCCTCGTACGGCCCCTCCTCCAGCAGCCCCTCCGACAGCGCCCGCCGCGACGCCGCGAGCCCCGCCTCCCGCAGCAGCGACAGCGGAACGCCCTCCCGCAGGCGCAGCTCCAGCAGGATGCGCTCGACCCGCCGGTCCTCGTCCGTCAGGATCTCGCGCCCCGCGCCCGGCGACTTCCCCGCCGCCAGCGCGCCCGCGTACGCCCCCGGATGCTTCACGTTCCACCACCGCACGCCCCCCACGTGGGAGTGCGCGCCCGGTCCCGCGCCCCACCAGTCGGCGCCCCGCCAGTACAGCTCGTTGTGCAGGCAGCGCCCCGCGTCGGAGGTGGCCCAGTTCGACACCTCGTACCAGTCGTAGCCCGCCGCCGCGAGGGTCTCCTCGGCGATCAGGTACCGGTCGGCGTGCACGTCGTCGTCGGTCATCGGGACCTCGCCGCGCCGGATGCGCCGGGCGAGCTGGGTGCCCTCCTCGACGATCAGGGCGTACGCCGAGACGTGGTCGGGTCCGGCGCCGAGCGCGGCGTCCAGCGAGGCCCGCCAGTCGTCGTCGGACTCGCCGGGGGTGCCGTAGATCAGGTCGAGGTTGACGTGGTCGAAGCCGGCCGTGCGGGCCTCGGCGACGCACGCCTCGGGGCGGCCGGGGGTGTGGGTGCGGTCAAGGATCTTCAGGACGTGCTGCTTGGCGCTCTGCATGCCGAAGGAGATCCGGTTGAAGCCGCCCTCGCGGAGGGTGGCGAGGTACGCCGGGTCGACCGACTCCGGGTTGGCCTCCGTCGTGATCTCCGCGTCCGGCGCCAGGCCGAACTCGTCGCGCACCGCGCGCAGCATCCGCACCAGGTCACCGGCGGCCAGCAGGGTGGGCGTACCGCCGCCGACGAAGACCGTGCGGACCTCGCGGGGGTCGTCGCCGAGCACCTTGCGGGCCAGGCGGACCTCGTCGACGAGCGTGTCGGCGTAGTTGTCCCGGGAGGCGAGGACACCGCCGGTGCCACGCAGCTCGGTGGCGGTGTAGGTGTTGAAGTCGCAGTAGCCGCAGCGGGTCGCGCAGTACGGGACGTGCAGGTAGAAACCGAGGGGGCGGTCGGCGGCCCCGGCGAGCGCGGACGCGGGCAGCGCGCCGTCGGCGGGGACGGGCTCGCCGTCGGGGAGTGCGGAGGGCATGCGTTCCATTGTCCCGTACGGCCGCGGTTACCCGGTCGCCCCGGCCGGCCCCGCGCTACTCGGCCTGGAGCACCAGCAGGGCCAGGTCGTCCTCCGGGGGCCGGGGGCCGAACTCGTGCACCAGCCGCCTGATGCGCTCGGCGACCAGCTCGGCGTCCAGACCCCGGCACCCGGCGAGCGCCACGGCCAGTCCGTCGCCGTCGTCGAACTGGCGGGAGCCACTGCGCCGCTCCGTGATTCCGTCCGTGACGCACAGCAGGGTGTCGCCGGACCGCAGCTCGAAGGACTCGCTGACGTACGTCGCGTCCTCGACGACGCCGAGCAGGGTCTGCGGGCGCGCGACGGCGGACACCGTGCCGTCGGGACCGAGGAGCAGCGGCAGCGGGTGTCCGGCGGACGCGAGGGTGCAGCGGACGCCGCCGTCGAAGGGGACCAGCTCGCCGTAGAGGAGGGAGAGGAAGCGGGTCTGCGGTCCGTCGCCCGGGGCAACCGGTGGGCCGCCCGCGGCGACCAGGGCGCGGGCGGCGGCGTCGGCGGCCTCGGTGGCGTCGTCGAGGAGGAGCTGGTTGAGGCGGTCCAGGACGTCGGGGACGCCGTACTGCTCGCGGGCCAGCAGGCGCAGCCAGGGCCGGGCGAGGCCGATGACGACGGCGGCCTCGGGACCCTTGCCCTGGACGTCGCCCACCGCGAAGCACCAGCGGCCGTCACCGGCTGGGAAGAGGTCGTAGAAGTCGCCGCTGGGGCCGCCCTTGTCGCGGGGTTCGTAGACGAGGGCGCTGCGTACGCCCGGGATCTCCGCGACGGCACCGGGCAGCAGACCGCGCTGGAGTACGGCGCTGATGGTGGCCTGCCGGGCGTACTGGCGGGCGGCGCCGATGGCGAGCGCCACCCGGCGGCTGAGGTCCTCGACCAGGCCGGTGATCTCGTCGGGGAAGCCGCCGGCACCGGCGGCGCCCGGGGTGTCGGCCCGTCCGATGACCAGGGTGCCCAGCGGCCTGCCGCCGGCGACCAGGCGGTAGGCGAGCGCGCTGCCGTGCCTGCCGTCCGGGCCGAGCGCGTCACCGGGCCACGGGTGGCCCACCGGGCCGGAGCGCCACGGGTCGCGCGGGCGGGGCGGGTCCTTCTCGAGGGCGGCACGCAGCTCGTCCAGGTGCCCCTCGCCGGCGTGCCACACACGGGCCAACCGGGCGCCCACGGCCGCCCCGGTGTCGTCGCTCCAGGCGCCCCGGCCCAGGGACTCGTCCTCCAGCCACACCCCGCACCAGTCGGCGAGCCGGGGCACGATCAGCTGGCCGGTGAGGGAGGCGACCAGGTCCTCGTCGAGCTGCCCGGCCAGGAGGTCGGACGCCTCGGCGAGGAAGGACAGCGCGCCCCGGCCCAGCCACTCGCGGTCGCGTACGCCGCGCGGGGCGGTTCCGGCGGTGCCGTCCCACGGGTCGGGCCACCGCGGCTGGTCCGACCGACCGTGGCACTCCCCACGGCCACGGGTGGCGTCCACGTCTTGGTCCGCGTGTTGGTCCGCGCGCCGGCCCGCGTCAGGGCCGGCCGCACGGCTGGGGACGTCCGCCCGACAGCCCGGGCCCGGCGCCGGACCGTCCGAGCCGACCGCACGACCGACGCCATCCTCGTCCGAACCGGCCGCACGGCCGGGGACGGCCGATGCACCGCCGGGTACGGCCGCCCGACAGCCCGGACCCGGCGCCGGACCGTCCGAGCCGACCGCACGACCGACGCCATCCTCGTCCGAACCGGCCGCACGGCCGGGGACGGCCGATGCACCGCCGGGTACGGCCGCCCGACAGCCCGGACCCGGCGCCGGGCCGTCCGACATCCGGGGGCTGTCCGCCCCCGGAGCGTCCGAGGTCCCCGAGCCGTCTCGGCCGCCTTGGCTGACCTGGTCTCCCTGGCCCGCGGAACTCACCTGGCCGGCCTGCATGTCCTCGCCGGACTCGTCGGCCCCGCCGCCCTCACAGACCCCGGTGCCTTCGCCGTCCGCGCCGTCCGTCCCCTCCCCCGGGCCCCCCGTGTCCGGCGCCTCGCCGCGTCGCGCCCCGCATCCTCCGGCGTACGCGTCGGTGTGTCCCGCGGTGTCCGCGCCCGCGGCCGACAACCGCGCCCACACCGTCTTGGTGCCCGGGCGGTACGTGATGCCCCAGGCCTCCGCGAGCGCGGCTACCAGCCGCAGGCCGCGCCCGTACTCGGTGGGATCGTGCGGCATCTCGGGGTCGGTGCTCCTCGGCGCGCGGGACGGGTGCTGGTCAGTGGCCTCGACGACCAGGGTGCCCGTCGCCTCCATCCGGAGGCCCACCTCGACGTCGGTGCCGGCGTGCACCACGGCGTTGGTGACCAGCTCGCTGACGACGACCAGGGCGTCGGCGGCGAGGTGCTCCGTCAGCTGTTCCGTGCCGGGCAGGCCGAGCGCGGACCAGTCGGCGAGCGCGGCCCGCGCCATCGTGCGGGCCGCGCCCGGCGCCAGGGAGCTGCCGAGCAGGGTCACGCGCGCCCGCGCGCACTCCTCGAAGCCCTCGGCGGATGCCTCAACGGCGTGCGCGGGCGCCGCGCTGGCGCGGGAGGCGGTCTCCCGCTGCGTCGGAATGGCCCCCATGGACGTCTCCCCGGGCAGTTCGTGCGAGTTCCTCGCAGTCGATGCCGACAGAGTGACAGACCGGCCCCGTCCATAAGCACGGAGTTACCGAAGTGGGCCGCCATGGGTGAGAACCGTGCTAAGCAGACGTTCGAAGACGGCCGGAAGCCGACGGGAAACCGGACGTCTTCGAACATCCGCGGCCCGGGCCTACGCCTCGCGCGAGCCCTCGTACATCTCCTCGATCAGGTTCTTGTACTCCCGCTCCACCACCGGCCGCTTCAGCTTCAGGCTCGGGGTGATCTCGCCGTGTTCGACGTCGAGGTCGCGGGGCAGCAGGCGGAACTTCTTGATGGTCTGCCAGCGCTGGAGGCCCTCGTTGAGCTGCTTGACGTAGCCGTCGACCATCTCGACGGTCACGGGCGCCGCGACGATCTCGGCGTACGGCTTGCCCTCCAGGCCGTTCTCCTTCGCCCACTCGGTGATCGCGACCTCGTCGAGGGCGATGAGCGCGGTGCAGAAGTTCCGGTCGGCGCCGTGCACCAGGATGTTGGAGACGTAGGGGCAGACCGCCTTGAACTGACCCTCGACCTCGGCCGGCGCGATGTACTTGCCGCCGGACGTCTTGATGAGGTCCTTCTTGCGGTCGGTGATCCGCAGGTAGCCGTCGGGCGACAGTTCGCCGATGTCGCCGGTGTGGAACCAGCCGTCCGGCTCCAGGACCTCGGCGGTCTTCTCGGGCAGCTTGTGGTAGCCCTCCATGATGCCGGGACCGCGCAGCAGGATCTCGCCGTCGTCCGCGATGCGCACCTCGGTGCCGGGCAGCGGCTTGCCGACCGTGCCGGTGCGGTAGGCCTCCCCGGGGTTGACGAAGGACGCGGCGGAGGACTCGGTGAGGCCGTAGCCCTCCAGGATGTGGATGCCGGCTCCGGCGAAGAAGTAGCCGATCTCCGGCGCGAGGGCGGCCGAGCCCGAGACGCAGGCGCGCAGGCGGCCGCCGAAGGCCTCGCGGATCTTGGCGTAGACGAGCCTGTCGGCGACGGCGTGCTTGGTGCGCAGCCCGGCGGGGGCGCTCGCGGTGCCGGTGCGCTTGAAGTTGTCCTGGGTGACCTTGGCGTACTCGCGGGCGATGCCGGCGGCCCACTGGAAGATCTTGTACTTGGCCCCGCCGCCCGCGCGGGCCTTGGCGGCGACGCCGTTGTAGACCTTCTCGAAGATGCGGGGCACGGCCGCCATGTAGGTCGGCTGGACGACCGGCAGGTTCTCGATGATCTTGTCGACCCGGCCGTCGACGGCGGTGACGTGACCGGCCTCGATCTGGCCGGAGGTCAGCACCTTGCCGAAGACGTGCGCGAGCGGCAGCCACAGGTACTGCACGTCGTCCTTGGTGACCAGGCCGGTCGCGGCGATCGCCTTGGCCATGTAGGACCAGCAGTCGTGCGGGAGCCGGACGCCCTTGGGCCGGCCGGTGGTGCCGGAGGTGTAGATGAGGGTGGCGAGCTGGTCCTTGGTGAGCGCGCCGACCCGCTCCTTGATCAGCTGCGCGTCCTTCTCCAGGCGGGCCGCGCCCCTGCGCTCCAGTTCGTCGAGGGTGAGGACCCAGTCCTCGGCGGTGTCCGCGCCGGCCGGGTCGATCACGACGACGTGGGTGAGGTCGGGCAGCTCCGCCTTCTTCTCCTTCGCCTTGGCCAGCTGCGCGGCGTCCTCCGCGATCAGCACCCGGCTCTCGGAGTCGGAGAGGATGTACGCCGATTCGTCGGCGTTGGTCTGCGGGTAGACGGTGGTCGTCGCGGCGCCCGCGCACATGATGCCGAGGTCGGCGAGGATCCACTCCAGCCGGGTGGCGGAGGCCAGGGCCACCCGCTGCTCGGGCTGCACGCCCAGCTCGATCAGGCCGGCCGCGATCGCGTAGACCCGCTCGGCGGCCTGCGCCCAGGTCAGCGACTTCCAGTCGTCGGGGCCCTCGCCCGCGGCCGGCGGCACCGGGTAGCGGTACGCCTCGGCGTCCGGCGTGGCGGCCACCCGCTCCAGGAAGAGTCCCGCCACGGAGGGCGGACGGTTCTCGATCAGTGTCTGTGTGTCGCTCACGACATCCTCCGGGCCCGCGACGGTGCGGCTGGCTCGTTGCGGCTGGCTCAGGTGTGGCTGGTTCACTCTCGGACGGTGTTCAGGTGATGTTCCGGCAGTGGCGCGGACCGTTGTCCGGTCACTTGTTTAACTCACGAGTAACTAAGGGGCAGGCATCAGGGTAAAGGGCGACCGGCCCCCGCGTAAGAGTCCGCGCCCTGTCACTTCCTACAGATGCGCGGCCGTGACATGCGAAGGGACCCGCCGCACTTTCGTACGACGGGCCCCTCGACGTCCGTTTCGCCCGGACTCGGCGTGCGGCGCGGCGGTTACTTCTTGCCCTTGCCCGACCCCGCGCTGTCATCGCTGGACAGGACCGCGATGAAGGCCTCCTGCGGAACCTCCACGGAACCCACCATCTTCATCCGCTTCTTGCCTTCCTTCTGCTTCTCCAGCAGCTTCCGCTTCCGGGAGATGTCACCGCCGTAGCACTTGGCGAGGACGTCCTTGCGGATGGCGCGGATGGTCTCGCGGGCGATCACCCGGGAGCCGATGGCGGCCTGGATGGGCACCTCGAAGGCCTGCCGCGGGATCAGCTCGCGCAGCTTGGCGACGAGACGCACGCCGTAGGCGTACGCCGCGTCCTTGTGCGTGATGGCCGAGAAGGCGTCCACCTTGTCGCCGTGCAGCAGGATGTCGACCTTGACCAGGCTGGAGGTCTGCTCGCCGGTGGGCTCGTAGTCCAGCGAGGCGTAGCCGCGGGTCTTGGACTTCAGCTGGTCGAAGAAGTCGAAGACGATCTCCGCGAGGGGGAGGGTGTAGCGGATCTCGACGCGGTCCTCGGAGAGGTAGTCCATGCCGAGCAGGGTGCCGCGCCGGGTCTGGCACAGCTCCATGATCGAGCCGATGAACTCGGTCGGCGCGAGGATCGTGGCCCGCACGACCGGCTCGTAGACCTCGTTGATCTTGCCCTCGGGGAACTCGCTCGGGTTGGTGACGGTGTGCTCGGTGCCGTCCTCCATGACCACGCGGTAGACCACGTTGGGCGCGGTGGCGATGAGGTCGAGTCCGAACTCGCGCTCCAGCCGCTCGCGGATCACGTCGAGGTGGAGCAGGCCGAGGAAGCCGACGCGGAAGCCGAAGCCGAGGGCGGCGGAGGTCTCCGGCTCGTAGACCAGGGCGGCGTCGTTGAGCTGGAGCTTGTCCAGCGCCTCGCGCAGCTCGGGGTAGTCGGAGCCGTCCAGCGGGTACAGGCCGGAGAAGACCATGGGCCGGGGGTCCTTGTAGCCGCCGAGCGCCTCCTGGGCGCCCTTGTGCATGCTGGTGACGGTGTCGCCGACCTTGGACTGGCGGACGTCCTTCACACCGGTGATCAAGTAGCCCACCTCGCCGACGCCGAGGCCGTCGGCGGAGAGCATCTCCGGCGAGTTGGTGCCGATCTCCAGCAGCTCGTGCGTGGCGCCGGTGGACATCATCCGGATCCGCTCGCGCTTGTTGAGCTGGCCGTCGATGACACGGACGTACGTCACCACTCCGCGGTAGGAGTCGTAGACGGAGTCGAAGATCATCGCGCGGGCGGGGGCGTCCTTGACGCCGACCGGGGCCGGGATCTCGGCGACGACCTTGTCCAGCAGCGCGTCGACGCCGAGGCCGGTCTTGGCGGAGACCTTGAGGACGTCGTCGGGGTCGCAGCCGACCAGGTTGGCCAGCTCCTCGGCGAACTTCTCGGGCTGCGCGGCCGGCAGGTCGATCTTGTTCAGCACCGGGATGATCGTGAGGTCGTTCTCCATCGCCAGGTAGAGGTTGGCGAGGGTCTGGGCCTCGATACCCTGGGCGGCGTCGACGAGGAGGATGGTGCCCTCGCACGCGGCCAGCGACCGCGAGACCTCGTAGGTGAAGTCGACGTGCCCCGGGGTGTCGATCATGTTGAGGATGTGCGTGGCGCCCTTGTCATGGGTCGGGGCCCACGGCAACCGCACCGCCTGGGACTTGATCGTGATGCCGCGCTCGCGCTCGATGTCCATGCGGTCGAGGTACTGGGCGCGCATCTGCCGCTGCTCGACCACACCGGTCAGCTGGAGCATCCGGTCGGCGAGCGTGGACTTGCCGTGGTCGATGTGCGCGATGATGCAGAAGTTGCGGATCAGCGCCGGGTCGGTACGGCTCGGCTCGGGCACATGGCTGGGGATCGCGGGCACGCAGGGTCCTGATTCTTGAGGCGTCCGCAGTGTCTGCGGTCTCGGGTCTCGGGTCGGATCGATACGTAGCCTCCATGGTCCCACGGGTGGGGAGCCGGTATGGGTTTGGGACCCTTCACGACCCGCTGGTAGTGTGGGTGGTTGTGTCTCTTGCCCTCTCAGCTGGAGGCACTCCTTCAAGAAATCATCGGCACGGGACCCTCGCGGCCTCGTGCCTGAACCTGCAAAGGCTCATTCGTGGCGAACATCAAGTCCCAGATCAAGCGGAACAAGACCAACGAGAAGGCCCGGCTGCGCAACAAGGCCGTCAAGTCCTCTCTGAAGACCGCGATCCGCAAGGCCCGTGAGGCCGCTGCCGCGGGTGACGTCGAGAAGGCCACCGAGTACCAGCGCGTCGCTTCGCGCCAGCTCGACAAGGCCGTCTCCAAGGGCGTCATCCACAAGAACCAGGCCGCCAACAAGAAGTCGGCGCTGGCGCAGAAGGTCGGCGCCCTCAAGGGCTGAACCCCTTATCTGGTCTGATCGCCGGAAGGACCAAGAGCGGGCCCTCTCTCATCCGCTCCCGTCCGGCACCCAGGGTCCATGCGCGGCCTGCGTTCGCCACGCGGGCATGGATCCGCGAGCTTGATCCGAAGGCCCCGGTGGCCGTCCTTCCCCAGGACGGACGCCGGGGCCTTCGGTCTGTCCCGGAGGCCGGGGGCGAGGCCGAGCGGGCGGGCTCAGGACCGGCCGCGTGAG
Source organism: Streptomyces sp. NPDC042336 (assembly GCF_055581985.1). Taxonomy (NCBI): domain Bacteria; kingdom Bacillati; phylum Actinomycetota; class Actinomycetes; order Kitasatosporales; family Streptomycetaceae; genus Streptomyces; species Streptomyces sp. NPDC042336. The sequence continues at coordinate 576,742 of NZ_JBVJEA010000001.1, read as the reverse complement.
CGCGCCGCGCGGGCGACGATCACCACGGCCTTCTCCAGGGCGTACTCGGGGTCGTCCCCGGCGCCCTTCACCCCCGCGTCTCCGCGAGCTTGATCCGAAGGCCCCGGTGGCCGTCCTTCCCCAGGACGGACGCCGGGGCCTTCGGTCTGTCCCGGAGGCCGGGGGCGAGGCCGAGCGGGCGGGCTCAGGACCGGCCGCGTGAGCGCGCCGCGCGGGCGACGATCACCACGGCCTTCTCCAGGGCGTACTCGGGGTCGTCCCCGGCGCCCTTCACCCCCGCGTCCGCCTCGGCCACCGCGCGCAGCGCCACGGAGACGCCGTCCGGGGTCCAGCCGCGCATCTGCTGCCGGACACGGTCGATCTTCCAGGGCGGCATGCCCAGCTCGCGGGCGAGGTCGGCGGGGCGTCCGCCGCGGGCCGAGGAGAGCTTGCCGATGGCCCGCACGCCCTGCGCCAGTGCGCTGGTGATCAGCACCGGTGCCACGCCGGTCGCCAGCGACCAGCGCAGCGCCTCCAGTGCCTCCGCCGCACGTCCCTCGACCGCCCGGTCGGCGACGGTGAAGCTGGAGGCCTCCGCCCGTCCGGTGTAGTACCGCCCGACGACCGCCTCGTCGATGGTCCCCTCGACGTCGGCGGTCAGCTGGGACACCGCCGAGGCCAGCTCCCTGAGGTCGCTGCCGATCGCGTCGACCAGGGCCTGGCACGCCTCGGGCGTGGCGGACCGCCCGGCCGTACGGAACTCGGAGCGCGTGAAGGCCAGCCGGTCGGCGGGCTTCGTCATCTTCGGGCAGGCCACCTCGCGGGCCCCCGCCTTGCGGCCGGCGTCGAGCACGCCCTTGCCCTTGGCGCCGCCCGCGTGCAGCAGGACGAGGGTGATCTCCTCGGCGGGGGCGGCGAGGTATGCCTTGACGTCCTTGACCGTGTCGGCGGACAGGTCCTGCGCATTGCGTACGACCACGACTTTGCGCTCGGCGAAGAGCGAGGGGCTGGTGAGCTCGGCGAGGGTGCCGGGCTGCAGCTGGTCGGGGGTGAGGTCGCGTACGTCCGTGTCGGCGTCGGCGGCCCTGGCGGCGGCCACCACCTCCTGCACGGCACGGTCGAGCAGGAGGTCCTCCTGGCCCACGGCAAGGGTCACCGGGGCGAGAGGGTCGTCGTTCGCAGTCTTCCTGGCCATCGCGACAAGCATCGCACGCACCACTGACAACGCCGGACGGGCGCTAGGGCTCCTCGCGCCAGCCCTCCCACTCCCCGGCGAACGCGTCCAGCTCACCGGGGTCCAGCGCTTCCCGCTCGTCCCGCAGGACGACGAGCCACTGGGCGTCCTCGGCGTCGTCCTCGCCGGCCAGGGCGTCCCTCAGGATCCGCGGTTCCTCGTCGATCCCGAAGCGGTCCCCGAGCTCCTGGGCGGCCTCCTCCGCGGCGTCGCGGTCGGGCAGCACCAGTACATGTCTCACGTCGCTCACGGGTGCCATTGTCGGTCAGCTCTTGGGCACGATCTGCACGTCGAGGTCGATGCGGATGCTGGGGCCGACCACGGCGATGCCGCGGGCCAGCATCGTCTGCCAGCTCACCGTGAAGTCGTCGCGGTGCAGCTCGGTGGTGGCACGGCAGGCCGCCCGCGTCTCGCCCTCCATGCCGTTGCCGAGTCCGAGGTACTCGGTCTCCAGCGTGACCGTGCGCGTCACGCCGTGCAGGGACAGCGCCCCGATGACGGCCCACCGGTTGCCGCCGCGGTGCGTGAACCGGTCGCTGTAGAACTCCAGCGTCGGAAACCGCTCCACGTCCAGGAAGTCGGCCGAGCGCAGGTGGTCGTCGCGCATCTTCACGTTGGTGTCGATGGACGCCGCGTCGATCACGACGTGCATCGCGGAGTGCTGCATGTCGTCGGCGATCCGGACCGCGCCCGCGAAGGAGTTGAACCGGCCGTGGATCCGGGCCAGCCCGATGTGCCGCGCGGTGAACGCGATCGAGGAGTGCGCCGGCTCGATCTCCCAGTCACCCGGCGCGGGCAGCTCCGGCGGCTGGGCCACCTGCAGCGTCACGTCGCCGAGCGAGGCCAGCGCGTCCGGGACGACCGTCACGGAGGCGCGGTACGGGGTGTATCCCTCGGCGGACACGGCGAGCCGGTACTCCCCCGCGGGCACCGTCGCCACGAACGATCCGAAGGGGTCCGTACCGCCGCCGACCACCTTGCGTCCCATGACGTCGCTGACCGTGAACTCCGCGCCCGGCACCGGGTCGTTGACGGGGTCGAGGACCCGGCAGCTCAGTACTCCCGCGTCCGGCGGGGTGCGCACCGCCGCCAGGGGACCCGTCCGTTGCATCCGCTTCGTTCGGCTTCCCAGCAAGCGGCCGATCATTTGCGACACCCTCTGCACGACATCGAAAACTAGTTGACGGAGAAACATTCGATCACCGATGTGGCTTTCGGGGCAACACGGGACCACATCACGGGAAACCGTCACATGTGCTGGGAGTGGGCGGGAGTGGCCCCGTGTGCTCATGTGTGGTCGTGTGTGGTCACGTGTGGGCCGATATCAGTGCACCGGGCGCGTGCCCCGCCTCGTCACCGCTCCCAGTACAGGCCGCGGACCTTCACGCCCGTGACCGTGATCGGGGCCTGGTCGGCGGAGTCGGGCGGGTAGTAGACGAACTCGAAGCGCAGCCGTTCGTCGGCGACGATCGAGCCGCTGTTCCCGAAGTCCGGGAAACTGCTGCCGTCGGTGCCCACCCGTTCGACGATGGGGCCGGTCCATCGGCTTCCGTCCCGGCGGAGGTGGTAGAAGCGGCCCTGGAGCGTGGAGCCGGGTGGCACGACGGCCCGGAGGTAGGCCGTGGCCTGGTAGTGGGACGCGCCGGTCAGCAGGTCCACGCCGTTCACGCTGAGCGTCGTCCACTGCCGGGGCGTGATCCGCTGGTCGTCGCCGGTGGATCGGCTGATCGCTCGCGGCATGTCTTCCTCCTCGGAGTCGCCGGGTGTCCAGCCGGCGGGGTGACTGAGGCGTTCTTCGACCCGGGCGCGCATCGACGCCATCGTGAACCCGCGCGGATCGATCTTTCCGGGCTGCCACTCGAGGTGGCCGATCACCGAGCGCTCGCTCCAGCCGTGGTGGCGGCACACGGCCGCCGCGGCCCGCTCGATCGCGTCCAGCTGCGCGGCGGGCCAGGGGTCCTTGCCGTCGCCGAGGTTCTCGCACTCGAAGCCGTAGAAGTGCCGGTTGCCGTCGGTGTTCGCCTCGTTGTCCCGCGGCAGGGCCTGCTCCGCGACGACGGCGCGCAGGACGTCGTCGTCGCCCAGACCGGCGTGGTTGGCCCTGCCGTAGCCGACCAGGTGCACGCGGCCGTCCTTGGTGATGACGCCGTGGCAGAGGGGGCCGGGCAGGCTCGCGTAGCCCTTGCGGCAGATCTCCACGGTGGCGGCGCTGCCCCGGGTCACGGTGTGGTGGATCATCACGCCGTTGACGGGGCCCCAGGCGCCCTTGTGGTTGCGGTTGTGGTCGCGCCAGTCGCCGACCTCGACGACGGTGAGGCCCTCCGCCCTCAGCGCCCTGAGGAAACCGGCCGCGGTCATGGGGGTGGCCATCACACACGCTCCGGCCGCGACCGGCCGCGTCGGTGGACGCCGCGCCGCGGATCGTCCTCGCCGAACCGGCGCACAACGGGGTGACCCGGCCTGGGGGTTCGGGGCATGGTTTCTCCTTCGGTCCGAGGGGTGACCGACCGTGGCCGGACGCGTCGGCCGCACGACACGGTGGCGTCTCCCGCGCTGGTCTGGAAATTCCCGGTGCCCGCCCGGGCTACGCCTCCCCGAGCACAGCGGGGACGGGAACCACTCGCGATCCGGCCAATACCGGATCCCCCGCGGCACCCTGAGGACCGGCGCGGCCGGCGCGGCCGACGCGGACGGCGTGCTCGTGGCGGTGGCGACCGCCTCCTGTCCTCACTCCCCCGCCACCCGCAACTCCTTCCCCGTACCGGCGACGGCCACCGCCCCGTCCCGGTCCGTGCGCAGCACCGTCGCTCCCCGGGCACGCAGCGCCGCCACCGTGCCGGGGGCCGGGTGGCCGTACGTGTTGTCCTCGCCGCAGCTGATGAGCGCCAGACGGGGGGCGGCCTTCCGCAGGAACGCGAAGTCCTGGTGGGCGGAGCCGTGGTGAGCCACCTTCAGGACGTCCACGTCCTGAAGCTCCGCCGCCGCAGGGGAGCGGGCCAGCTCCCGCTGGGCCGGGGGCTCCAGGTCGCCGAGGAGCAGCAGGCGCAGGCCGGCCGTGCGGACCAGGAGAGTGACGCTGGCGTCGTTGGGGCCGCCTTCCGTGCCCGGTGGCACGGTCGCCGGTGGGCTCGGCGGGGGCCATACCACCTGCCAGGACAGTGGGCCGGAGCGCCGCTGTTCTCCGGCGGCCGCGTGCCGCAGGGGAATGTGCCCGGCCGCTGCCTGTCTGTGGACGAACTCGGCCTGGTCCTCGGGCTCTTCGAGGGCGGTTGTCTCGATCGCGCCCACCGAACGGCCCCGCAGCACCCCGGGCAGCCCGGCCACGTGGTCGGCGTGCAGGTGGGTCAGCAGCACGAGGGGTACGCGGGTGATGCCGAGGGTGCGCAGGCAGTGGTCGACCAGGGCGGGGTCGGGGCCCGCGTCGACGACGACGGCCGTGCCCTCTCCCGCCGCGAGGACCAGCGCGTCGCCCTGGCCCACGTCGCACATCACCATCCGCCAGCCCGGCGGGGGCCAACCCTTGATCACCCGGGCCAGCGGGGGCGGCTGCACCACGACGAGGATCAGCAGCAGGGCGCAGACGCCGCACCACCACGGGTGCCGCACCAGACGCCGGCCGGCCAGCAGCACGCCCACCGTGGCGAGGGCGAGCAGCGCCGCCCCGGCCCAGCCGCCCGGCCAGTCCACTCCCGCGCCGGGCAGCGCGGCCCCGGTGCGGGCGATCCCCGCGATCCACTCGGCAGGCCAGCCCCCGCACCAGGCCAGGACCTTGGCCGGTGGCAGGGCCACTGGTGCCGTCGCCAGCGCCGCGAAGCCGAGCACCGTGGCCGGGGCCACCGCGAACTCCGCCAACAGGTTGCACGGCACCCCCACCAGGCTCACCCGCTGCGAGAGCACGACGACCACCGGCGCGCACAGGGCCTGCGCGGCGCCCGCGGCGGCCAGCGCCTCCGCGAGCCGGGGCGGTACCCGGCGCCGGCGCAACGCCGCGCTCCATCGTGGGGCGATCGTGAGCAGCGCCCCCGTGGCCAGCACGGAGAGCACGAAGCCGTAACTGCGGGCCAGCCAGGGGTCGTAGAGCACCAGGAGCAGGACCGCCGTCGCCAGGGCCGGAACGAGTGATCTGCGGCGTCCGGTGGCCAGGGCGAGCAGGGCGACGGACCCGAAGGCCGCCGCCCGCAGCACGCTCGGGTCGGGCCGGCACACGACGACGAAGGCGAGCGCGAGTCCCCCTCCGAGCAGCGCGGTCGTCCGCAGGTGCAGGCCGAGGCGAGGCGCCAGTCCCCGGCGCTCGCTGCGCTGGGCCAGGCCCGGCGGTCCGAGGAGCAGCGCGAGCACGATCGTGAAGTTGGCGCCCGAAACGGCCAGCGTGTGGGTCAGGTCGGTCTCCTTGAACGCCTCCTCCAGCTCCGGCGTGACGCGCGAGGTGTCCCCCACCACCAGCCCCGGCAGCAGCGCCCGTGCGTCTGCCGACAGATCCTCGGTCGCCTCGCGCAGGCCGGCCCGCAACCGTCCCGCCAGCCGTTGCGCCGTCGAAGGCTCAGCCGGCGACTCCGGCGGCTGTCGGCCCGCCCGTACCCGCAGCACCGCGGCGATCCGGTCACCGCCCTTCCTCGGCGGCGACAGCCGTGCGGTGACGCGGAGCCTCGTGGTCGGCAGGAGCTCCAGCCAGCGGGAGGGTGCGGGCCGCGCGCGGGGCCGCTTCCCTCCCTCGCCGACGTCGACGAGGACGAGCACCGGCGTCCGGGTCGTCACCGCCGTCCCGCCCGCCTCGCCCAGCCGCCGCACGTCGGCCTCGATCAGCACCGTGGGCGGCACGGCACGGTCGCCCCGGACTCGCGGGCGGGTGAGGCGGGGGTCGGCCGTGACCTCCACCTCCGCGGTGACGGTGGCGTACCGCCGCGCCAGCTCCGGCACGGGTCCCCGGCGCGGGTCCGCGCCGTGCAGCGCGGCCGAGGTGGCGGACGCGGCGACACAGAGCAACACGGCGGCGGCCGGTGTGCGGTACCGTCCGCGCGGCGACACCAGCAGCAGCGCCCCGGCCAGGAAGAGGCTGCCCGTCACCACGCCCACCGTCCAGCCGGTCGGTACGTCCAGGACCAGTGCCGCCGTCGCCCACGCCGCCAGGGCGGGCGGTACCAGGCGCAGGTCAGCGGGACCCTCCTGCCGGGGGTGGGCCGCGCCCAGCCGGTGACCGGAGGCGGCGTGCACGGCGGCGCGCGGGGGCCTGACACGGGGCTCATGCGACCCGTCGTGCCCGTCCGGCCGGTCCACCTCGTCCGGCCCGCGCAGCCCTCGCAGCCCGCCCAGCCCGTCCGGCCGGTCCGCACGCATCACGTCCGTGTTCATGGCCGCACGAGGTCCCGCAGGTCGGCGAAGCGGCGCTCGCCGATGCCGTTGACCTCGCGCAGTTCGTCCACCGAGCGGAAACCGCCGTGCTGGGTGCGGTAGTCGATGATGTGCTGGGCGAGGACCGGGCCGACGCCCGGGAGGGTGTCGAGCTGGTCGGTGGTCGCCGTGTTGAGGGAGACCGGTGCCGCGGGCCCCGCCGCCCCCGTCGGCCCACCCGGAGCGGGGGCCGCTCCCGGTGGGGGTGCGGGCGCTCCGACGATCACCTGTTCGCCGTCCACCAGGAAGCGGGCCCGGTTGAGCCCGTCGGTCTTCGTGCCGGGCCGCACCCCGCCGGCGGCTCGCAGGGCGTCCGCGACGCGTGACCCGGCCGGGAGGCTGTGGACGCCCGGCTCGCGGACCCTGCCGCCGACGTCCACCACGATCTCCGGTCCGGCCGTGGTCGCCGACGCGGCCGTGGACCCGTGCTCGCCCGTCGTCGCACGGTCCCCGGCCGTCGGCCCCGGCTTGTCCTCCCGGTACGCCGCCGCCTCCCGCACCACCTCGGGTGCCGCCACCGGCTGGGTGCGACCGGACCAGAAGTGCTGCACCGCGAAGACCGCCGCGACGACGAGCAGTACCGAGAGCGCGGCCACGCTGCGCCGCTCCAGCCCGCACCGGGTCTGCAGCCACAGCGGCATCCGCTCCCGCAGCGCCTGCCAGGTCCGCTCCCGCCACGTCGTCCTGGTGCCGTCGGACACGCCCGTGCCGGTGTCCGTGCCGCCGGGGCCGACGGGGCCGGGCGGCGGTGGGCCCTTCCCCGGCCCGTCCTGCACATCCTCGTGGCCGGCCTGCTCGGCGCGCTCCCCGAACAGCGCCTCCGCCCTCCGCCGCAGCTCCTCGGGGGGCGGGTGCCGGCGGCCGTGCCGGGCGTGGGAGCGGGGGCGGGCGTGGGAGCGGGAGCCGGGTGCGCGACGGTGGGCGAGACGGCCGTCGGAGGCCGGGGCGCGGCCCGGGCCACTGGTCGCGGACGTGGTGCGTGAGCGTGATCGAAGAGCCATGCGACGAGGATCGGGCACCGCGACGCCCTCGCGATGATCATGGGCGATTCCCGGGGACTACCCACGGGTTGTGGAAAACTCCGGCCCCCTCACGGGTGACCGGCAACACGCATCCCGGGCCCCGGCCACGCCACTCGCCACGCCCCCGCGCGCGCTCACCGCGACGAGACCACGACCCCCAGCAGCCCCGGCCCCGTGTGCGCGCCGATCACCGCGCCGACCTCGCTCACGTGCAGGTCGGCCAGCCCGGGCACCCGGTCCCGCAGGCGGTCCGCCAGCGCCGACGCCCGGTCGGGGGCGGCGAGATGGTGGACGGCGACGTCGACGGGAGCGCTGCCCGCCCGGTCGGCGGCGATCTCCTCCAGCCGGGCGATGGCCTTGGACGCCGTCCGGACCTTCTCCAGGGGTTCGATGCGGCCCCCCGCCAGCTGGAGCAGCGGCTTCACGGCGAGCGCGGAACCGAACAGCGCCTGGGCCGCCCCGATCCGGCCGCCGCGGCGCAGATAGTCGAGGGTGTCGACGTAGAAGTAGGCGGAGGTGCCCGCGGCGCGTTTCTCCGCGGCCGTGACGGCCTCGTCGACCGTGCCGCCCGCCTCCGCCGTCTCCGCGGCGGCGAGCGCGCAGAAGCCGAGGGCCATCGCGATCATCCCGGTGTCCACGACCCTGACCGGGACGGCGGCCTCACGCGCCGCGACGACGGCCGCGTCGTGGGTGCCGGAGAGTTCGGCGGACAGGTGCAGGGAGACGATGCCGTCGGCGCCGGACTCGGCGATCCTGCGGTAGGTCTCGGCGAAGAGTTCGGGGCTGGGGCGCGAGGTGGTGACCGGCCGCCGTTTCTGCAGCGCCTGGGCCAGGGAGCGGGTCGAGATCTCGGTGCCCTCTTCCAGGGCCCGGTCGCCCAGGACGACGGTCAGGGGTACCGCGGTGATGCCGTGCCGCTCCATCGTCCGGGCCGGAAGGTAGGCCGTTGAATCCGTGACGATAGCGACATGGCGGGACATGAGCTGGAGGTTACCTGGCGTAGTGCCCGTACGGCAGTCCGGCCCCGACGACCGGGCGTTCACAGGGCCGGACCGGGCCGGCGGGGCCGCTCAGGTCGTGCTCTCCGGGCGGGGCTTCTTCTGCCACGGGTACACGGGGCTCGCGGCGGGCGGGGTGATGGCGGGGCGGGCGGGCTCCTGCGCCGGTCCTTGCGCCGGAGCGTCCGGCCAGGTCTGCCCGGTGGACGAGGCGTCGGCGGACGGGGCCTCGGGCCAGGAGGCCGGCGCGGTGGTCGGCTCCGCCCCCAGTCCCGGCCCGGGGTCCGTCTCCGTCCAGTGCCGCAGCGCGCCGGCCTCCACGTCGATCTGAGCGCTCAGTGAGTCGAGGTCGTCGTCCGCGAAGCGGCGGGCGCGGTCGCGGGCCGCCCAGCGCAGGGCGTCCGCCGACCGGGTGATGCGCTCGGTGCGCTCCCGCAGCCCGGGCAGGCGCTCGGCGAGGGTGGCACGGTCCGGCTCGGACTCCAGGCGCCGCAGCTCGCCGTCCAGCTCGAAGCCGTGCGCGCTGAGCCGCTCGAAGAGGGCGAGGGACTCCTTGAGGGACTCGTCCTCGGCCACGCGCGCGTGCAGCGCGTCCTGCGTGGCCCGCATGGAGGTGCGCAGGGTCAGCCGCAGCTGTGCCAGCTCGCCCGCCGGGCCCACCTGCACCAGGGACTTGGCCCGCAGGGTGTGGTCCTCGACGGTGCGCCGGGCCTGGGTGATGCCGCGGTCCACACTGCGCTTGGCGGCGCCGACGGCCTTCACCGTGGCGTAGACGCCCAGCACCACGGCGAGCAGGAAGAGCAGGGCGAACACTGTGAGCGCTGCTTCCACGAGGCTCCTCCTTCGGGCGTCCGGCCCGCGCACCGGCGGTCCACGGCACTGGTCGCGCCGCTCTTCCACGGTAAACGCAGCGGGCAGGCCCAGGGTTCCGCAAGAACCCCGAACCTGCCCGTACCGGACCCGTAGGGGTCGCCCGAGGCGCCCCGGTCAACGCCTACGCGGGGACGATGTTCACCAGCTTCGGCGCCCGCACGATCACCTTGCGGATCCCCGCACCGCCCAGTGCGGCCACGACCTTCTCGTCGGCCAGCGCGGCCTTCTCCAGGTCGTCCTCGGAGATGGAGGGGGCGACCTCCAGCCGCGCCTTGACCTTGCCCTTGATCTGGACGACGCAGGTCACGGTCTCGTCGACGACGTAGGCGGGGTCGGCGACCGGGAAGTCCTGGTGGACGACGGAGGACTGGTGCCCCAGCTTGCGCCACAGCTCCTCGGCGACGTGCGGGGCCAGCGGCGCGACCAGCAGCACCAGTCGCTCGGCGACCGACCGCGGGACCGGGCCTCCGGCCTTGGTCAGGTGGTTGTTCAGCTCGGTGACCTTGGCGATGGCGGTGTTGAACCGCATGCCCTCCAGGTCCTGCCGCACGCCGTCGATGGCCTTGTGCAGCGCGCGCAGGGTGTCGGCGTCGATGTCGCTCTCCGCGACGTCGGCCACGGACAGCTCGCCGGTGTTCTCGTCGACGACGTTGCGCCACAGCCGCTGCAGCAGCCGGAACTGGCCGACCACCGCGCGGGTGTCCCACGGCCGGGACACGTCCAGCGGGCCCATCGCCATCTCGTACAGGCGCAGCGTGTCGGCGCCGTACTCGGCGCAGATCTCGTCGGGGGTGACGGCGTTCTTCAGGGACTTGCCCATCTTGCCCAGCAGCCGGGAGACCTTCTCGCCCCGGTAGTAGTAGGCGCCGTCACGCTCCTCCACCTCGGCGGCCGGCACGGCGATGCCGCGGCTGTCCCGGTAGACGTAGGCCTGGATCATGCCCTGGTTGAACAGCTTGTGGAACGGCTCGGCCGAGGAGACGTGTCCCAGGTCGAACAGCACCTTGGACCAGAAGCGCGCGTACAGCAGGTGCAGCACGGCGTGCTCGGCGCCGCCGACGTACAGGTCGACGCCGCCGTGCGGCAGGCCCTCGCGCGGGCCCATCCAGTACTGCTCGATCTCGGGGTCGACCAGCTGCTCGCTGTTGTGCGGGTCCAGGTAGCGCAGCTCGTACCAGCAGGAACCGGCCCAGTTGGGCATCGTGTTGGTCTCGCGGCGGTACTTCTTCGGTCCGTCGCCCAGGTCCAGGGTGACGTTGACCCAGTCCTCGTTGCGGGACAGCGGGGTCTCGGGCTCGGTGTCGGCGTCGTCCGGGTCGAAGGTGCGCGGGGAGTAGTCCTCGACCTCGGGCAGCTCCAGCGGCAGCATCGACTCGGGCAGGGGGTGGGCGATGCCGTCCTCGTCGTAGACGATCGGGAAGGGCTCGCCCCAGTAGCGCTGGCGGCTGAACAGCCAGTCGCGCAGGCGGAAGTTGACGGTGCCCTCACCGGCGCCGGTGCGCTCCAGCCACTCGGTGATGCGCTCCTTGGCCTCGACGACGGACAGGCCGTCCAGGCAGACGCCGTCGTCCGAGGAGTCGGTGCTGGACGAGTTGATGATCTTGGCGTCGTAGGAGGCGAAGGCGTCCTCCCACGTCGAGGTGTCGGTGCCGCGGCCGTCGGTCGGCTCGACGATGCAGCGGATCGGCAGCTCGAAGGCGCGGGCGAACTCGAAGTCGCGCTGGTCGCCCGCCGGGACGGCCATGATCGCGCCGGTGCCGTATCCCATCAGCACGTAGTCGGCGATGAAGACCGGCACCTGCTCGCCGTTGACCGGGTTGGTGGCGTACGCGCCGATGAAGACGCCGGTCTTGTCCTTGGCCTCGGCCTGCCGCTCGACGTCGGACTTCGAGGCGGCCTGCGCGCGGTACGCGGCCACGGCCTCGGTCGGGGTGGCGTGGCCGCCGGTCCACACGTCGTGCGTGCCCTCGGGCCAGGCGTCCGGGGTGAACTTCTCCACCAGCGGGTGCTCGGGCGCCAGCACCATGTAGGTCGCGCCGAACAGGGTGTCGGGGCGGGTGGTGAAGACGGTGATGCGCTCGCCGTCGACGGGGAAGTCGACGCGGGCGCCCTCGGAGCGGCCGATCCAGTTGCGCTGCTGCAGCTTGATGGCCTCGGGCCAGTCCAGCTGGTCCAGGTCGTCCAGCAGCCGGTCGGCGTAGGCGGTGATGCGCATGTTCCACTGGCGCAGCTTGGACTTGAAGACGGGGAAGTTGCCGCGCTCGGAGCGGCCGTCGGCGGTGACCTCCTCGTTGGCCAGCACGGTGCCCAGTCCGGGGCACCAGTTGACCGGCGCGTCGGAGGCGTAGGCCAGGCGGAACCCGCCCAGGACGTCGGCGCGCTCGGCCTCGCTCAGGGTGCTCCACGCGCGCCCGGGGTGACCCGGGACGGCCCGCTCACCGGAGGCGAACTGGGCGACCAGCTCGGCGATCGGGCGGGCCTTCCCCGCCTCGTCGTCGTACCAGGAGTTGAAGATCTGCAGGAAGATCCACTGGGTCCACTTGTAGTACTCGGGGTCGATCGTGGCGAACGACCGGCGCTTGTCGTGGCCCAGACCCAGCCGGCGCAGCTGGCTCTGCATGTTCTTCATGTTGGCTTCGGTGGACACGCGCGGGTGCGTGCCGGTCTGCACGGCGTACTGCTCGGCGGGCAGGCCGAAGGCGTCGAAGCCCAGGGTGTGCAGGACGTTGTGGCCGGTCATCCGCTGGAAGCGGGCGAAGACGTCGGTGGCGATGTAGCCCAGGGGGTGACCGACGTGCAGGCCCGCGCCGGACGGGTAGGGGAACATGTCCATGATGAACTTCTTGGGCTTGGCGACCAGCTCCGGGTCGCCCGCCAGGTCGCCCTTGGGGTTCGGCGCGGCGTACGTCCCCTCGGCGTCCCAGAAGTCCTGCCAGCGTGCCTCGATCTCGGCGGCCATGGCAGCCGTGTAGCGGTGCGGCGCGGCGTCCGCCGTCACGGGGGCGGTCGCCGCGGGGTTCGTCTCGCTCATGATCCTCAAAGCTCCATCGATCGTCTCTGCCAGCGGCTGCGACATTCATGACCAGCGGCTGCGATTGCCGGGAAATGAAAAATCCCCTCGCACAGGAGGGGACGCCGCGCCGATTCCGGCCACCGGACTACGACCGGGGTCGGGACTGATCAGCGCGGCTCGCTAAGCAGAAGGCGTACGGCACGCATGGCGTCAGGGTACCGCAGTCGTCGAGCGGGCCGCGACGGGACCGGGGCGGCCTCGCGGCGACCGGAATCCGGGGGCCGGGATCCGGAAACCGAAGCCGACCCTGAACCAAGGTCAAAGGTTACTTCGCGTAACGACCACTAAGGGACACCAGCACGAGCGCGCTGTCATTTGATAACAACGCAATAACTCAAACCTCCTACCCACGGGTATGGCGCCACTTAGAGTGCGGCAGCGGGACCGCTTTCCCGAACCGCTCCGGAGTTGCCCCCATGAACCCTCCCCCGATCCACCCTCGCCGCACCAGCCCGCCGCCTCCCGCCACGTCCCTGACGTGCGGAGGTCCGTCGTCATGACGAACGACAGCACGATGGACGACACCTTCGCCCAGTTCCTGAACTTCGGCGCCGGCGTCCTCTCCCTCGTCTTCCTCAGCTGCTCGGTGATCTGGGGTCTGCTCGCCCAGGACCGGATCGTCCTCGACACCCGGCAGCGGATCCTGGCCCAGGCGGTGCACCGGACCACCGCGGTCGCCTCGGTCGTCTTCCTGCTGGTGCACATCGTGGTCAAGCTGGCCCTGGACCACACCACCTGGGTCGCCGCGGTCCTCCCGTTCGGACTCCTGGCCACGGACGACGAGGCGTTCGGCGGCCGGGCCGTCCTCATCGGCTTCGGCACCCTGGCCAGCATGCTCATGATCTTCGTCGGGGTCACCGGAGCCCTGCGCAACCGCTTCGCCTCCCCGGCCCCCGTGGCGGCCCGCTGGCGGGCCATGCACATGCTGGCCTACCCGGCGTGGTGCCTGGCCCTGCTGCACGGGCTCTACGCGGGTCGCGCGGCCAAGCCGGTCTTCGTGGTCCTGTACGCCCTGTCCGTGGTCGGCGTCATGGCGGCCCTGGCGCTGCGCGCGGCGCCCCGGCCGGTCAAGCGCAAGGTCGCCGACCGGATCGCCGGCCTCCTCGGGACCGGGGAGCGGCCCGCCCGCGAGGAGCAGGCGGAGAGCCGGCCGAGGGACACCGCGGCCCTGCCGGGCTACGAGCGCGCCGGGGCGTCGCCCACGCGTGGCGCGTCCCCGTCCGCACCGCTGTACGAGCCCGCGGAGCGCCTCGCTCCTCCCGAGCCCGCGGGTGGCTTCGCGGCGGCCTACCGCGCCGTGTCCGGCCCCTCGGGCACGCGCCGGCGGCCGCTGACGGCCGACCCGGCCGCGTCCGCCCCGCTGCCGTCGGACCTGCGGCCCACCGAGGCGATGCCGGTCGTGGACGGCAGCGGCAGCACCTCGGGCAGCTGGCCCGTACCGTCGCCGCCCCCGGTCGGCGAGGCGCCTCCGTCGCTCTACGACCCGCTCAACGACACGGGACACACCATCCCGGTCTACGGCACGGCGGACCCGTCGGCCCCCTCCGCGAGCTACTCCGCGCAGTACGCCTCGGGCTACGGATCGAGTGACGTGTACGACACCCGTGAGACGAACGCGGTCTACGACACGTACTACCCGGACGACACGTACAACAGCGGTCCCGCCCCCGAACCAACCCCCGGTGTGCCGTCGTCGGTCCACGACTTCGACGCACCGGGTTCCGGTGAACCTTGGAACACGCCTTCCGGAGGCTTGAATTGAACGAGGCCCTGCCCGACGTCCCAGAGGTCCGCGTGGTCGGGCTTCCCCAGCTCACGTCGGGCTTCGACCTTGTCGAGCGCCTGGATCTGCCGATGCACCTCAAGGTGCACGGTCCGCTCGAACCGATGGGCGGGGAGCAGCTCGCGCAGCTCTCCGAACGCATCAGCCTGAAGGGCCGCGGCGGCGCGGGCTTCCCCTTCCACAAGAAGCTGCGCTCGGTCGCCGAGGCGGCGATCAAGCGCGGCGTACGCCCGGTCGTGGTCGTCAACGGCAGCGAGGACGAGCCGGCCTGCCGCAAGGACACGGTGCTGATCAACCGCGCCCCGCACCTGATCCTGGACGGCGCGCTGCTGTGCGCCGAGGCCATGGGCGCCCGCACGCTGGTCATCGGGGTCACCCGCGAGTCCACGCAGCGTTCCATGGAGGCCGCCCTCGCCGAACGCGGGCTGAGCAACGGCCGCCGGTCCGCCCTCCGCGCGCGCGTGCAGCGCAATCCGGTGCGCATGGTCACCGGCGCGGCGGCCTCGCTGATCCGCTCCATCGACGGCGGTCCGGCGATCCCGCCCGGCCGCAAGGTGAGCGCCTCCAGGAGCGGCGTCGGCGGCGCGCCGACCCTGCTGTCCAACGCCGAGACCTTCGCCCAGCTGGCGATCGCCGCCCGCATCGGCCCCGAGCGCTACGGCAACACGGGGCTGTACGACGAGCCGGGCACCGTGATGCTCACCGTCTCCGGCGCGGTGGCCCGCCCCATGGTGATCGAGGTCCCGACGGGCGTGCCGCTGCGCTACGTCCTCCAGCTGGCCGGCGCCCCGCCGGTGCCGCAGGGCGTGCTGACCGGCGGCTACCACGGCAAGTGGATCGACGCGGCGACCGTCGACGAGGCGATCGTCTCCCGCAACTCGCTTCAGCAGGTGGGCGGCTCGCTCGGCGCGGGCGCGATCCTGCCGATCAGTCAGGACACCTGCCCGCTCGGCGAGTCGCTGCGGGTGGCGCAGTGGCTGGCCGAGGAGAGCGCCGGCCAGTGCGGGCCCTGCTACCTGGGTCTGCCGGCCGCCGCGCGCGGCCTGGAGGACATCCTCAACGGCGGCGGCCCGGCCGCCCTGGAGGCGGTCAAGCAGGTCGCGAGGAACGTGAAGCGGCGCGGTGCCTGCTCGCACCCGGACGGCTCGGCGATGTTCCTGGAGTCGACCGTCACGGCGTTCACGGACGACCTGGCCGCCCATGTCCTCGGCAACGGCTGCGGACGGCCCGTGGAGGGCGTGCTGCCGCTCTTCGAGGGCGGCCGGAACCCGACCGGCGTCCCGGGCGGCGGGGAGGACAACGGCCCCAGCCGCCAGAAGATCTACGTCGACTGGACGCTGTGCCGGGGCCACGGGCTGTGCGCGGACATCCTGCCGGAGGTCTTCCAGCTCGGCGCCGACGGCTTCCCGACCGTCGCGCAGGCCGAGGTGCCGCGTTTCGCCGAGGCCAAGGCGGTGCGCGCGGTGCGCCGCTGTCCGGCGCTGGCGCTGCGCATCGAGGAGGACACCCGCGGGCAGGCACCGTCCTCGCGCAGCAACCTGCCGGTGCTGTCCCAGGGCCGCGGCCGCCGGGCGCTCGGCCGCTGAGACACGAACAAACCCCCCGGATGCCGATCCGGGGGGTTTCCCTGTGGAGCTAAGGAGAATTGAACTCCTGACCTCCTGCATGCCATGCAGGCGCTCTACCAACTGAGCTATAGCCCCTTGCCCTTCATCCGCCCGGTCTCCCCGGCGGCGACGCCAACATTACACGGTCCACCGGGCACAACACCAAATCGTTTCCGTTATGCCCGTTTTACCCTCTTGCGGTCCCGCCTCGCCCTCAGGCGGTCACGAACGAGTAGAAGCGTTTGAGCGTGCAGTGCTCCTCGAGGAGCCGGCCGTAGATCGGCTCGCCCTCAAGCTCGCGGTACGTCTCGATGGGGTCGCCTTTTATGATCAGCGCCCGCGCGCATTCCTCGCACCAGTACTGGTAGTCGGGGTTGACCGGCTCCATGTCGCGCACGATGGGCGTGCCGCTGCCGCACCAGTCGCACTTCCGCCTGTGTGCACCCATCGATCAGCTCCAGCTGTGGCCGCAGGCCGTGCACACGTAAGAGATCCCGCCGTTGTCGCCGAGGACTTGGGCCACATGACCGGAACCGCAGGAAGGGCAGCTGAGACGGGTGACCGTGTTCCGTGCCACCGCTCCGCCGAGGAGGTGACCGACCTCCTCGAGGATGCTCCCAGGCATCGCCACTCCCTCCCGTCGGGCCGCGGTCCCCTTCCGGCCGTTTGATTCTGCCACGGCCCGGCCGACCCGGTCAGCGACGCCTCAGTACCGGTCCGGACACGGAGTCCCACCGACGTATACGCCCGTGGGACGCAGGTTGCTCAAGCGAGCGGAGACGAAAAATCCCGCCCCCCGAAGGGGACGGGATTCGTCCGTGGGTTGTGGAGCTAAGGAGAATTGAACTCCTGACCTCCTGCATGCCATGCAGGCGCTCTACCAACTGAGCTATAGCCCCTGGTGCCACGCGACCCGGGCCGCATGGTCCTTCACTTCGTCCGCTCCGCTCGGCGGGGCGAACAAGAAGAACTTTAGCCTGCGACCTGCCGGAAAGTGAAATCCGGGTCCCGTGCACACCGGCCGCGGCCCGGGCGTCGGCTCAGACGTCGTCGCCGATCACCGGTTCCGGCAGCGTGCCGGCGTTGTGCTCCAGCAGGCGCCAGCCGCGGGCACCCTCGCCGAGGACCGACCAGCAGCAGTTGGTCAGGCCGCCGAGGCTCTCCCAGCTGTGCGGTTCCAGGCCGAGCAGGCGGCCGATGGTGGTACGGATCGTGCCGCCGTGGCTGACCACCACCAGGGTGCCGTCCTCGGGGAGCTTCTCGGCGTGCCGGAGCACCACGGGGGCGGCGCGGTCGGCGACCTCGGTCTCCAGCTCGCCGCCGCCGCGGCGCACGGGCTCGCCGCGCTTCCAGGCCGCGTACTCGTCGCCGTGCCGGGCGATGATCTCCTCATGGGTCAGACCCTGCCAGACACCCGCGTAGGTCTCCCGCAGGCCCTCCTCCAGGGTCACCTCGAGGCCGGTGAGCACGGACAGCTCGGCGGCCGTGTCCGCGGCGCGCACGAGGTCGGAGGCGACGATCGCGTCGGGGCGCAGGTGCACGAGCAGCCCGGCCGCACGTCGGGCCTGGGCGACGCCGGTCTCGGTCAGCTCGACGTCGGTGCTGCCCTGGAAGCGGCGCTCCACGTTCCACGCGGTCTGGCCGTGCCGCCACAGGATGACGCGGCGGCCGCGGCCCGGCCTGCCCGCCGTCACCTCGCCGGTGGCGCTCATCGCCAGTCCTCGTCGGTGCGCGTCGCCTCCTCGGCGGCCTGGAGCTTCGCGTGCTCCTCCGCCTTGCCGCGGGTCTCCTTGGCGTCGGCGGGCAGCTCCAGCTCGGGGCAGTCCTTCCACAGCCGCTCCAGGGCGTAGAAGACGCGCTCCTCGCTGTGCTGGACGTGGACGACGATGTCGACGTAGTCGAGCAGGACCCAGCGGGCCTCGCGGTCGCCCTCGCGGCGCACCGGCTTGGCGCCGAGCTCCTTGTTCAGCCGCTCCTCGATCTCGTCGACGATCGACTTGACCTGGCGGTCGTTGGGCGCGGAGGCCAGCAGGAAGGCGTCCGTGATCGACAGTACGTCGCTGACGTCGTAGGCGATGATGTCGTGCGCGAGCTTGTCGGCCGCGGCCTGGGCGGCGGCGTTGATGAGTTCGATGGAGCGGTCGGTCGCGGTCACTGCCTGGCTTTCGGGTCGGCGGTCGGTTGACCTCAAGGGTCTCACGACCGCCGACACGGGCCCGCGCGACGGAGTGTCCGCCGCCACGTCCCCCTACGACGCCGGCTTGTAGTCCTGGCCGAGCACCACCGAGACCCGCGCGTTCGCGGAGACCTTCCCCTGGGAGACGGCGCCGGTGGGCAGGCCCAGGGTCTTGGCGACCTGGACGGCGTTCTCCTTGTCGGCGGCCTCGGCGTAGACGACCTTCGACGTGGCCTCGGTGCCGGAGGCGGTGCCGCCCGACACGTAGGTGAAGCCGCCGTTGACGAGGACGACGCGGGCCTTGCCGGTGCGGTCCTCGGAGCCGGTGGCGTTGCGCACCCAGACGCTGACGGCGGCGTCCTTGTCGGGGCTCTTGGCGGTGCCGCCGAGGACGTCCTCGACGACGCTGTCACTGGCCTCGGCGCTGAGCCCGCCGTCGTCCTGGACGGGCAGCAGCGCGGTCTTGAAGTCGCCGCCCTTGGCGCGGTCGGAGAGCCCCGCGAGGAAGGAGCCGAGGTCCTTCTCGGTCAGCGGCGGGTCGAGGATCATCCCGAGGGTCTGGACGGTGGTCGTCGCGCCCTGCGGGTCGGAGGACAGCTTGCGCAGCACACCCTGCATGACCTGCCCGAACCGTTGCAGCTGGGCGTTGGCGTCCTCGCCCTTGGCGCGGTAGGTGGCGTAGGCGACGGCCATCTTGCCGCTGAGGGTCTGGCCCGCGCCCTTGTGCACGAGGGGCGCGGCGCCCTTGTCCTTGGACTCCGGGTCGGGGACGTCGGCGTCGGTGTCGACGTCGACGTTGCCGACCAGGTCGACGAGGATCTGGAGGTAGGGCGTGTCCAGGCGCCAGGTGCCCTCGATGTCGGTGCCGAGGGCGGAGTCGAGGGCGGTGCGGGTCGCGTCGGGGCCCTCGTCGTCGACGGACTTGGCGAGCGTGGTGGTGCTGCCGTCGTCGCCGGTCAGCGCGAGCGCGTTGGGCACCAGCACGGCGGTGCCCTGCTTGGTGGTGGTGTTGTTCACGAGCAGCGCGGTGGAGGTGCCGCCGCCCTTGGTGTCGTGCAGGTGGACGGCGATCACGTCGCGCTTCTGGGCGCCGGCCGTCGCCGTGTCGCCCGTCTTGTCGTCGGAGGAGGAGAGTCCGGGCAGCTTCCCGGCGTACCAGAGGTAGCCGACGCCGCCGACCGCGACCAGGGCCAGGACGATGACCAGGGCGACGACGCGCGAGCGGGCACGCCGCCGGGCCTCCTCGCGGCGCTCGGTGCGGTTCTCCGTGAACTTCATCCAGTCGATGACGTCCTCGGAGTCGCCGGTCGGCTCCTCGACGAAGGCGAACTGCTCGGTGCGGTAGTCCCCGCCGGGTCCGGCCTCCTCGGCGTGGTCCGTGCGCTCCCGCTGCTCGGGCGGGCCCGCCTGCTGCGGGATGTGGGCGGTCTGCTCGGCGACCCGTGCCTGCGGCCCGCTGGTCGCGGCCCGGCCGTACGGGTCGTACGGCGGCTGCGGGCCGGCGGGCCGGCCGCCGTGGCCGCCGTAGTCGGGCGCGGGCGGCTGGGCCGGCTGCTGACCGGTGTCGTAGCCGCCCTGGGAGCCGTAGGGGTCGTAGGGCTGCTGAAAAGGCTGCTGGACGGGCTGCTGGGTGCCCGTGGCGTACGGGTCGTAGCCGTAGCCCTGCTGCCCGTACTGCTGCTGTCCCTGCTGCCCGTACTGCTGTTCCTGCTGTCCGTGCTGCTGCGCGTACGGGTCGTACTGCTGCTGGTGGCCGGGCTGGGCGTAGCCCTGCTCCTGTCCCTGGGCCTGGCGGTACACGGGGCGGCCGTACTCGTCGTAGCCGACGAGTTCGTACTGGTCGTCGCCGTGTCCCGGGTCGTATCCGTCGTTCACCGGTGCCCCTCTCGGCTCACTCGCCGCGGTACAGGTGGCGTTTGTCGATATAGCGCACGACTCCGTCGGGCACCAGGTACCAGACGGGATCGCCCTTGGCGACTCTCGCACGGCAGTCCGTGGAGGAGATGGCGAGGGCGGGCACCTCGACGAGCGAGACGCCGCCCTTGGGGAGTCCGGCGTCCGTGAGGGTGTGCCCCGGCCGGGTGACGCCGATGAAGTGGGCGAGGGAGAACAGCTCCTCGCTGTCGCGCCAGGTGAGGATCTGGGCGAGGGCGTCGGCCCCGGTGATGAAGAACAGGTCCGCGTCCGGGTTGAGGGCGCGCAGGTCGCGCAGGGTGTCGACGGTGTAGGTGGGGCCGCCGCGGTCGATGTCGATGCGGCTGACGGAGAACTGCGGGTTCTCGACGGTCGCGACGACCGTCATCAGATAGCGGTCCTCGGCCGCGGAGACCGCGCGGTGGCTCTTCTGCCACGGCTGCCCGGTCGGCACGAACACCACCTCGTCGAGCTGGAACTGCGCGGCGACCTCGCTGGCGGCCACGAGGTGGCCGTGGTGGATCGGGTCGAAGGTGCCGCCCATGACGCCCAGGCGCCGCTTGCCCGCCGACGGTCCGTCGCCCGGACCGTTGACCGGTCCGGTGGCGCGGGCGGGCACCGCGTTCTGCGTGCCGCGCGCCGGCGCGTGCGCCGGGCCGGTAGGCGTGTCGTGCTCTCCCATGCGTGCAGACCCTACCGGCCCGCCCGGAGCGCCCCGGTCGCGCCCACTCGGCCGCGTGCTCAGCGGTCGCGGTTGAACCGGGTGGTGATCCACAGCAGGAGCAGCAGGATGACGAACGCGCCGATGCCGGTGACGTAGGGGCTGAGGCTCTCGTGGTTGCCGCCGTGCTCCTCGCCGCCCTCGGCGGCGAGGGTGACGAACTGGGCGGCGCTGAGGGGAAGGCTCATCTTCGGCAGGACCTATCCGGTGTGGGCGGGACAAGACGTCCGCTCATCGTATGCGGGCGCCCCGCGGGCGATCACGCCGACTCCGCCGTTGGGGACGGGGGGACGACCGGGCGTGCCGGGTCAGGGGAACCTTCGGATCTCCTCAGTCGTCCTTCTGCTTGTACCCCCGCAGCAGGAACCACGCGGTCAGCACACAGCCCACCACCATGACGATCAGGACGATCCGGAGCAGATTTCCCGGCCCCTGCTGCCCGGCGGCGGTCGCGGCCCCGGCGAGCCAGTCGGGGTGGGGGATGTGCTGCATGGCGTGGACTCCTTAGACGTACTGCCCGTCCACGGTATCTCCGCCTAGGCTGGGCCCGGCTCGGGGGGCGCAAAGGGCCGCACAAGGGTTCGCAAAGACCGTACGTCCAGGTCACACATACGCGCATGGGGGAAGAGATGTCCGACGGCCACCACAACGGGCACGAGCACGTGCCGAGCAGGCAGCGCAGGCGCTTCCCCGGGATCTCCTCGCGTGCGTACGAGCATCCGGCCGACCGCAGTGCCCTGGTGGCGCTGCGCAAGCTGAGCGGTTTCGACACGGTCTTCAAGGCGCTCAGCGGCCTGCTGCCCGAGCGGAGCCTGAGGCTGCTGTTCCTGTCCGACTCGGTGCGCGTCTCGGACCGGCAGTTCGCCCATCTGAACGTCATGCTGCGCGACGCCTGCTACATCCTGGACCTGGAGAAGGTCCCGCCGATGTACGTCAACCAGGACCCGGTGCCGAACGCGATGTGCATCGGCCTGGACGAGCCGATCATCGTCGTCACCACGGGCCTGGTCGAGCTGCTCGACGAGGAGGAGATGCGGGCGGTCGTCGGGCACGAGGTGGGGCACGCCCTGTCCGGGCACGCGGTCTACCGGACCATCCTGCTCTTCCTGACCTCGCTGGCCGTCCGGGTCGCCTGGATCCCGCTGGGGAACGTGGCGATCATGGCGATAGTGACCGCGCTGCGCGAGTGGTTCCGCAAGTCGGAGCTGTCCGCCGACCGCGCCGGTCTGCTGGTCGGCCAGGACCTACAGGCCTCCATGCGGGGCCTGATGAAGATCGCGGGCGGCAACCACCTGCACGAGATGAACGTGGACGCGTTCCTGGAGCAGGCCGAGGAGTACGAGGCGGGCGGCGACCTGCGCGACTCGGTGCTGAAGATCCTGAACGTGCTGCCCCGCTCGCACCCCTTCACCACGGTGCGGGCCGCCGAACTGAAGAAGTGGGCGGAGTCCCGGGAGTACCAGCGGACCATGGACGGCCACTACCCGCGGCGCGACGAGGACAAGGACACCTCGGTGCGGGACTCCTTCCGGGAGTCGGCGTCCCACTACGCCACGCACGTGCGCAGCTCCAAGGACCCGCTGATGAAGCTGGTCAACGACATCGCGGGCGGCGCCGGCGACCTCGGTGACCGGATGCGCCGGGGCTTCGGCGGCTTCACGGGCTCCCAGCCCAGGCAGCCCGGGGACGGGGACGGACCGGCGGAGGGGCCCGAAGGGCCCGAGGCGCCCGGGGGGCCTCAGGGGCCCGCTGACGGCGGCCCGGAGTCTCCGCGGGACGGCTCACCGCGCGACGGCGCCTGACCCCGTCCCGCTCACACCTTCGGCTGGGCGCCCGCCGCGAGGCTGCCGCACAGCGCCGCGACGTCGTCCGAGGTGTACGGGTCGGTGCCGGCCGGGACACCGGTCCCGGCCTTCTGCCCGGCCAGCAGCGGGCGGAGGTGGTTCGCCGAGTCGTCGGCGCAGGACAGCGGCCCGGCCTGGACGTAGGAGGCGACGAGCTGGGTCTGGTGCAGCCGCAGGGCGTCCCGGTCGAAGCGGAAGTGCAGCTCGCGCCGGACGGTGAACAGCGACGTCTCGGCGCGGGCGTCGCCGGCCGGCCGCAGCGCGTACACCATGGTGTGGTCGGCGGTGACCTCCAGCGTGGACGCGTTGCTCTCCACGGTGCGCAGGCTGCCGTCCACCCTGATTCCGGGGTCGGCCAGCTCGGCCCGGGCCGGGTCGAAGCGGATCAGCCACCCGGTGGGGGCGTGCCGGCCGTCCGAGGCGGGTTTCTCGAAGCTCTCGTCGAACTGGCGGAGCTGGTCCGGGTCCAGCAGCACCCGCACCGAGCGGACCTCCTTGCCGCCGAGCACGTCCGGGTCGAGCGCCGAGCGGACGATGTAGTCCTTCGCGGTGGTGAGCGCGCTGAACACCTGGTCCTCGGAGAAGTGCGCCGTGCGCCGGGCTCCCGGCACCGGGATGCCCTGGGCCGCGGTCCTGAAGTGCGCGGCGGGGCTGTGCGCGTACAGGAACGCGGCGTCGTCGGCGCCGGGCACCCGGTCCCGCGGGGCGAGCGGGACGACGGTCATCCGCACCGGCTCGGCGGCCCGCTGCCCGGCCGCGCTCTGGTAGGGGTGCCGTACACCCATGTAGACGGCGGTGCCGAAGGCGACGGCGATCAGCAGGACGAGGATCAGCGCCTGCCGGGACAGTCCGGCCCGGCGCAGGGGCGGCCGGCGGCGCACGGCGGGAGCGTGGTCGGTGATGCGCTCCTGGGCGGAGAACTCCTGGAGCCGGGCAGCGCGCACGAACGACTCGTCGAAGACGACGGATCGGTACTCGTCCTCTCCGCCTCCGGGAGCGCCCTCGGGCGTTCCTCCTCCGGGCGGACCGCCAAGCCCTGCCATACCTTCAGAGTGAGTCTGCGGAAGGTCGCGTAAACGCGCTGCCACAGGTCAAGTTGGGACAGCTTGGCACCGCCCCTGGGGCAGGTCAGGGGCTGCGCGGAAGCACCGACACGGCGGGCTGGGAGTAGTCGGCGGAGGCCGAGGGGGCCGCGGCGCGCTCCGGGCTGGTGGAGGCGGGGGGCGGCACCCGCTGCGTGCCGCCGCCCGAGGACGCGCCCCGGTAGACGGCCACGAAGGCCAGCGCCACCATGCCGATGCCCATCGCCAGCGCGAGCAGCCAGGCGACGGGGCGGTGCCAGCGGACCTGCTTGCCGGAGGCCGGAGGAGCGCCGTACGGGCGGTCGAGGAGGTCGCGGTCGTCGTCCGGGTCGTCGAGGTCGGGATCATGGCCGAAATCGCCGTATCCGTCGTCGTAGGCCTCGGCTCTGCTGCGGCCGCGGCGGGCCGCTTCCGCCTCGGTGGCCTCGGCTCTGGCCTGCGCGGCGGCCAGGAGGCGTTCGACGGCGGACGGCTCGTGCACCTCGGCCGCCCGTACGAAGGCCTCGTCGAAGACCACGGAGGCGAACTCTTCGTCCGACACCCCGCGGTCGTGGTCGTCGTCGGGCTCCCAGCCGTCCGGGAACGGCGTGCCCCCCACGTCCTCCGGCACGGGTCCAGAGTAGACCTGGGGGGTCGTTTTGGGCAGACGGCGGGGAAATTCATCCGGTGGGTGAGATGCCCCGATCGGTGCGCCCGCGGTGTGCCCGGGGTGTGCCCGGCGCGCGCCCGTCGTCAGCGCCGTACGTGCCCGTCGCCGGTGACGATGTACTTCGTGCTGGTCAGCTCCGGCAGCCCCATGGGGCCCCGGGCGTGCAGCTTCTGCGTGGAGATGCCGATCTCGGCGCCGAAGCCGAACTGGCCGCCGTCGGTGAAGCGGGTGGAGGTGTTCACCGCGACCGTGGTGGAGTCGACCAGCTGGGTGAAGCGCCGGGCGGCCTGCTGCGAGGTGGTCACGATGGCCTCGGTGTGGCCGGAGGTCCACAGCCGGATGTGCTCGACGGCCCGGTCCAGGGAGTCGACGACGGCCGCGGCGATGTCGTACGACAGGTACTCGGTCTCCCAGTCCTCGGGCGTCGCCTCGACGACGTTCGCGCCGGTGTCCTTGGCGTGGGCCATCACCCGCTCGTCGGCGTGCACGGTGACCCCGGCCTCGGCGAGCGCGGCCAGCGCGCGGGGCAGGAACTCGGCGGCGATGTCCTGGTGGACCAGGAGGGTCTCGGCGGCGTTGCAGACGCTGACGCGCTGGGCCTTGGAGTTGATCAGGATGTCGACGGCCATGTCGAGGTCGGCCTGCGCGTCGACGTAGACGTGGCAGTTGCCGGTGCCGGTCTCGATGACGGGGACGGTGGACTCCTGGACGACCGTGCTGATCAGCGAGGCGCCGCCGCGCGGGATGAGCACGTCGACCAGGCCGCGGGCCCGCATCAGCTCGCGCACGCTCTCGCGGCTCTCGCCGGGCACCAGCTGCACGGCGTCGGCGGGCAGCCCGGCCCCGCCCACGGCGTCGCGGACCACCCGGACCAGGGCGGTGTTCGACTGGTAGGCCGAGGAGGAGCCGCGCAGCAGCACCGCGTTGCCGGACTTCAGGCAGAGCGCGGCGGCGTCGACCGTGACGTTGGGCCGGCCCTCGTAGATGATGCCGACCACGCCGAGCGGGACCCGGACCTGGCGCAGGTCGATGCCGTTGGGGAGGGTGGAACCGCGCACGACCTCGCCGACCGGGTCGGGCAGCGCGACGACGTCGCGCACGTCGGAGGCGATGGCGCGGACCCGCTCCGGGGTCAGGACGAGCCGGTCGATGATGGCCTCGCTGGTCCCGGCGGCGCGGGCCTTGGCCACGTCCTGGGCGTTGGCCTCCACGATCTCGCTCGTACGGACCTCCAGCGCGTCCGCGACGCCGAGCAGCGCGTCGTCCTTGGCGGCCCGCGGCAGCGGCGCGAGGTCGGCCGCGGCGGACTTGGCCCGGTAGGCGGCCCGGGTGACGGGTGACATCGAGTCGTACGGCGAGAGCGTGGTCATGAGGGGAAGGGTAGTGCGCGCGGTCGGGGCGGTCGCCCGGCGTTCCACCCCGCGAGATGGGGCAGGAGAGGGGTCAGAACGGGTGGACCCCGACGGGCGTCGCCGGGGCGGGCCCGTACCCCGCGGCGATGCGCTGGTGGTAGGTGGCCCGGTCGATGACCTCCAGGCCGACGATCTCCCAGGGCGGCAGCCCCGCGGTCTGCCGGTGCTCGCCCCACAGGCGCAGGGCGACGGCGGCGGCGTCGTGCAGGTCGCGGGCCTCCTCCCAGTAGCGGATCTCCGCGTGGTCGTCGGCGTACCGGCTGGTCAGCAGGAAGGGGTGGTCGTGCGCGAGCTGTTCGAGCGCCCGGCGCACCTCGGTGAGCGGGGCGCGGGCTCCGGAGACGCTGAGGGTGACGTGCCACAGGCGCGGGGTGTGCTCGGGCTCCTCGCCACGGAAGCGGTCCCCGGCCGCGACGCTGGTCAGGGCGCGCTCCTCGCCGCCCGCGCGGTTCGCGCCCCGGGCGCCGCCGGAGCGCGCGCCCGTGCCGCCGCGGGCGCCCGCGCCACCGCGGGAGGCGGTACCACCGCGGGGTGCCGCCGTCCCAGGGCGTACTCCGCTCACGACGGCCTCCTTCAGCACACGGCTCGGCCCGGTGGTCGGCCGGGCTTGTCCCTGAGGAAAGTTGAGCAGGCCGCGCGGGATCGCGGGGCGGTTTTGCGGAACGTCCACCGCCGATTCGGGGACGTTTCGACCCATTACGGGTGCAGGATCACCAGATCGTCCCTGTGTACGACCTCACGTTCGTACGCGGGTCCGAGTTCGCGCGCCAGTTCCCGGGTGGAGCGGCCGATCAGCCGGGGCATCTCCTTGGCGTCGAAGTTGACCACGCCCCGGGCCACCGCCCGGCCGGTGCCGTCCCGCAGTTCGACGGGGTCGCCCGCGGCGAACTCGCCCTCGACGCCCGCGATCCCGGCCGGCAGCAGCGATTTGCGGCCCTCGACGACCGCGCGGACCGCCCCGTCGTCGAGGACGAGAGCCCCTTGCGGGGTGGAGGCGTGCTGGAGCCACAGCAGCCGGTCGGCGGAGCGCCGGCCGGTGGCGTGGAAGTAGGTGCCGGTGTCGCCGCCGGTCAGGGCGTCGGCCGCGTGCACCGCGCTGGTCAGCACCACGGGGATGCCGGCGGCGGCGGCGATCCGGGCCGCCTCGACCTTGGTGACCATGCCCCCGGTGCCGACCCCCGCCTTGCCCGCGCTGCCGATGTCGACGCCCGCGAGGTCGGCCATGTCCCGCACCTCGACCAGCCGCGAGGTGCCGGGCCTGCTCGGGTCGCCGTCGTACACCCCGTCCACGTCGGACAGCAGCACCAGCAGGTCGGCGCGGACCAGGTGGGCGACGAGGGCGGCGAGGCGGTCGTTGTCGCCGAAGCGGATCTCGTCGGTGGCGACGGTGTCGTTCTCGTTGACGATCGGGAAGGCGCCCATCGCCAGCAGCTTGTCCAGGGTGCGGGAGGCGTTGCGGTGGTGGGCGCGGCGGCTCATGTCGTCGCTGGTCAGCAGCACCTGGCCGACGCGGACACCGTAGCGGGCGAAGGACGCGGTGTAGCGGGCGACCAGCAGCCCCTGGCCGACGCTGGCGGCGGCCTGCTGGCGGGCCAGGTCCCTCGGGCGGCGGCGCAGGCCGAGGGGGGAGAGCCCGGCGGCGATGGCGCCGGAGGAGACGAGGACGATCTCCTTGTCGGTCCCCCGCACCTTGGCCAGCACGTCGACGAGCGCGTCGACCCGGTCGGCGTCCAGGCCGCCCGCGGCGGTGGTCAGCGAGGAGGAACCGACCTTGACGACGATCCTGCGGGCCTCGCCCACGGCCTGCCTTGCCCCCGGCCCTGTCCCCGGCCTTGCCCCTGCCACGGCCCGTCCGCCTCTCCCGTCGACACGCGCCGATCCCTGCGCTCGCCAGGCAATCTACGCGAAGGCGAACACGCTCCGCACCGGAGTTCACGGTGCGGACAGGGGGCTCGGACACCGCCGGGCCCGCGCCGTGTCGGGGCCCCGGGCCGACACGCGCGTGTCGTCGGGCGGTCACCGCGCGTTAACCCGGTTGTCCGATGCGCGACGAGCCTGGAGCGATCGCAGTGCCCCTGTCCCTGCCCCGCCGCCGTCTCCCCCGCCCGCCCCGGCCGCCGCGGCGCTCCCGTGGCCTCCGCCTCGGCCTGCCCGGGCGGCGGACCGCCGTGCGGCTGCTGGTCCTGGGCGTGCTGGCGGCCGCCTTCGCCGCCCAGGCCCTCGGCGCGCTGCTGCCACACGTGCCGCTGCTGCTCGTGGCGAGCGCCGGTTCGCTGGCCGCCGAGGGGGCGCTGTACCGGTGGCAGCGGGGCATGGTGTCGCTGTTCGCCAAGTCGCACGCCGACGTCACCGTCCGCCACGTGCTGCGCGACCTGCTGCTCGTGGTGGGCCTGCTGCGCCTGGGCGAACAGCACCGCGAGGGGGCGTACGCGCCGCTCGTCGCCGGGCTGCTCTTCTTCTACGCGCTGCACTGGGCGATCCAGGCCGTGTCCGTCCTGGTCCGGCGCACCCGGACGCTGCCCGTGGTGACGAGGAACATCGACGCGTCCGCGCTGCGGCTGACCCCGGCGCCTCCGGCCCTGCTGCGCCGCCCCGGGCCCCGGCTGGCGGCCTTCGGGCTGCCCGCGACGGCCGGGCTGCTGACGACGGTGGCGACCGACGCGCCGGCGTACGGGGCGGCCGGGCTCACGCTGTCCCTGGCGCTGGCGCTGACGGGTCTGGGCGCGCTGCTGCTGCGGCTGCTGCCGGGGCGCCGGCCCGCGGGCGAGCAGGAGGTGCTCGACTGGTTCGAGGCGTGGCTGACCCGGTACCGGCCGACGGTCGGCCTGTACTTCTCGGGCGGGGCGTCCTCGGCGTACCAGGCGAACATGTGGCTGGAGCCGCTGGCGCGGCTGGACGGGCGGCCGGTGATCGTGCTGCGGGAGCGGCACATGGTGCAGCGGATCGCGGCCACCGACATTCCGGTGGTGTGCCTGCCGAAGGTGGCGACGCTGATGCGCCTGGAGCACTCGACGCTCCGCGTCCTGCTCCACCCCTCCAACTCCGGGAAGACCTCTCAGGTCCTGCGCATCCCGACCATCAAGCACGCCTTCGTCAACCACGGGGAGAGCGACAAGCTGTCCTCGTGCAACCCGTACGCGAAGGCGTACGACGAGGTGTGGGTGGCGGGTCCGGCGGCGCGCGAGCGGTACGCGCAGGCGGAGGTCGGCGTCGAGGACAAGGACGTGGTGGAGATCGGCCGCCCGCAGCTGGACGCCGTACGGCCGTACGCGGGGCCGCCCGCGCCCGGGGCGTTCACGACCGTCCTGTACGCGCCGACCTGGGAGGGCTGGGACGGCAATCCCGGCAACACGTCGGTGGTCGAGGCCGGGGAGAACCTGGTGCGGGCGCTGCTCGCGGACCCGGGCGTACGGCTGCTGTACAAGCCGCACCCGCTGACCGGGTCGGTGGACCCGCGGGCCGGTGCCGCCGACCTGCGCATCCGGGAGCTGGTGCGGGCGGCGAACCGGGAGCGGGGCGGGCCCCGGCCGGACCCGTCGGCGGCCACCGGCCTGGCCCGGCGGGCGGCGGAGCTGGACCGGCTCACCGCGGCCGGTTTCCGGCCGGCGGCGGACCAGGCGGAGCGGATGCTGCGACAGCCCGCGCCGGAGCCCGGACGGGCCGCTGCGGTGCGGCGGGCGGCGGCCGCGTGGGAGGAGGCGTACTGGGCGTCGCTGCCCGAGTGGGAGCACCAGGTCGTCACGGAGGCCCGGCCGTCGCTGTACGCCTGCTTCAACCGGGCCGACCTGCTGATCAGCGATGTGTCGAGCGTGATCAGCGACTTCCTGGCGAGCGGCAAGCCGTACGCGGTCGCCAACACCAGCACGCTGGCCGAGGACGTGTTCCGCAAGTCGTTCCCGACGGTGACGGCGGCGACCGTGCTGACCCCGGACGCGTCCGGGGTGCCGGCCCTCCTCAGGTCGGTGCGCCATCCGGAGCGGGACGAACTCGCCGGGGCGCGCGCCGCGTTGGCCCTGCGGCTGCTGGGCCCGGCCGAGCCGCCGTCCCAGGAGCGCTTCGCGGGAGCGGTACGGGACCTGTGCGCGGCGGCGGGCCGGCACCGGGCCAGGATGGCGGAGCGGCTCGCCGCGGAGCTTCCCGTCCCCGGCCCGCGCCGCGAACCCGCCCGGTCGTCCGCCCCCGCCCCCGCCGCGGCCCCGGAGCCGCACGGCCACGTCTGAGCCCTCGTCCGCGGCTGGTGGTGTGCGCCACACCTGTCACAGCATGGTCACGAATCACCCCCTCCGGCAGGGGCGGCCGGCACACCGCCGGTCGCCGACGGCACCGGCCCGGGTCCGCGCCACCGTGTCCGGCCGCTTCCTCGGTCCGGTGGAAATCGAGCCCGGCACATGGGGCGAAAACCGACCCAAGTCGGTAAAGGGGACAGGGAGACCGAATGTGAGGAAGTTCTCCAGCCGCTTCCACGCGGCCCATTCGGGCGGCCGGTCCGGCCATTTCCCGCTCTGGCGGGGCACCGGGTGTCCGGCTACCGTGCCCGCGGAAACTCCGCGTGAATCCTTTACGCTGATGCGGCGGCGCGCTCCAGACCCGAACGGTGTCCGGAGCGCGTTCCGGTCCCAGCCCGCGGTCCCGTGGTCAGTTCTCGGAACAGGTTGTAAGGATGCCCAAGCTCTCTCTCGTTGTCCCCGTGTACAAGGTGCAGGGCTATCTGCCCGAGTGCCTTGACTCCATACTCGGGCAGGACTGCACGGACTTCGAGATCATCGCGGTCGACGACTGCTCGCCGGACGGGTCAGGGGCCATTCTCGACGAGTACGCGAAACGGGACACCCGGATTCATGTGATTCACCTCACGGAAAACGTGGGCCTGGGCGGCGCGCGGAACGCCGGACTGGAAAAGGCCACCGGTGATTACGTGTTGTTCCTGGACAGTGACGACACGTTGTCCGACGGTGCCTTGTCGGCCATTCGGGACCGGCTGGAGGCCACGGGCGACCCGGAGATCCTGATCTTCGACTACGCGCGCACCTACTGGGACGGCCGGGTCCGCCCGAACCTGCGGGCCGACCTGCTGAAGGAGGAGGGCCCGGACGCCTTCTCCCTCGCCGACCGCCCCCAGTTGCTCGACCTGCTCCAGATCGTGTGGAACAAGGCCTACCGGCGCGACTTCGTCACCCGGACCGGGCTCACCTTCCCGCCCGGGTACTACGAGGACGCCCCCTGGACCTTCTGCTCCCTGATCAGCGCCGAGCGGATCGCCGTGCTCGACCGGGTCTGCGTGCGCTACCGGCAGCGGCGCGAGGGCGGAAACATCCTCAAGACGGTCAGCCGCAAGCACTTCGACGTCTTCGACCAGTACCGGCGGGTCTTCGACTACCTCGACGCGCACGAGGAACTCGGCGAGTGGCGCGGCCCGTTGTTCCGCAAGATGGTCGACCACTACCTGACGATCCTGGAGCGTCCGGGCCGCCTGCCGCAGGACGCGCGCGCGGAGTTCTTCCACCGGGCCTCGGCCGACTACCGCGCCCGCGTGCCCAAGGGCTTCACCCGCCCCGGCGGCGGCCGCGGCCACAAGTACGGGATGCTGGAGCGCGACGCCTACACGACCATGGTGAGCGCCCTGGCCGCGGTGAAGTTCCGCCAGCGGGTCAGGACCCGCACCCGCACCGCGCTCAACCGCTCCAAGCGCGGCGCGATGGGCGCCTTCTACCAGTCGCAGCTCAGGCTGCCGCTGGACGACAACCTGGTGCTGTTCTCCGCTTACTGGAACCGCAGCGTCTCCTGCAACCCCGCCGCGATCGACGCCGAACTGGCCCGGCTGGCACCGCACATGCGCCGGGTGTGGGCGGTCCGCGCGGAGAACGCGGACCGGGTGCCCAAGGGCGTGAAGGTCGTCCGCGTGGGCTCGCGCGAGTACTGGGCGGCCCTGGCCCGCGCCAAGTACCTCGTGAACAACGTGAACTTCGCGGACTCCGTGGTCAAGCGCGAGGGCCAGGTCCATGTGCAGACCCACCACGGCACGCCGCTGAAGACGATGGGCCTGGACCAGCAGAAGTACCCGGCCTCCACCGACATGGACTTCGAGAAGCTCCTGGAGCGGTGCGACCGCTGGGACTACAGCATCAGCGCCAACCAGTTCTCGACCGTGATCTGGGAGCGGGTCTACCCCTGCTCGTACACCACGCTGGAGACCGGCTACCCGCGCAACGACGTCCTCGTCAACGCCGGCTCCGAGGAGGTGCGCGCGGCCCGCGCCGCGCTCGGGCTGGCCGACGGCACCAAGGCGTTCCTGTACATGCCGACGCACCGCGAGTACCAGCCTGGCTTCACCCCGCCCCTGGACCTCGGCAGGTTCGCCCGCGAACTCGGCCCCGACGTGACCCTGCTGGTGCGCGGCCACTACTTCTACGGCAACTCCCCGCACGTCAACGAACTGCGCCGCACCGGCCGCGTCATCGACGTCTCCGGGCACCCCCGGGTGGAGGAGCTGTACCTCGCGGCCGACGCCCTGATCACGGACTACTCCTCGGCGATGTTCGACTACGCCGTGCTCGACCGCCCGATCATCAGCTACGTCCCCGACTGGGACGTCTACTCCGCGGTGCGCGGCACCTACTTCGACCTGCTCCAGGAACCGCCCGGCGCGGTGGCCACCACGCAGACGGAGCTGCTGCGGCTGCTCGCCTCCGGCGCGTACGACAGCCCGGAGACGACCGAGCGCCGGGACACCTTCCGCCGGCGTTTCTGCGAATTCGACGACGGACACGCAGCCGAACGGGTGGTGCGACGCGTCTTCCTCGGTGAAGAGAGCCTGCCGCCCATCGTCCCGTTCGACGAACGCCACCACGCCCCGACCCCCGCCCAGGCGCTCGAACTGGTCGAGCGGGCCTGACCCCGAAAGGAGACCACCAAGCCATGGCCCCTCGGCTCAGTGTCATCGTCCCCATCTACGACGTGGAGCGTTACCTCCCCGCCTGTCTCGACTCGCTCGCGGCACAGACCTTCCGCGACTTCGAGGTCCTGATGGTGGACGACGGTTCACCCGACGGCTCCGCCGCCATCGCCGAGGAGTACGCCTCCCGCGACCCGCGCTTCAAGCTCATACGCAAGGAGAACGGCGGTCTCGGCGCCGCCCGCAACACGGGCATGACCCACCTCGCGCCCGAGTCCGAGTTCCTGACCTTCGTCGACAGCGACGACCTGATCCCGCCGGACGCCTACCGCCTCATGGTCGGCAGCCTCGACGAGAGCGGCTCGGACTTCGCCACCGGGAACGTCTACCACCTCAAGGGCGAGAAGTCCTGGCAGGTGCCGCTGATGCGGATGCTGGCCGGCGAGGCCCGGCTGCGCACTCACATATCCCGCTACGCCAAGCTCGTCGCCGACCGCATCGCCTGCAACAAGGTCTTCCGCCGCACCTTCTGGGAGAAGCACGGCTTCGCCTTCCCCGAGGGCCGGCTGTACGAGGACACCCCGGTCACCATGCGGGCCCACTACCTGGCCGAGAGCGTCGACGTCATCTCGGAGCCCTGCTACTACTGGCGGCTGCGCGAGGGCGAGTCCGCCCCGTCGATCACGCAGCGGCGCACCGACCCGGCGGGCGTGCGCGACCGGGTCACCTCCGTGATGGAGATCAGCGCCTTCCTCGCCGAGCAGCCCGGCGAGACCTACGCCCGCCTCAAGCGCGAGTACGACACCCGTGTCCTCCGCGACGACCTGCGGCTCTTCCTCAACGTGGTGCCGGACGGCGACGCGGAGTACCGGGCCGAGTTCCTGCGCTCGGCGAACCGCTTCCTCGACAGCATCGACCCCAAGGTCGTCATGGACCTCCCGGCCGAGCTGCGCGTGCAGTGGCTGCTGGTGCGCAAGCACCAGATG
Source organism: Streptomyces sp. NPDC042336 (assembly GCF_055581985.1). Classification (NCBI taxonomy): domain Bacteria; kingdom Bacillati; phylum Actinomycetota; class Actinomycetes; order Kitasatosporales; family Streptomycetaceae; genus Streptomyces; species Streptomyces sp. NPDC042336. The sequence goes on along the minus strand of NZ_JBVJEA010000001.1, from coordinate 543,109 downwards.
GAGGAGCTGATCGCCCTGCTGGCCGGCCAGCGCCGCCGGGAGACCCCCGAGGTCAGCGGCCTGGTCCGCAAGTACGCCTCCTTCCCCTCCCTGGAGGGTGCGGACCTGCACCTGCCCAAGGGGGCGCTGCGCATCGACCAGCACCTCAACATGCGCGCCCCGCTGCAGGAGGTGAGCTGGTCCGGCGGCAAGCTGGTGCTGTCCGGCAACGCCTGGATCGACAAGATCGACCTGCCGACGCGCAAGGCCTCGGTCAAGGTGCTCCAGCTGCGCAAGGACCGCTCCCGCCGCCGCATCCTGCTGCCGGCCCGCAACCTGCCGCGCCCCGAGGTCACCACCGACTCCGGCCAGGACCGCTACAACTACGAGTGGGCCGGCTGGGAGGTCACCATCGACCCCGCCCGGCTCCGCAAGGGCGGCGAGTGGCAGGAGGCCGTGTGGCACGTGGGCCTGGGCATCTTCGCCTCCGGTCTGGTGCGGCGCCACGCGGTCCACTCCAGCGGCGGCGCGGCCTGCAACTTCCCGCCGTACCACTGGCTGAGCCCGGACTTCCGGATGCTGCCCTCCGTGGAGCGCGGGGCGCTGAAGCTGCGGATCGAGAAGGTCCGCGCCCTGATCACCGGCCGCGCCCTGGAGGGCGACCGGATCAAGGTCACCGGTGAGATCCGCGAGCCCCTCGCGGCGGACGAGCAGGTGGTCCTGCGGGTCAAGAACCAGAAGGGCGCCGAGACCCTCGAGTACCCCGTCACCGTGGAGCGCACGGGCTCCGGCCAGGCCTTCTCGGTCGAGGTGCCGGTCGCGGACGTGGCGCTGATCTTCCACGAGGGCGTCGACGAGAAGGCGCAGCCGGAGAAGCGGACCTGGTCCACGGTGCTGGTCGCGACCGGGCCGACGGGCGCGGAGCGCCGCTTCGGCACCGTGATGCAGGAGGGCCTGGCCGACGCCGAGTTCGCGCTGCCCACCTCCCTCGGCACCCAGTCGCACCTGGTGGAGCTGGCCGTCGTGGCGGGCCACACCGGGTTCCTGAAGTTCTCCGGCCGCACCCGCCGCGCCGTGATCGACACGGCCACGGTGCGCGACGGCAAGATCGCTCTCACCGGCCACGCCGACCCGCGGCTGTCCGGCTCCCGCTTCCTGCTCAAGCCGCGCAACCGCTACGAGGAGCGCTTCGTCGAGACCCGGTGGCTCGACGGCGGACGCTTCGAGGTGTCCTTCGACCCCTCCCGCCTCGGCGGCGCGGGCGACGTCCCGCTGCGGGCCGGCCGCTGGAACCTCTTCCTGCGGCCCGACGAGGAGGGCGTGCCCGACGTCCCCTTCGTGACCGACCGCCTGGCCGCGGACTCGTTCCCCGTCCAGGCCGAACTGAACGGCCGCCGCTACTGGCTGGAGAACCGCTGGGGCGACTTCCCGCAGCTGAACGCCCGTTCCGAGCTGAGCGACCTGGAGCGCGGTCCGTACCGCCAGAAGGAGCTGCGCCGGACGGTCTACGAGCCGCTGTTCCAGCAGCCGCTCAAGGACCAGGTCTTCTACCTGAGCTACAACGGCAAGCAGTTCTCGGACAGCCCGCGCGCGATGTACGAGGAGCTGGTGCGGCGCGGCTCGGACCTGAAGCACCTGTGGGCGGTCCGTGACGGCCAGGTCAACCTGCCGGAAGGGGTCGAGAAGATCCGCATGTGGGGCAAGGAGTGGTACGAGGCACTGGCCTCCAGCCGCTACATCGTCACCAACGGCCACCTTCCCGACTGGATCGTGCGCCGGCCGGGCCAGTCGATCGTGCAGACCTGGCACGGCACGATGCTGAAGAAGATCGGGCACGACATCGACACCCTGCACTTCGACCGGCGCTACCAGGAGAAGCTGGCGCTGGAGGCCAAGCAGTGGAGCCTGCTGGTGTCCTCCAACCGCTTCAGCACGCCGATCCTGAAGCGGGCGTTCTCCTACGACGGTGAGATCCAGGAGGCGGGCTACCCCCGCAACGACTACCTGTACTCCGCCGACCGGGACGCGATCACGGCGCGGGTGAAGAAGGCGCTCGGCCTGCCCGACGGCAAGAAGGTCGTCCTGTACGCGCCGACCTGGCGCGACGACCAGTCGCACAGCGCCGGGCAGTACCTGTTCGACCTGCGCATCGACCTCGAGGACGCCCAGCGCCGCCTCGGCGACGACCACGTGCTGCTGATCCGCCGCCACTCCAACGTGGTGGACGCGGTGCCGGGCGCGGGCAACGGGTTCGTGTGGGACGCCTCGGAGTACCCGGACATCGTCGACCTCTACATCGCGGCGGACATCATGATCACGGACTACTCGTCGGTGATGTTCGACTACGCGCACCTGAAGCGGCCGATGCTGTTCTTCACGTACGACCTGGAGCACTACCGGGACACGCTGCGCGGGTTCTACTTCGACTTCGAGCAGGACTCCCCCGGTCCGCTGATCGACAACTCCAAGGAGCTGGTCGACGCGATCCGGGACATCGACCATGTGCAGGCGGAGTACCAGGAGCGCTTCGACCGCTTCCACCACCTGTTCTGCGACCTGGACGACGGCAACGCGTCCGCGCGGGTCGTGGACCGGATGATCGAGCAGGCGCGGGAGGGCTGACCCGCCGCCACGGAGGCGAAAGGGGCGGGCCCGGAGGATCGTGATCCTCCGGGCCCGCCCCTTTCGCCTCCGGCCCGCTCAGAGCCGCACGGTCTTCACCGCGAGCTGGCAGGCTGCCGTGAAGTACGGCCGCAGCTCGGTACGCCGGCGAGTGGGCGGCAGCGGGGCGGGCGTCTGGCCCAGCGCCCGGCGGGACTTGCGCACCGCGCGGGTCAGCACGGTCGGCGGGGCGGCCACGGTCTCGCTGATCACCGGGCGCGGGAAGGTGAACACGTTGATCGGCTGGAGTACGTCGGTGCCCAGCTTGGCCAGCGGCACCCGGGGGGCGTCGGGCGCGGTGCGCAGCGACAGGTCCCAGATGACTTCCTTCTCCTCGTCGTCCTCGCCGTGCTCGCGCACCAGGGTGGCGCAGTCCACGTCCACGGCCACCCAGCCGTCGCCCTCGTCGCGCAGCGGGAAGGTCAGCACCCGCTCCTTGTCCCGGCGGTGCACGGCCTCCACCACGGCGCCCGCGGCGGGCCGCGCGCCCCACACTTCGGCGCGTACGGCGATGGTCCGCTCGTCCACCCTGACCGGGCCGACCTCGGCGTGGACGTCACGCAGCGCGCTGCGCAGCCGCAGCCCGCCGTCCTCGTGCATGTACGGCAGCAGCAGCGCGAGGGACGGCCCCTGCGTGCGCGGCAGTTCCACGGCCAGCAGGTCCCGGGTGTCACAGCCGTAGCCGTCGGTGGTCAGCCCCACCTCGCGCTCGCCCTCGCGCGTGGCCAGGGCCAGCTCCCAGGTGCCGTGCGGCACCCCGGCGTCCCAGGGCACGACGGCGTCGCCGTCGGCGGAGAACGGGAAGCGGTGCTCCTCGCCGCCGGCCCCGCCCTTGCGCAGCACGAGGTCGGCCTGCCCGGCGCTCGGCGGCAGCGTGCCCACGGCGACGTGGACCGAGCCCTCCCGGTCGACCCGGGCGGTGGCGTGGCGGGGCAGCTCCTTGCGGGCGAAGGCCTCCTCGAGGATGGCCTCGAAGCGTTCGCGGCTGGCCCGCTCGTGGAAGCGCTCGGCGTTGCGGATGCCGGCGGCGGCCATCTTCAGGCGCAGTTCGTCGTCCTTCACCAGGCGCCGGATCGCGTCGGCCATCGCCTCCACGTCGCCGCGCGGGACGATCAGCCCGTCCTCGCCGTCGGTGAGGATGTTGCGCGGCCCGTGGTCGGCGTCGGTGGCGACGACGGGCAGTCCGGCGGCCATCGCCTCCACGAGGACGTTGCCGAACGCCTCCCGCTTGGAGGGCAGGACGAAGATCGAGGCCTTCCCGAACTCGGGGGTGACGGGCGAGGTCTGGCCCATCAGCAGGATGCTGTTGGACAGTCCCAGTTCCTCGATGCGGGCCCGCAGCTTCTTCTTCTCGGCACCGTGGCCGTAGATGCGCAGGGTCCACTCGGGGGCGACGGCGTGGACCTTGGCGAAGGCCTCGATCAGCAGGGCGTGGTTCTTGTTGTCCGTCAGGTGACCGGCGGATACCACCACCTTGTTGGTGCCGCTGGAGCGGATCGGGGAGGCGGGCACGCAGTTGGGCATCACGGCCAGGCGGTTGCGCACCGCGGGCACCTGCCGGGCGAGCGAGGCGACCTCCTCCGGGGTGAGCGCCGTCAGGGCGTCCAGGTGCCGGTAGGCCGGGAAGAGGCGCTGCTTGATGTCCGTGGCGTAGATGGCGGGCATCGAGTGCTCCTGGGTGACCTTCAGGAAGTCACCGGGCGCCTGCGCCAGCATGATCGTGTTGCGCGGGCTGGAGCTGACGACGACGTCGGCGTCGGTGGTGTCGAAGTACTCCAGCAGCCGCAGCTCCGCGAGCCGGCTCACCACCGGCGTCTTGGCACCGGCGTTGAGCGGGTAGATCAGCGGGAACTTGTCGGACAGCGGATTGTCCACGTCGGACACCGGGGAGTGCGGCCGCATGTCGGTGAGCGCCCGGACCCTGACCCGCGGGTCCAGCGGGAAGTACGACTCGTCGCGCACCTTGCGCAGCGCCACGATCTCGACGTCGTGCCGCTCGGCCAGCGCCCCGGCGAGGTTCTGCGTGGCGCTGACCACGCCCCCCATGTGACACAGGTCCCGAACGAGGAATGCGATCTTCACTTTGCGGCTTCTCCCTGCTCCCGGGAGCGGCTGGTCAGGCTGCTCCCCCGCCCCTGGCCGCACACGTGCGGCCACATCCTTCTCACAAAGTACACAGGGATGTTGGAGAGCAGATCACAGCCCTGACACACCTGTGTAACCCTGCGGACGGAAAGGGGCGGGAGAGGAGCGGGAAGCCGGGCTAGAACGGCTCGAAGCCGTCGAACTCCTGCTGGGCCTCGTCCCGTTCGGCGTCCCGGTCCCGGCGCCGCTGGGCGGCCGGGCGGGGCGCCTCGAAGCGGTGGTCCTCGCCGCGGCGGCCGAGCATCTCGGCGCCCGCCGTGACCGAGGGCTCCCAGTCGAAGACGACTGCGTTGTCCTCGGGGCCGATGGCGACGCCGTCGCCGCCGCGGGCGCCCGCCTTCATCAACCGCTCCTCCACACCGAGGCGGTTGAGCCGGTCGGAGAGGTAGCCGACGGCCTCGTCGTTGTTGAAGTCGGTCTGGCGCACCCAGCGTTCGGGCTTCTCGCCGCGCACCCGGAACAGGCCGTCCTCCTCGCGGGTGACGGTGAAGCCCGCGTCGTCCACGGCCTTGGGCCGGATGACGATCCGGGTGGCCTCCTCCTTGGGCCGGGCGGCGCGCGCCGTGGCGACCAGCTCGGCCAGCGCGAAGGACAGCTCCTTCAGGCCCATGTGGGCCACGGCCGACACCTCGAAGACGCGGTAGCCGCGCGCCTCCAGGTCCGGGCGGACCATCTCGGCGAGGTCCTTGCCGTCGGGCACGTCGATCTTGTTGAGGACGACGATCCGGGGCCGGTTGTCCAGGCCGCCGTACTCGCGCAGCTCGGCCTCGATGACGTCCAGGTCGGAGAGCGGGTCGCGCTCGGACTCCAGCGTCGCCGTGTCCAGGACGTGCACCAGCACGCTGCACCGCTCCACGTGCCGCAGGAACTCCAGGCCCAGGCCCTTGCCCTGGCTGGCGCCGGGGATGAGGCCGGGGACGTCCGCGACGGTGTACACGGTCTCGCCCGCCGTCACCACGCCCAGGTTGGGGACGAGCGTCGTGAAGGGGTAGTCGGCGATCTTCGGCTTGGCCGCGCTCAGCACGGAGATCAGCGAGGACTTGCCGGCGCTCGGGTAGCCGACCAGAGCCACGTCGGCGACGGTCTTCAGCTCCAGGTGGATGTCCTGGACGTCGCCCGGCACGCCGAGCAGCGCGAAGCCGGGCGCCTTGCGCCGCGCGGAGGCCAGTGCCGCGTTGCCGAGGCCGCCCCGGCCGCCCTGGGCGGCGACGTAGGAGGTGCCGTGGCCGACCAGGTCGGCCAGCACGTTGCCCGCGCCGTCGAGGACCACGGTGCCGTCGGGCACGGGCAGGACCAGGTCCTGGCCGTCCTTGCCGGAGCGGTTGCCGCCCTCGCCGGGCTTGCCGTTGGTGGCCTTGCGGTGCGGCGAGTGGTGGTAGTCGAGGAGTGTGGTCACCGACTGGTCGACGGTGAGGATCACGTCGCCGCCCCGGCCGCCGTTGCCGCCGTCCGGGCCGCCGAGCGGCTTGAACTTCTCACGGTGGACGGAGGCACAGCCGTGGCCTCCGTTACCCGCGGCGACGTGCAGTTCGACGCGGTCCACGAAGGTGGTCATGGGATGTGCCTCCAGTTACTGCCTACTGCGGGAATGTCTCTTGGGTAACACGCGAAAGGCGGACCCGCTTCCCCTCGGGGAAGTGAGGCCCGCCTCGCGAAAGTGTCCGATCAGGCGACCGGGACGATGTTCACGACCTTGCGGCCACGGTGGGTGCCGAACTGCACCGCACCGGCCTGCAGCGCGAACAGCGTGTCGTCGCCGCCACGGCCGACGCCGGCGCCCGGGTGGAAGTGGGTGCCACGCTGGCGGACCAGGATCTCACCCGCGTTGACGGCCTGACCGCCGAAGCGCTTCACGCCGAGCCGCTGGGCATTCGAGTCGCGACCGTTCCGGGTGGACGATGCGCCCTTCTTGTGTGCCATGTCTCCTCAGTCCCTTACTTCGCAGCCGCGGGGATCTCAGTGACCTTGATCGCCGTGTACTGCTGGCGGTGGCCCTGACGACGGCGGTAGCCGGTCTTGTTCTTGTAGCGCAGAATGTCGATCTTCTGGCCCTTGTGGTGGTCCACGACCTCGGCCTGGACCTTGATGCCGGCCAGCACCCACGGGTCGCTGGTCACAGCGTCGCCGTCAACAACGAGCAGGGTCGAGAGCTCGACCGTGTCGCCTACCTGGGCGGTGGAAATCTTGTCAACCTCAACGATGTCGCCGACAGCAACCTTGTGCTGGCGACCACCGCTGCGCACGATGGCGTACACGCGGATCTCACTCTCTCGCTCGGAACGGCACCCCCGCAGTCCAGCCACCCGGTGACACACGGACAGCCTCTCCCGGCCGGGGCCACGAGGGCCCGCATCCGGAAGGAAAGAGGTTTACGGGGATGTGACGCGTCAGTCGACACGCCGACGGTCAAGGTTACGGGGCGGCACGACAGGGGTCAAACTGGCCCCCAAAGCCCCGGACCGGGGAGCCGGACCGGAGCCCCGGGATCGGCCGGTCACGCCGCGACGTACGCGACGTACTCGGCGTACGCCTCCCCCGCCCGCGCGGGCGACAGGTCGAGGTGCTCCAGGATCGTGTACCGGCCCGGCCGGGTCTGCGGCGCGAACCCCACCGCCCGTACGAACTCCTCGTCCTCGAAACCGATCTCCCGGGCCACCACCGGCAGCCCGTGCCGGCGCAGCGTGCCGGCCATCAGCAGGGCACCCTCCCGGTCCCCGCGCAGATACGTCGCGAAGGCCGCGCCGATGCCCACCTGCTCGCCGTGGCTGGCGGCGCGCCGGGGGTAGAGCAGGTCGAGGGCGTGGCTGATCTCGTGGCAGGCGCCGGACGAGGGGCGGGTGTGCCCGGCGATGGTCATGGCGATGCCGGACAGCACCAGGCCCTCGGTCAGCACGGTCAGGAAAGCGTCGTCCCCACAGCCGCCCGGGTGGCGCAGCACGGCCTCCCCGGCCTGCCGGGCCAGGGCGGCGGCGAGGCCGTCGACCTTCTCGCCGTTCACCCGGTGGGCCAGCTCCCAGTCGGCGACCGCGGAGACGTTGGAGACGGCGTCGCCGATCCCGGAGCGCACGAAACGGATCGGGGCCTCGCGGATCACCGCGAGGTCGACGACGAGCGCGATGGGCGTCGGCACACCGTAGGAGCCGCGGCCCGCGTCGTTGTCGAGGATGGACACCGGGGAGCAGATGCCGTCGTGGGACAGGTTGGTGGCCACGGCGACCATGGGCAGGCCCACCCGGGCCGCGGCGAACTTGGCGCAGTCGATGACCTTGCCGCCGCCGAGACCGACGACCGCGTCGTAGCGCCCCGACTTCATGCCGTCGGCCAGCCGCACCGCGTCGTCGAGCGTGCCGCCGCCGACCTCGAACCAGTCGGCGCCGGGCAGGGACGGCTCCAGCCGCCGGCGCAGCCGCGCCCCCGAGCCGTCGCTGATCGCCACGGCCAGCTTCCCGGACTGCGAGATCCGCTGGTCCGCCAAGACGCTCGCCAGATCGTCCAGGGCGTCCGGCCGGACGTCCACGACGAGCGGCGAGGGGATGAGCCTCGTCAGTACCGGCACGTGGTCTCCTCTCCTCGCCGGGACGCCCCGGCTGTCGTTGATGATGCGCCCGAGGACGGCCGGGGAAACGTGTGGCCCCGGCCGGACGGTTTCCGTCCGGGCGGGGCCACACGTTTCGCGACAGGTGCCGGATCAGCCCTCGTCGGTGGCGGCCGTGACCGACGACGGTGCCTGCTCGGCGGCCGCCGCCGTCTTCTTCGACGCCGTCTTCTTGGCCGTGGCCTTCTTGGCGGTCGTCGTCTTGGCCGCCTTCTTGGCGGTGGCCTTCTTCGCGGTCGTCGTCTTCTTGGCCGCGGTCTTCTTGGTGGCGGCCTTCTTCGCCGTCGCCTTCTTGGCCGTCTTGCGGGCCGCCGCCTTCTTGGCCGGGGCGGCCTCGGCGTCGGTCTGCTCCCCGGCCTGCCCGGCCGCTTCCTCGGCCTGCCCGGCCGCTTCCTCCGCCGGGGCCGACGGGACGACCACGACGGCCGCCTCCTCGGACGCGGTGGACGTGGTGGGCTTGCGCACCGCACGGCGCCGCGGACGGGCCGGGGCGGCGCTCTCGGTCACCTCGGCGGCGGCCGGGGCCTGCGCTGCCTGCTCCGGCTGCTCCGGCTGCTCCGACACCGTGGTCTCCGGGACCGTCAGCACGGCGGCCTCGGCGCCCTCGGGCGAACCGGCCGGTGCGGACACCTTCCGGGTGGCCCGGCGGCGGGTACGGCCCTTGGGCGCGGCCTCCTCCGACACGGCAGCCGCGGTCTCGGCGGGAGCCGGTGCGGGGGCGCCGGAGACGGCGTCCTCGACGGCGGCGGGCTCGGCCAGCACCTCGGCGGCGGGCTCGCGCCGCACGGGACGCTCGACCTCCTCCTGCACCGTGACGTCCTGCGCCGTCGGCGCCTCGGAGACCGCACCGGCCTTCTCGGCCTCGCCCTTCGCGCCCCTGGGGGCACCCGCCGGAGCGGACGCCCGACGGCTGGCGCGACGCCGACCGCGACCGCGCGTGGCGGCGGCCTCGGCCTCGGCGGCGCTGCTGTACAGCTCCTCGTCCGCGCTGAAGTCGGGCGCCGGCAGGGCGACCGGCTCGGCCACCTCGGCGGCCACCTCGGACTCGGACTCGGCGTCCGCCTCCTGCTCCGCCGTCGGGCCGGTCTCGACCCCGGCGGCGGCCTCGTGCTCGTGCGGCTGCTCGCCGCCGGCCCGGGCCCGCTTGCGTCGCTTGCCACCGCCGCCGCCCGCGGCGGAGGCCGGCTGGTCGAGGTGGACGATGACACCGCGGCCGTTGCAGTGGACGCAGGTCTCCGAGAACGACTCCAGCAGGCCCTGGCCGACCCGCTTGCGGGTCATCTGCACCAGACCCAGCGAGGTCACCTCGGCGACCTGGTGCTTGGTCCGGTCCCGGCCCAGGCACTCCAGCAGGCGCCGCAGCACCAGGTCCCGGTTGGACTCCAGGACCATGTCGATGAAGTCGATGACGATGATGCCGCCGAGGTCGCGCAGGCGCAGCTGGCGCACGATCTCCTCGGCCGCCTCCAGGTTGTTCCTGGTGACCGTCTCCTCGAGGTTGCCGCCCTGACCGGTGAACTTGCCGGTGTTGACGTCGATGACGACCATCGCCTCGGTCCGGTCGATCACCAGCGAACCACCGCTGGGCAGCCAGACCTTGCGGTCCAGCGCCTTGGCGAGCTGCTCGTCGATCCGGTACGTGGCGAAGACGTCGACCTCACTGGTCCACCTGGACAGCCGCTCGGCGAGGTCCGGCGCCACGTGGGACACGTAGCCGTGGATGGTCTGCCAGGCGTCGTCACCGCTGACGACGACCTTGGAGAAGTCCTCGTTGAAGATGTCGCGCACGACCCGGACGGTCATGTCCGGCTCGCCGTAGAGCAGCGTGGGCGCGTTGGAGCTGCCGCCGCTCTTCGCCTTCTTCTGGATCTCCTCCCACTGCGCCTGGAGCCGCTCGACGTCGCGGCGCAGCTCGTCCTCGCTGGCGCCCTCGGCGGCGGTGCGCACGATGACACCCGCGTCCTCGGGGACGATCTTCTTCAGGATCGTCTTGAGCCGGGACCGCTCGGTGTCGGGCAGCTTGCGGCTGATGCCGGTCATCGAGCCCTCGGGCACGTAGACCAGGTAGCGGCCGGGCAGCGAGACCTGGCTGGTCAGGCGGGCGCCCTTGTGACCGATCGGGTCCTTGGTGACCTGCACCAGGACCGGCTGGCCGGACTTGAGGGCGGACTCGATGCGGCGCGGGCCGTTCGCCATGCCCAGCGCCTCGAAGTTGACCTCACCCGCGTACAGGACGGCGTTGCGGCCCTTGCCGATGTCGATGAAGGCGGCCTCCATCGACGGCAGCACGTTCTGCACCTTGCCGAGGTAGACGTTGCCGACGTACGAGGTGGCCTGCTCCTTGTTGACGTAGTGCTCGACGAGCACCCCGTCCTCAAGGACGCCGATCTGGGTGCGCTCGCCGTGCTGGCGGACGACCATGACGCGCTCGACGGCCTCGCGGCGGGCCAGGAACTCGGCCTCGGTGATGATCGGCACGCGCCGGCGGCCCTGCTCGCGGCCTTCTCGGCGGCGCTGCTTCTTGGCCTCCAGACGGGTGGAGCCCTTGATGGACTGCACCTCGTCGGACGGCTCGCTCTTCTCCCGCGCGGGCCGCGGCTCGCGGACCTTGACGACGGTGCGCTCGGGGTCGTCGGAGGAGGAGGACGACTCGGCCTCTCCGGAGCCGTCCCCGGCCCGGCGGCGACGGCGACGACGGCGACGGCTGCTGCTGGAACCGCTCTCGCCTGCGGCCTCCTCGCCCTCCTCGGCGTCGTCCTCCGAGTCGTCTGCGGTGTCCGAAGCGTCCTGGTCGGCCCGATCGGCGGCGGTGTGCTCGCCCTCGCCGTCCGTCAGGTCGCCGTCGGCGGCGTCACCCCGGCGGCGGCGACGGCCGCCCCGGCGACGGCGACGGCGCGAGCCGGACTCCTCGTAGCCCTCGGCGTCGTCGTGGTCCTCGCCCGACTCGTCGGAGTCGGAGTCGGAGTCGGACTCGGGCTCCGGCTCGGCCTCCGGCTCGGACTCGGTGTCGGCCGGTGCCTGGGGCTCGTCCTGGGTGACGGCGGCGGTGGCCCGCTCCTCGGCGGCCTCCTCGGCGGCGGCACCCCGGCGCTTGCGGCGGCGGCGCGATCCGGCGGACTGCTCCTCCGGTGCCTCCGCGCTCTCCTCGACCGGCTTGGCCGGCTCGGCACCGGCCGCCTCGGCGGCGGCCTCGGCCGCGGCCCGCTCGGGCGTCTGGAACTGGGGCTCGGCGAACACGGGTGCCTGGAACACAGCGACCGCGGGACGCGACGGGCGCTTGGGCGACTCCGCCTCGTCGGACGCCGCGGCGGTCTGCGCCGGTGCGGCGAAACCGGTGGCGGCCTTGCGGGTGGACCGGCGGCGCGCACGGCGCGGCGCGGCGTCCTCGCCGGACTCGGCGCTGTCCGCGGACGAGGCGGGCGCGGTCTCGGCGGGCGCGGCGGCCTCGGGCGCGCCCGCTTCGGCGGCGGCCTCGGCGGGCGCCTCGACCGGGGCGGTCACGCGACGGGTGGCACGCCGACGGGTCCGGCCCTTGGGCGCGGCACTCTCGGCCTCCGCCTCTTCCGCCTCGGCGGGCTCCGGCGCCAC